>CAYGLK010000001.1:0-50271 GCA_964350985.1 uncultured Candidatus Saccharibacteria bacterium
AAGTCGTAACAAGGCACGGCTAGCGGAAGCTGGTCGTGGATTAATTCCAATTGGATACGTCGGATTATAGGGGTGACCCTATAACTTCACGGCTAATTGGTCGATGTTATGTGCCTCAATTGAGCACATAACGAGGAATGACACTAATCCTCTAAAATGGTGTCAGACTCCAGGGAAAGACCGGACTTTAGAATAAGACAAAAGAGCGTATTCCATCATTGATGGAACCTCCTTTTGCAAATTTTTGCATACGTCAAAAAACCGCCAATTGGCGGTTTTTTGCGTGGTTGAAATTTAAACTAAAGAAAAAGTATAGAAAAAGCACAGCAAGTCTGAAAGACTTGCTGTGCTTTTTTGGTAGTCACACTACCCACTATTTAATTTAGTGTAAAGTTGGTTTTTCTTCACTGTCATCTAAAATAAGTTCAATTCCATGTTTTTCTTGAGCCATCTTTACAGCCTGTAGTCTCAGTACTTTTGGCAATGATCTGTGTGCTGCCATTAATTTAAGGGCAGCAAGCTCTTCTTGCTTGTCTATAACTTCTTGATTGAGATCAAAGCCGTCACCATCTGGATTTGGCGTTAAAGCGTGTTCGTAATCCTGCTTAGCTGGTGGTGTATTAAAACTTTCTGCTCCCATAAAATAAATTGAATTATGACTGATTAATTATCTCTATTATACAGCAGATTTGGTTTGAGTGAAAAGGGTGACGGCTACGCCGTTACCCTTTAATATAAGCCATTTAGTTTACTGACACTTGTTAAGATCCACAGATTCTCTGAACGTCTGCTGTTGGTGGTCCAGATGAATACTGTCTCTCACACCACTTTTCAATATAGTCTGGTCTTGAGGGAGCCTCTCCTCCTAGACCTGTACTATCAACTAAAAGATTAACAATCCCGTAAAAGGCGATCAAAAAGACAAAAGCGGCAACTCCGTAGATAGCGAGAGCTTTGGCTTTTTTCTGACCTTCTTCATTTGAGCCGCCAAGAATAAAGTAACGAAAAACATTGATAACAAAAAACAGAAAAGCTAAACCAAAAAGGAAGGGAACTAGTGTTCCTAATACAAACTGGGTAGTGTTGACGATTAGTAGTTGAACACCTTGTTGTGAGGAGGTGTTTGAGTTTTGTCCAACTGATGGTGAGCCTTCTTCATACCCACCACGCGACTGGCAATCACCGCGGGAAATTATTATTTCAGATCCGTCAGGGAGTACGCAATTTACATTTTGAATTAGAGTTGATTGCGCAAAAGTGACAGACGGAAACAAGAAAGCAAAGACAAAGAGGGCAGTAATATATTTCATATTAGTTAGTATAGCGCACAAATAAAGACCGAAAAGAGGAAATAGACAGTTGACTTTTACCTTAATATGTGATATTATTAGGTTTGGATCAACGACCCCAAGGGAGGGGTTATGAACAAGGTAATAGTATTTTTGTACGCGTTGGGAGTTGTTGGGTTGCTGGGGATTGGAATCTATCTTTCCCTGGACACCCCGGTTGGCTATGCTGACCGCCAGACAGGCGTCTGTATTGCAGTCTGGGACAACAACAACGTCTTGGTACCGTGCGCAGGTGTCTACGACCTCCGCTACGCGCCAAAGGGAGTCAAGACTCCAGAGCAATTGTCACTGCTCCTGGATGTGCCTGTTTCGAAAGAATTCAGACAGGCTCTCGCGCAGAAATGAAGCACGCAAAACGTACAAGCCGGTCGGTCTCATTCGAGACCGCCGGCTTTTCACATTTCATTTTTTAAAATATCTTACCTAGGGTGACCCATTGTTTATAATTTACTTTTTTGAATTTTAAATAAAACAAAAACCCTCGAAATTTGTCGCTTGCGTAATTTGTGCGCGCTCTAGGGGTCGAACCTAGGACCTTTCGAGTATCAGTCGAATGCTCTAGCCAACTGAGCTAAGCGCGCACAAATTAAACAAACAAATTTCGAGGGTTTTTACTTACTGGTTACTAAGGTTAAGATTTGCCAACTCCCTATCGCCTCGTAAACATCGGCGATTCGCTATGCGATCGGGAAAATTACTAAACGTAATTTTCAGCTCGCGCGCACACGGGCTTCTATTCCTCACTTCCGCAAGTGCTCGCTACTATAGCAAATATATGTAAAAAATGTAAGGGTATTCAGGACAATAGACAAAACCACATTTTTGCATATACTGAGGTTTGTCTAGTCAGAGCGGAGGATGGGCCATGTTTACATGGTTGCGAAACTTGTTTGCTCCAAAACGCCACAAGAAGGGAGACTTGTGGTTCTGCAAAACGACCGGTGATTTTCTGCCGCTCGAAAGGATGACAAAGTCGGGACGGCCTTACCTGCAAGGGATTGAGGGATCTCAAGATCCGAGATTCTTTCGGCCTGCCACGCCTGAAGAAATCAGTTCGCAAGAGGAAGGAAAGAACGCAAAGGCAGGCTGGTAAGCTCTGTCCGATCGGTCAAAACGGAAGAACCCCCGACTGTGTCGGGGGTTCGTTAGTTCTATATAATTTATGAAGGATCTATTCCGACAGCAGCTTCAACATTTTCTAAACGCTCTTCAAAACTTAGGTCGCTCGATTCTAGTCTTTCGATAGCATCACTTGCTTCTACTGCTATCAGTCCAACAAAACCAGCAAAGCCAATACATAAGGTCCAAGCGATTGGGGTGAAATATTTATAGTGCTCTAATTTTTTTGGTTGCATAAGTAGCTTAAGTATAGCAACAGTTTTAATCTTCTTTCTGTTTTTCCCCGCAGAAGGGACTTTTTGTTTTTGTAGGCCCTATAAGGTATGATTCTTTTATGGATATTCAGGCTACTTCTCCAAAAAAAGCCACTATTTTTGAGTTTGTCTCGAGGCAATTTTTGCCTGAAACGAGCGAACTCGTTTTTACCTATAAGACTCATTTTAGTGATTCTGAATCGCTAGATTTTACCGAGAAAATAACTGCGCCTAGCTTAGGTTCTTTGTCTGCTTTACCAAACGATTTTGTTACGGCTATCTTGGAAGACCTCCACCTTATTTTAGGAATTAGTTACTATAAGTTATTTTGCCCGGCACAATTTAAAACAGATATTAAACTTTCTCCAGAACAGACAACTTTTTGGAACATCATCTACACTGAAGGCCTGAGTGAATTTTTGTATAAAAATAACTTAGCTAAAAAAGACATGGCGAAGTTTAGTCCTGAGTCAGACTATCAGCGAACAGTTAGTTCAATTAAAACTGACTTAAAAAAGGTGTTGGTGGGGATCGGTGGCGGTAAAGACTCAATCGTCTCTCTAGAGTTACTGAAAGATTACGATCGAACTGGATTTATTTTGGAGACTGGTAAGGAGTATAAGGTGGCTAGAGAAGTAGGAGAGATGGCTGGGGTAGAGCTTAGTCTCATGGAGCGTACTTTAGACCCTAAGCTATACCAAGGGATAAAAGGTAGTTACGCTGGTCATTTACCAATCTCGATCGTCTATGCCTTCCTGGGTGTGCTTGAAGCTGCTATAAAGCAACAAGCTTATGTAGTTGTCTCCAATGAATTTAGTAGTAGCTTTGGCACTATTGTAGAAAATGGAGAAGAGGTTAACCATCAGTGGAGTAAGTCGGAAGTCTTTGAGAAGCTTTTTCAAAATTATGTTAGTCAATCACTAACCACTGATATCAAATATTTCTCCCTTTTGCGTCCATTTTATGAACTGAGAATTGTTGAGCAATTTACTAAGTTGGGATCAAAATACTTTGAGACCTTCTCAAGTTGTAATCGCAACTTCGCTCATAGTCATGGTGGAGAGCGTTGGTGTTGTGAGTGTCCAAAGTGCGCCTTTGCTTTTTTACTCCTCTCAGCTTTTTTAAAGCCTGAAGAACTATTAAAAATATTCCCCAAGAATTTATTTACCGAAGAATCTCTAGTGCTGCTCTTTAAAGACTTACTTGGTTTTGGCACTATGAAGCCATTCGATTGTGTTGGAACCTTCGAAGAATCACAATTAGCTCTGTCGATGGCAAAAGCTAATTGGGGAGATACTCTGGTAGTTAAAGAGCTGACTCCGCTCTTAGACGCAGTCACTTTGTCTGACGAAGTCTTCAAGGTACAGCAAGCGAAGACAGTACCTACAAAGTTTCGTTTTCTGGGAATGAACTCAGTTTTGATTTTGGGGTATGCTCGTGAAGGAAAGACAACCGAAGCATGGCTCAAGGCAAATATGCCTGAACTCAGGATCGGTATTGCTGATCAGGAGACTGATCAGGATTACTTAGAGAAACAACATGACTACGACCTGGTTATCAAGACTGCAGGTCTACCTGGAAGACTGATTACACGTCAGTATACAACTGCGACTAATATCTTCTTTAGCTTGGTCCCTACTAAAAATATTATTGGTATTACTGGTAGTAAAGGGAAGAGTACTACCGCTACTTTAGTTCATGAGATGCTGACTGCTGCCGGACATAAAGCGCGACTCCTAGGTAATATCGGAAAACCAATGCTAGAAAGTCTCTTGGGCGCACCAGTAGACTATGAAGAGCTTTGTGTGATTGAACTTTCAAGTTACCAGCTAGAAGACCTCGATGTCTCGCCACATATCGCTGTAGCTACTTCACTTTTTCCAGAACACTTGGACTACCATGGATCTCTCGCTCTTTATTATGACGCAAAGAAAAATATTTCTCGTTTCCAGAAAGCAGAAGATGTCTTTATCTACTCGCCAGAATTTCCTGAGCTAGTAGGATGGGCGGCAGAAAATCGGGGCACTAAAATAATTCCTGAAGATTTATCATTCAAGATAGAAAATAAGTCATTGCGTGGAGAGCATATGAAAGCAAATGTTGAATTGGCTTACAGTGTAGCGGAACATTTTGGAGTAACTTCTGCTCAAGCTGAAGCGGTGGTGAAAAGCTTTATCGGCCTACCACACCGCTTGATGCATGTAGGTACTTTCAGTGAGATTGAGTTTTACGACGACTCTATCTCGACAACACCTGAGTCAGCTATAGCGGCTATTAAAGCTCTTCAAAATGTTGATACTATTATTTTAGGTGGTGTCGACCGAGGGTATGATTTTTCAAGACTTGAAAAAATCTTGCGTGAGAAAAACGTTAGAAATATTGTCTTATTTCCTGAGAGCGGAGAACATATGTTGTCTTCAGAAGACGGCTTCAATGTCTTACATACAAGTTCACTAGATGAGGCAGTGGCTTTTGCTTACGCTCACACTGAAAAAGGTAAGTCTTGCGTGCTGTCACCAGCCGCACCAAGCTACAACCTTTTTAAAAACTTTGAAGAAAGAGGAGAAACTTTTATTCAAGCGCTCAATAAATATGGAAAATAGCAGATTGCAGAAAATGGAAGTAAGTTTCTTTGTCTCGGAGGAGCGAATGCATGATGGATTAATTATGCCCAGACTCGTTCATGAAAATTCGCTATTTTTTGTTAAGACAGGAAACGAAGATCTGACAGGTTACGATGGTGTATTAACGGAAAACACTAATCTAAAGCTTGGAATTACCACAGCTGATTGCGCACCAGTGTGTTTTGCCGATAGTACTAAAATTGGTATTGTACATGCTGGGTGGAGAGGGCTTTGTCTCGGCATCCTTGAGAAGATGTTGGCAAAATTTAATAGTGACGAAGTGGAGGTTTTTGTTGGACCCCTATTATTTTCTTTTGAGATTCAAAAAGACGCGTGTTTCAACGCTATTACAGCAAAATTTGGAGAAAAGTTCTTTACGTACGAGAAAGGGAAAATCATTTTTCATTTTAGAGAGGCAGTAGCGTCATGTCTCCCAGAGGGGGCAATCTTTGATGAGCGTAATACCGGCACAGTCATCACACTTCCTAGCTACAGACGAGACAAAACCAACACCAGAATCGTTACTGTAGTACAATGTAAAAAATAGCATGAAACTCGCAAACGCTAAAAAAATTCATTTTATTGGTATTGGAGGCATTGGTATGTCTGCTCTGGCGCGGTTTTTTGTTCATGAAGGAAAAGAAGTCTCTGGTAGTGACCGGGAAAGTTCAATTATTACCGATAAGCTAGCCAACTTAGGGGTTGAGTTATTTTTTGAACAAGTAGCTGAGAATATAAAAGAAGATATTGATTTGATCGTCTACACCGAAGCAATGCCTGCAGATCATGAAGAAATGTTGGCAGCCAGAGCGCTTGGGGTGCCGATGATGAATTATTTTGCTGCTCTTGGAGTAGTTGCCAATCCTTACTACCTTATTGCTGTAGCTGGAACTCACGGCAAGACCACTACAACCGCTATGTTGGCTGATGTTTTTGAAGAAGCTGGTTTAGACCCAACAGTGATTGTGGGTTCACTGAGGAGTAAGACTGGCAGTAACTTTAGGTCTGGTAAAAGTAAGTACGCTATTGTTGAAGCTTGTGAATACAAGCGGGACTTCTTATTTTTAGAACCGGATATTTTAGTGATTACTAACCTTGAATTAGACCACGTTGATTTTTATAAAGACTTGCGCGAAGTTCAAAAAGCTTTTCATGAACTAGCTCTTAAGGTTCCAGAGTCTGGCTATATTGTGACTGACATCAGTGATCCAAATATCATAACGGTCTTGGAAGGAGTTAAAGCCACTGTCGTTGATTCACGAAGTCAGATTGACTTAAAGCTCGCACTCAAACAACCAGGGATGCATAACCTGCTTAATGCAGCTAAAGCTAAAGCGGTAGCTGTAACTCTTGAGGTAGAAGAAAAAGTAGTAGTGGAAGCACTTGAGAATTTTGCTGGCACTTGGCGCCGATTTGAATATAAAGGAGACTTTGTAAATGAGTTTGGAAAAGTACCAGTTTACGATGACTACGGACATCACCCAACCGAAATTGTAGCTACGATATCTGGAATGCGAGAGAAGTATCCAGACCGACACCTTACAGTTGTATTTCAGTCGCACTTATATACACGTACTCGAGAATTTTTTGATGGATTTGTTGAAGCGCTAACCAAAGCTGACCGAGTTATTATGTTGCCAATTTATCGAGCACGAAAAGAAGATACTAGTGGAGTAAGTGGGGAACAGTTGGTAGAAGCTATAAATAAATCTGGGACAGAAGCTTTTTATTTTGAGACTAATAGCGCTGCGGCATTAAGCGTTAAAGATACTACTCCTAAAGATGGTGTTGTTTTGGTCATGGGGGCAGGAGATGTAACCGAAGTAGCCACCTTACTGACTTCTTAGTATTCTCGAATTTTACTTGAAAAGCCGCCAGCCTTTTGCTAGCGGCTTTTCAAATTATGGCGGCGTGCTAGGCTGTTTAGATTATGACTCAAAAAGAAGGCCTGCTTTCGATCGTAGCCACCCCAATCGGTAACTTGGAGGATATTACCTTGCGCGCTCTGCGGGTTCTTGGTGAAGCAGACTACGTTCTCTGTGAAGACACTAGGGTGACAGGGAAACTATTGCACCACCACGGTATCAAGGTAAAAATGAAGCGTTATGACGCTCATGCGTCAGTTAAAACACATGAGGAGGTACTAGCTGATCTAGAAGCGGGGCAAAAGGTTGCTCTGGTCTCTGACGCTGGTACGCCAGGCATCAGTGACCCTGGTGTACTTTTGGTACAACAAGCACGCGCGGCCGGTATCAAAATAGAAGCTATTCCCGGAGCGTCAGCAGTTGCTACTGCTTTTTCGATTGCTGGTATCATCGGCAACGAGTTTTCATTCTTAGGCTTTGTCCCACAAAAGAAGGGTCGGGAAACCTTCTTTAAAGCTCTGGCAGAAAGGGAGGAAACAGCTATCTTCTTTGAGTCAGTGCACCGGATTCAAAAAACCCTAGACTCATTAATAAAGTTTTTACCTGAAAGTGTTCAAGTAACTGTAGCTCGTGAATTAACCAAAATGCATGAGGAAATTGTCCAAGGTGATCCCGCTTTAGTCGCTCAGTATTTTATTGACCACCCTGACCATATCAAAGGCGAATTTGTCGTTATTGTCGATTTCTTGTCCTAAAAAGGTTTAAATTTTTTATTTTCTAACAGTTACGGTATACTGTGCTTATGTCTAAAGAAACATTAGTCTTTTTGGTTGGAATTGTTTTGACCCTAGTCCCATTTTTGGGAGTTCCAGAAGACTGGAAGAAATATACTATTGTTTCTACCGGAGTACTTTTGATTCTGGTTGGTTATCTACTTCGTCGTTCACTCTATTACTCGAGGATTGACTATGGTAACGGTGAAAGAGGGGATGATTCTTTTGTGGAGACAACTAAGCAGCTTTTTGAAGAACGTGAGTTAAAATAAGAGTATATGATTAAGTACCTAGGCATTGGTCTCACGGTATTTGTAGTTTTAATTGCTTTAGTAAGCAATGTTTCTTGGTCGCGTGCAGACCTTGCTTATGAAAAAAACGATGCAGTCGGTGCACAAGTTTTAGCGCAAGTAGATGAAAAAACCGAGGAACCGGTGATCGACAACCGTCCGGTGGTAAAACATGTCCCATTACCCAAGCAACAAAAGTTCATTTACATGACTTCTTGTGTGGCCGGTACTCCAAGTTTTCGGGATAAACTGATAGCTTTGATTTCTGAGACAGAAATCAACAGTGTCATTATTGATATCAAGGACTACTCCGGGACTATTTCGTTTGCTCCTGAAAACCAAGCTTGGTTACCAGCTTGGCAAGACGCTCGTTGTGGTGCTAGAGATATGCGCGAACTGATAGCAACACTGCATGAACAAGACGTTTTTGTAGCGGGTCGGATCACTGTCTTTCAAGATCCATTTAAAGCAGCTCAGTCTCCGCACTTAGCAGTTAAGAAACTTGATGGCGTGACCAACTGGAAAGATGGAAAGGGTCTATCCTTTATTGATGTAGCTGCCAGAGAATACTGGGATCATATTATCGATTTATCAATCGATTCTTATAATCTTGGCTTTGATGAGCTAAACTTTGATTACGTTCGTTATCCAAGTGATGGCGATATGCAAAACATTTCTTTCCCACATACAGCTGGTTCAGATTGGCCGGGAGATAAACAAGCAAATCTAGAAGCTTTCTTTAAATATCTAAATGAACAATTGGATGACGAGAGTAAGTTTACTGCTTACAAACACGAGAACACTGGAAGAGCTTCTTCTACTCCATGGACGTCAGCAGATCTCTTTGGGATGACTACCACTAACTTCGATGACTTATCTATTGGCCAGGTTCAAGAGCGAGCTGCTCCTTACTTTGATTTTATTGCACCAATGGTTTATCCGTCTCACTATCCAAATGATTATCTTGGTTTAGGTAATCCAAATCTAGTTCCATACCAGATAGTGCATCACGCTATGAAAAGTGGCGTAGAGCGTATGCAAGCTTCTACTACGAGAATGCAAGGTTTCTTACATGAACGAGTTGGTACTTCTACTCCAGCAATTTACACAAAGCCAGTTTTTGGCGCTGACAGACTAAGAACTTGGATTCAAGACTTTGATTATGGAGGTGAGTATGATGCAGTAGCAGTACGAACACAAATCCAAGCTAGTTATGATGCAGGAGTGATGAGCTTTATGATTTGGGCACCTTCAAATATTTACACTAAAGCGGCTCTGAAAGCACCAGGAACGTTGGAGATATAGTTTTCAAATTTATTCTTGTAGAGTAAAGGTTTTTACATTTTAGTTTGCTATAATTTGAGTATGAATTTTGATCCGGAAAAAATAACTTTTTTCGCTAAAACTGATGCTCGTGGTCAACAAACGGCTTTTGGTATTAAGGCTAAAGATCGACAACGACATATGTATGTGGTTGGGAAGACAGGTATGGGTAAGTCTACCTTGCTTGAAAACATGGCTGCTCAAGATATCCAAAACGGTGAAGGAATGGCTTTTATTGATCCTCACGGTTCAGCGGCGGAAACCTTGTTGGATTATATTCCTGAACATCGTCTTAATGATGTCGTCTATTTCGCGCCGTTTGATATGGCCAACCCTATTTCATTTAACGTCATGGAGGATGTTGGTGAAGACAAGCGTCACTTAGTGGTATCGGGTTTGATGTCTACCTTTAAGAAGATTTGGGTTGATGCTTGGAGTGCCCGAATGGAGTACATTCTTACCAACGCACTTTTGGTTTTGATTGAGTATCCAGATACTACTTTGCTTTCGGTTAACCGAATATTTTCTGATAAAGAATACCGCAAGAAAGTAGTGGAGTATTGTAAGGATCCGGCTGTAAAAGCTTTCTGGGTAGATGAGTTTGCTAATTATACTGAGAGATTTGCTGCTGAAGCTTTGCCAGCTATTCAAAACAAAATCGGACAGTTTACCGGTAATCCTTTGATCAGAAACATCATTGGTCAACCACACTCCAGTTTTGATATTCGAAAGATTATGGATGAGAAAAAAATTCTCATCATGAACCTATCTAAAGGACTGGTAGGAGAGACAAACGCTAACTTACTTGGTTCGATGTTGACGACTCGTATCTACTTGGCTGCTATGAGTCGGGCAGACCTGCCAGTGGCGCAAATGAAACAGATGCCGAACTTCTACTTTTATGTAGATGAGTTTCAGTCATTTGCTAACGCGACTTTTGCCAACATTCTTTCTGAAGCGCGTAAGTATCACTTGAACTTAATCATCGCGCACCAGTACATTGCTCAGATGGAGGAGGAGGTGAGAGATGCTGTTTTTGGTAACGTTGGGACAACTGTCTCTTTCAGAGTCGGTCCATTTGACGCTGAAGTACTTGAAACAGTATTTACCCCAAGGTTCTTAGCAGCTGATATGGTCAACTTGGGCTTCGCTCAAGTTTACCTGACGCTGATGATAGATGGCGTTGGTTCGCAACCTTTTTCAGCTGTTACGCTGCCACCAATAGCTGCACCACATATCTCATACAAAGATGTAGCGATTGCTGCTAGTAGGAAAAACTACACCAAGCCTAGAGCGGAAGTTGAGCAGCTAGTAGCTGACATCCATACTCCAGTAAAGAAGGAGAGTGTCCAAAAACACAACAGTCAAAATGCTGAAAAGCGCCAGAAAGAGAATTCAACTAGTGGAACTAAATCCGTAGCTTCAAACACAACTACTACTAAGTCAGAGCCAGAAAACCCTTCGCAAAATAATACTCAGCCGCAAAATACTAGTGCAGCCAATGACAGTTTAAAGACAGATAATGATAAAAAATCTTTTACTAAACCTGATCAGAGATCATCAGTAGATAGTAAATCAAAATCTTCTAATCAGACGGTATCGGACAAAAAACATCAGCCAGCAAACTTTAACCGTTCTGCAGAAGATCTTCGTTCGGTGCTAGCAAAAATTAGCGGGGAAGATAAGAGTAAGCCGACAAATAAAATACCACCACCAACAGATAGTAAAAAAGAAACACAAAAAAACTCCAGCAAAAATCAATCAACTCACTCCTCTGACTTGCGCAGTGCCTTAGCAGATGTCCTAAAAAAAGCAGAAGATCAGCAAAAGGCTAAGGTAGAAGAAAATAAGACTAATGACACTCCAGCAAAACAAATAGTCTCAAGTCAGCCGCAAGTAGATAATAAAAAAGAGACAGAAAAAAAAGAATTAGAACGTTTGATGGCCGAGACTGAGGCCGCTTTTGCTAGCTTGGAAAATGAGAAGAGGAATGACGGAGCTGATCCTTTGTCACCAAAAAAAATAGAGAAATTATTCAAGGACGCCAATAATCATCGTTCACCTTTTGCCTCATAGTTATGCGTCTACTTACACTAGTTCTAGCGATGTTTACTTTAAGTACACAAGCAGCACTAGCTTCAGTGACTATCAACGAAGTCGCCTGGATGGGAGATTCAAGTTCTGCTAATAATGAATGGATTGAACTTTATAATTCAGGAGCAACAGTCAGTGTAGACGGCTGGACTCTAAGTGACGGAATGAATTTGAATATTTCACTCACAGGTAGTATTGCTGCCAGTGCCTACGCTGTCTTAGAGAGAACCAGTGATGAGTCGGCTTCAGGGACGGCTTTTTTGATTTATACCGGAGCCTTAGTAAATACTGGCGCTACTTTAGTCTTAAAAAATCAAAGTGGAAGTATCGTCGACCAAGCCTCAGGAGGAGAGAATTGGCAGAATATTGGGGGAGACAATACCACTAAAGAAACAGCACAATATAGTTCCGCCGGCTGGGTTACTGATGAAGCTACTCCAGGACAAGTAAACCGAAGCGGTAGAGAAGACGATACTGTAACTGAAGAACAGACAACAACCAAAAGTAGTGGCGGAGGCGGTTCTGGTAGTAGCAAGAAAACTTCCGATTCAGTGAGTTTAAAAAACACTGAGACAAAAATGGTTGTCACTCCTGAAGTTCAGTCAGTCGCTTACGTCAATCAACACGTTCCGTTTAAGGTGAAGATGACTGGAGTTGATGACGAGAGAGACAAATTGGTCCGCTATGATTGGAACTTCGGTGATACAAACGCTACTAGTGGTAAGGTCGTCTCTCACACTTATGCTTATCCTGGAAAATACTTGGTGACAGTACGGGCAGTCTATAAGAAGGTTGAGCAAGTTTCTGAAAAAGAAATCACTGTTTTACCGGTAACTTTTTCCCTAACTAAAAATGAAGCCGGAGATATACAAATACATAACAATGCCGCGTATGCGGTAGATGTATCAGGGTACACACTCCGTGGAGGCAAAACTTTAGTTTTGCCTCCACGGAGTGTGATTTTAAGTAAAGCGACTATCACAGTTCCCAAGGAAAAAGTTGGGAAGAGTAATATAAGTTTAGTTGCCTTGTATGACACTAAGAAAAATATGGTCGCTTCGACCAACCTGCCCAATTTTACTACTAGCTACAGCGAGCCAGATCCAGTAGTAGTATCGAGTCAGACTATCTCCAGTCCAGTAGTTACAAAAACCGTTGCAGATAATAATTTCTTTTTTGCTACCAAAGAAGCTGAGGCTAGTACTGATCTGCCAATAGAAGAAGAGGTGACAGTTGGGGCGGATTTTTCTGAGACAGAAAAATCCGCCACAACCCCATACAATTCCCGCTGGCCTTACCTAGCCTTAGTAGTACTGCTTCTGTTGTCGCTAGCCTTTATTGTTTTCAATACTAAAAAACACTCAGAAGATAATTTAGAAAATTTGTAAAGTGACTATTTTGTAGTTACTTAGTTATACATAAGTATGGATAAGAAAAAGATAGTCGTGATCGGTGGTGGAACTGGTACACATACAGTCCTTAGGGGGTTACGTAAATACGCTAAAGATATTGATATAGCAGCGGTAGTTAGTATGGCTGATTCTGGTGGTTCAACCGGAAGATTGCGCGATGAGTTCGGACAGTTACCGATTGGTGACGTACGTAACGCTATGACAGCCTTAGCCTCTGAAGGGGATCAGTATGACTCATTGATGCGACAACTTTTCCTCTATCGCTTTGATCGCGGACAGGGTCTAGAAGGGCACAACTTCGGCAATTTATTTTTAACAGCCCTGACTGATATTTTAGGAAGTGAAGTAGCTGCCATTGACGCTGCTGCTCATATTTTAAAAGTGTCAGGTAGAGTTATTCCTGTCACTACCGACAATACTCAATTGGTGGCCACTTACGATGATGGTCTGGTTGTAGTAGGTGAGAATGAAATCGAAGAATCTCTTGAGATAAGAGCTGACTCTCGCATTGTTGGACTTAGTCTTAGTCCTGAGTCTTTTATTACTAGCGCTGCAGCAGAAGCTATAAGGGAAGCGGATTTGTTAGTCTTTGGTCCTGGTGATCTCTACACCAGTATCTTAGCCAACTGTGTCGTCTCAGGTTTCAGGGAGGCAGTGAATGAGAGTCAGGCAATGATTGTCTATGTCTGCAACCTAATGTCCAAGCGCGGACAAACTATTGGCATGCACGCCGCTGAGCATGTTGACGAAATCATCAAACATATTGGGCGAATACCTGACGCAGTATTGATAAACAACTCTACCTTTAACGAAGAACTTTTAGAAAAATATCGGACTGAAGGAGATCATCCGATTTTAAATAACTGCGTTGATGGAGTCTGTACTATAAAAGCTCTGCCGTTAGTGTCAGAAGAAGAAATTACTCTGGCTAGCGGAGATATGGTTAAACGCAGTCTGATCAGACATGATTCTGATATTTTAGCTCGAGAGCTAACAGACTTGCTCTTACTTCAATAAACTAATTATCCCAAGACGAAAAAACACTGGACTAATTTTTTCTTCGCGCGCGGTATACTAATATTGTTATGGCGCGTAAAGATCTTTCACATATTAATGCTTCAGAGTATGAGCAAGCTACTTTGGACTATATCCTGGAAAAAGAACGTCAGGAAAAAGATCCAACGAAGTATGTCTCAGTCGATGAAGCTATCAATGAAAAACCGCTCTTTGAGGCTACCTCAACTCGTGACGAGACTAGGGTTTTGTTTATTTCTCAGGATGAGACGCTACTAAATCCAACCCAGCAGTCTCTGGATGGATACATCAACCTATCTGATCTTTTTGATGAGGTTCATATTCTAATCCTGCGCCAAGGAATCCCGCCTCGTAATCCAGTATTACGCCTTTCAAAAAATATGTGGCTTTATATTGCCAGTGACTATACTTGGTGGAAGACGCCTTTTAAGGGAAAACAGTTAGTGAAAGATCAGTTAGTATTCGCAGACGGTTTTCGTCCAGATATCATCGTTGCTCGTGATCCTTATGAAAGTGCTTACCTCGCCAATTCACTGGGTAAAAAATATGGTCGGCCAGTACAGGTTCACGTGCTAGAAGATTTTAATACCAAAGAATTTATTGAGGCTAGCAAGCCCAACTATTGGCGACGGCATTTAGCTCTTTTTAATTTAGCTAGAACCAGTAGTATCCGTACAGCCACCAGAGCTCTTTATAATTATTTAAGTAATAAATTTTCAGATAAAAATCTAGAAGTCCTACCAAAATTTAATAATTACAAATCTCTTTTGGAACGACCTAGGTCAGAAGACCTAAAAGAAAGATATCCCGACTTAGTCTTTAGTATTTTATATATCGGAAAGTTAGACCAAGCCAGTCTGGCTTATCAGGTGATTGATGCTGCCCGTTTTGGTCTTAGAAACCCACACATTGGCTTGTTCGTGAAGGGGGAAGGCAAGAATCGGTCAGAGTTTATGGAGCGAGCCAAGATACTAGGAGTAGATAAGCAAGTGATCTTCGATAATAAAACCAAAGACGACACTACCTACTTAAAATCAGCTCATGTACTTATTGTTCCGGAAACAACGCCAGAAAGCGAAGAATTAGTCTTGCGCGCAGCAGCGGCCGGAATCCCAATGATTTTAGCCCAGACAGATTTTAGAAAGGATGTTTTTGTTGACGGGGAATCAGCGCTTATTTGTGAACAGGGAGATATCGATGATTTTAGCTTACGACTCAACCTTCTGATGAATGACTTTATGCTGAGAAAAAATTTAGCCGCTGCAGCCCAAAATATTATCAATACTAGATTCCATGAAAATCTGTTCAAGTATCAAACAGCTTATCGAAAAAGTATTGAGGACGTTTTGTTTTTAACTGGTGAAACTACTGAAGACATAAGTAGTAAAGCAAGTTAGAATTAGTGAACTAAATTATGCACGCTCAAAGAGATTCAATTTCATTTATCGGCCTAGGCTCTAAGAGTGCTGCTCCGCTTTTTTATTCTTATCTAAAACTACATCCTCAGATTGTTACTCCTAGTAAAGCAGTAAATTTCTTTAGTGATATCAAAAAATTCACTGAAGGGATAGATTGGTATGAAGGACATTTTCCTAGGCCTGAGCTTGGACAAATAAAAGGCGAGTTAGCTGGTAGTTATCTTAAAAGCACCCAAGCCGCTTCTCTGATTGCTCGAACATACTCAACTGCTAAGCTGATGGCAATAATTGAAAATCCCTTGGTCAGTGTGAGGGTGGCGTACGTTGAAGCTTTACGAAGTAGAGCTATCTCACCAAAAATATCACTCACTTTATTTTTAAAACAAAACCCTGAGGTTTTGCGGGAAGCTTGTTATGGCAAACAATTGGTCCATTACTTTAGTTATTATTCCACCAACGACCTTTTGGTAATCTTAGCGTCAGATGTACGTGATGAGCCGCTGAAGGTGATGAAAAATGCTTTTACTTACTTAGGTGTTGATCCTGTATTTGTACCTTTGCCCATAGTCCATTTAGTGCCTATAGAAGTAGAGGATCCTTTAAAACGACCGGGTATCATCAAGCGAACAATCATTGGCATTAAAAACATTTTCAAAAACGCCTACGTCTCGTTTATGCGTCGTTTCAGGACACCAGTGATTGCTACCGAAACAGCTTCTGTAACTGCTAGAAACATGCCGCTTTCTCCGGAGTTAGAAAAATACCTTAAGGATTACTATCGCCAAGACGTAAAGGTCTTATCACGTATTTTAAGTCGAAATCTAAGCGTAGAATGGGAAATGGACCCAGAAGTACCAGAGGCACCAAAAAACGCTTAAATCAGCCAAATTTAGCCCTAAAAGAGTCTAATTATCTTAATATTTAGTCTACTTACTGGATAATTCTTTCTCAAATAACTTTTCCAGGTTTGGAATGGTAATATAAGTGTATGAATACTGTCCCAGTAATTCCGAAAACAATCCATTATGTTTGGGTGGGGAACTCACCCCTAACACCATTGGCTAAAAAGTGCATTGCTTCTTGGAGAAAATATTTACCTGATTATGAGATAAAGCTTTGGAACGAAGTGAACAGCCCAATGCAACACCACTATGTTAGAGAAATGTACAAAAAAAAGAAGTGGGCGTTTGCTGCAGACTATATCCGTTTCTGGGCTCTAGAAAAAGAAGGAGGTATTTATTTAGATACAGATACGGAAGTATTAAAATCATTTGATCCACTCCTTACTCACTCTGCATTTTTTGGTAAGACAAAAGATGGAGTTGTGGCTGCGGGTGTGATCGGGGCTGTGCCCGGACACCAGGTGATCAAAGATATTTTGGCAGTATATGATGCAGATGTTATTTATAGTACAGAAAGAACTTCACCAAGAACCGTAACTGATATTTTAGCGAAGAACACCTACGACGATGTCGAAGTTTATAATTATCAATACTTTAATCCGTGTGATGATGGGGAGAAGAGAACAGCAGAAAAATTATTACTGGCTTACACTGACAATAAGTGGGCTGAATCTTGGGTGTCGTTTGCCAAAGTTAGAAAAGTACTCAGGCGTATGGGTATAATGAAGATTATTAAATCACTAACTAGCTGATAATGATGGATTTTACCTGGTTTATATGCTGGAAATACACCGTGCAGCACTTAAGTGTTTCATGTTATTATTCTGTTGCTGATACGATTGTTACCAATAAGTTTTAATAAAATGAAAAATCTCCTGCGAAAAGTTCATGATAATATTTTCGGTTCATATGTTGAAGAACTAAAAAGAGAAACAAAGGGCTGTAAGAGCATTCTTGATGTCGGCTGTGGAGTAGATTCTCCTGTCCAGTACTTGCCACGTGATATTTATCATGTAGGAGTAGATATTTACGCTCCAGCAATCGAGGCTTCAAAGCAACGCGGTATCCATAACGAGTATCATGAGATATCTGTAGATAAGATAGAAGAACAGTTTGGTGAAAATTCATTTGATTGCGCACTCGCATCTGACGTTATTGAACATGTTACGAAAGAACAGGGTTTGGTGATGATGGAGAAAATGGAACGGGTGGCAAAGCATAAAATTATAATTTTTACCCCTCGTGGCTTTATTCCTCAAGATGAACACGATGGCAATCCATGGCAAGTACATAGATCTGGTTGGGAAGTAGCAGAGATGCAAAAATACGGCTATCAAGTTATTGGTGTGAGTGGCATGAAGTGGGTCTGGAATATAAAGTTCTTGTGGAGAAAACGAGACGACGCAAACATCTTTGTGCGAATAATACGCAAGATACTTGTTGACTTTACACAACTATACGCCAGGAATCATCCTGAGTACGCGTACCAGATTATGTGTGTGAAAACAAAAAACAATGCTAAATAGTGTGTGATCTCTGTTCTTATCGTACACTAAACATTTATCTTTTTGGTAATTCCGACAAATTTTTACGAATAAAAAATTAATAACGACTAAGCTTAAAAGCACCTATTCAGCTAAAGATATGTTTACAACGTTCGTTATTAATCTTAATAAAGACACAGAACGTATGTCTTTCATGGCTCAACAGCTAGACCAGATCGGTATAAAGTATCGACGCCATGCAGCTGTTTTGGGAAAAGAGTATAAATATACGAAAGAAGAATATGACGAGGTGCTTTCGATAAAAACCAACGGTTACACCATGCTTCCAGGAGAAATTGGATGTGCTCTTTCTCATGCTCAAGTGTTACAAAAGATTATTGAAGAAAGCATTCCATATACTTTAGTTTTAGAAGATGATGTACTGCTGCCAGAAAATTTTAAAGCAATTATAGAAAAAGAAATCATTAGTAATAAAGAGTGGGAGTATCTTTTATTCGATTACGTTATTGTTGGGTTGGCATTTATCAAGCAGTGGTTCTCCGGCGTTATATATATTACGGCAGAAAAAAATAAGTTGAGTATCGTACATGCTTTTACTTATGTTCTTTATAGTTTAGTTAAAGGTCTATATATAATCCCCTTGTCTTTTTGGGAAGGGTTTCGAAACTGGTATAAACAATGGAACCCTGGTCCAGTCCGTTTTTACCGCCCAGTATATTTTGCCGGGGCGTATTTACTGAGTTTAGAAGGGGCAAAAAAACTACACTCACTAACAAAACCAATACTTTATACGGCAGATCATTTGCCTAATCGAGCACGAAGATTGCGAGGTTTGAAGTTTCGTTGTTTTGCACCACAGTCTGTTCATCAACAAAAGAAGCTTTTCGGCTCAAGTATTTTAGATTTATCTGGTGATAAAATGTGATATGAAAAATTTATATGAATATAATCTCTTTGTCTCAATTGCCTTAGATGTATATAACGGCGAAAAATATTTATGCCAACAATTAGACTTGCTTCTATCTCAAACTTATCAAGATCTTGAGGTTATCATTTTAAAATATTTATAGTTATGACAAAACAAGACATTAAAAGATTAGTACCAAAAATTGCCTTAGAATATTATCGTAAATTTCGGCGGTGGGAGCGGTTTAACTATCGTTATAAATATAATAAAGGAAAGAGTTTTATAAAAAACATATCAATTTTTGAAACAAAATTTAAAATAGTAATTAATCCTTATCGAAATTGTTGTGTAGATGATTTTATTGCTCAAGATGGATGTTGGGAGCCAAAGGTTAGTGAGAAAATCATGAAGTTTTTACCGCCAGACGGTGTGTTTATAGATGTAGGAGCAAATATAGGTTACCACTCATTATTTGCCGCAACACTTTACAACCGTACTACTAGTGTCTTTGCTTTTGAACCCCAAAAAGAAATTTATGATATGGTCCTTGAAAGCATTAGAGAAAATTTATTAACAAATATAAAAGTATTTAACATTGGACTTTCTAATACTCAATGTTCAGCTGAACTTAATATTTTTGAGGAAAATAAGGGAGCTGCTAGCTTAGTTAAGGGCTTGAACCACCATGTTGGTACCACGAGTAAACAAACTATTGAGTTAAAAACACTAGACTCATTTGAGAGTCAAATCTCAGGTATTGATGTCATTAAAATTGATGTTGAGGGATTTGAATTTGAGACTATATTAGGAGCAGAGAAATTGATACGAAAATTTAAACCCGTCTTGTTGGTTGAGTTTAGTCCTGGACTTTATCTTGTCCGCGATCAAAAAATTGTTGAACGACTTATCTCAAAATTAGAAGATCTAGACTACAGAATTCTTACGCTAGAAGAAGAAGAAATTGATTTACGCAAGTGGACTAACTCTAACCATACAGATACGTCACAGATTGATATTATTTGTTTACCAAAATAGTTAAACTAGCTTCTTTGGAACCAGGAAATTCCTAGAGACTGATTTGCTGGTTCGTGTAAGGTTCTTACAAAGCCTTTTGCTAGCAAAAATTCACTTAATCTTTCTATGTTGTTATGTGAATCACCCTCCTCATTATGGTATTCCATTTTTAAGGTACTAATTTTTGACAGTGTTTCATCACTGCTTTGATATATTGTTTCAAATTCAGCACCTTCGCAGTCTAGTTTCAAGAGGTCAATTTTTGAAATTTGATTATCAGAAAAGATTTTTTCCAAAGTAGTGCAGGTAACAATGATGGAATTTTCTCCAATAGCAAATACCATGGATGACAAAATACTTTTATCTTCTGAAAAGGAGAACTTTCTATCTTCGGCCACACCAGCAACTCCAGCATTAAAAAGGGTGACGTTTGTCAAATTATTGTCAGTGATGTTTTTCTTTAGCTTGTTAAATGTCTCTGGAATCGGCTCATAGGCGAAGACTTTATGGAGATTGTTTTTTGCGGCTAAAGCCGTGAAATAACCCTTATTGGCTCCAATATCGACAATCACTCGCTCTTTGTTGTCCTCAACTGAGTTGAGGTCGTATTCATCTTTTATGAGAATAGTGCTAATTGAACTTATGTCGTCAGGATTATCAGTATAGAGAAATAACCCATTGCGTAAAAAAATGGTACGTCCTTGTTTTTCAAAATATCCCTTGAAGTAGGTAAAAGGGTTCTTGATACGGGTAATGACCCTTGGTATGTAGGGTAGGTATTGGAAGGCTTTTTTAGTTAAAACAGACAGTCTACTCATATTATCGAAGAGTATAGCATATCTTATTTTAGTCTTTCTGATACGAGAAAGGGATTAAGATAAGTAGCAATTCCAGCCCCGAGACTGAAAAAAAACGTCTCCTATGATAATCTGTTCATATATGGAACTTGTCTATAGAGGGGCTCGCTTCTTAAGGAACTATGTTTTTAGGAGTCCGAAATACACCTGGGCTTTCTTGTTAATTTTTTGGCAGAAGGGCTTTGCCTTCCGAACCCCGCTCTTGACTGAAGGAGAGTTTATAAAAGAAATCAAAAACGGAAAATCTTTAATTCGTTTGGGTGACGGTGAAATAAATTTGATGCGAGGACAAAGAAATCATTATCAAACCTTTTCTCCAGTCTTGAAAAAAGTCATGTTCGATATTGTCGAGAGTTATAGTGAAAAATCACCTTATCTTTTATCAGTTCCCAGATTTATTAATTGCACGAATAGCGAACTGAAGAGTATGGGTAAGCTTTATGTTTGGCTTCCACTAAAAGCGATGTTTTGGATTTATTTTAAAAAGAACATTCCGTACTTAGATGCGCATGCTTTTTATTACGATGGTTATTTTGAAAGGACAGTCGGTGCAGCCATTGTTAACAAGCAAGTTATCTTGGTTACAAAAAGGGAGACCATTGATAAACAAAAGAATAATAAAAACATTCCTTGGAAGAGGTTAGATTATGTGGTTGTGCCTGAAACTGAGGCGCTATCGTCTTACGAGAGTATTAAAAATAAAATTGAACAGGTAATTAATCCAGATGAAGTAAAAGAGACAGTGCTCTTGTTTGCTTTGGGGCCAGTCGGAAAAAAGATAGCGTTTGAGTTTGCAAAAAATAATATTCAATCCATTGATATCGGAAAAGTGGCCGAAGTTATGTATACTGGCGAATCAATCGAGTATATTGTTTAGTCACTGGGGTAGGAAATTACTAAGCTTAGGGTATAATATTTGCTAATATGACAGAATACGTTCCAGTGCGGGTAAAAATTAAGCATACTTTGCGTAATTTGCTACCCAAATCTCTCTTTACTCTGATTAACAAAGTGTGGATCAATACCTTTGCTAGATTTTTTAAGGTGCAGGATGTGTTGGATAAATATACGGCTCTATTTTTGCAAAATAACCCCAAGGTTGTACAAGGAGGACCATTCACTGGTTTGCAGTACGTAGATAAGGCAGTCGGTAGTAATTATCTACACAAACTAGTTGGTTCTTATGAAGCCGTCTTACATCCAGTTTGGAGTAAAATTTTTCAAAAACACTTTGATACCGTAATTGATATCGGTGCTGCGGAGGGTTACTACTTAGTTGGATTAGGACAGAAGTTTCCCCAGACAAAGCTAGTGGGCTTTGAAACGGAGTCTAGGGGTAGGGATTTGATTGCTGAAATGTACCAAAAGAATAATTTACAAAACGAACTAATCTTGGAGGGAACTGCAACGGTCAATAATGTTCCATCATACATCACTGAAAACACATTACTCATTTGTGATTGTGAGGGAGGGGAGTTAGATATCTTAAATCCCGATCTGGAATCAGCTTTTAAAAAAATTGATACAGCGATTGTGGAGCTCCATGATTTAATGCGACCAGGTATTAAAGAGACTCTGACAAAAAGGTTTTCACCTACACATACCATAAACTTTGTTCAATTTAAGACTGCTGACCCAAGACAATTCCCATTTCTAGCTTCAATTCAAAATCAGTCTGAGCAGTATGAAATATTGCGTGAGCGCGGCTGGCAAGAACAAGACTGGATGATTTTAAATCGAAAATAAATAAAACACCTCAAGGAGAGGTGTTTTATTTTTGGAAAAACTTTTTTAGCTCGTCTAGCTGAACGGCTAATTCAGGTAAGGTTTTGTCTGACCGCAGACATTTATTTACAGTAAGTTCAGTTTCAAAAGGAATGATCTCAATGCTTTTTTTGTAGACTTCCTTGGCAATGTTAAGAATCTCAAATTTTGTATAATGAGTGGAAGTCCCTAGTTGGTTTAGGGTAGGATATTTTTTCCAATTTTCGATTAGGTTTTGGCATTGTTTAGCCCATTCTAAGGTGGTAATGCCATTCCAGTAGTGATTAGTGTAACCACGAGTACTGCCGTCTTGTGCTAGAAACCAATCAAGTAAAGATAGGGAAGTAGACTCCTCGTGACCAATTATTGAGGTGCGAATTATTTTGGTGTTTTTGAAACTGTCTTCAATTTCTTTGGAGATGTCAGCCTTACTTTTGCCGTATACGTCATCAGCATCCCGAAGTGATGCCTTCGTATAAGTTTGTCCAGGTGGAATATCGCCCTTAAATTCGCAATCAGTAGAAGGATGAATTATTGGTATATTTAAACTTTCAAGAAAGCGGGGTAGCTCTATATTCAAAAAATTATACTCAGTTTCTAACGGCTGTTTTTGAGGAATTTTGCCAATGCAATTTATGATAAATTCTGGTTTTAAATTTAGTATCTCTGTCTCAAAGTCTTTGTCTCCCCAGCGACTAGAAAGACCAACAACCTCATACTCAGGCAGCGTCAAAAAAAACTTTTCTACTGTACGTCCAAGCATTCCCCTGTGTCCTAAGATCAGTATCTTCATAGTTATTATTTAGCGAAGTAGTTGTGCTTTTTAAGAAGTGTATGTAATTCTTCTTTGCTCACCAAGACCTCTTCAGAGCTAAGACCGTTTACTGAAAGAATGTTTTCATGATAGACATGTTTGTTATGAAGTAAGTACATATCATTTTCCTTATCATAAGTAACTCTTTCTTTTTCGTAAGGAGAAATCATTTGTTCATGATATTTCTCAGATAATCTCGGACTACCGACTTTCCACTTCAATCTAAACTCCTCAGTATATATTTCAAACAGATCCTTTACCTTAAATGATTTTAGATTTGGAATAATATTAAAGCCGTCTTTAAGTAGAGCATATTCAATAGTATCAATTGCTGTTTCAATATCAATCATGAAGCGGGTCATTTCTTCGCCGTATAAGGTCAGTTCGTAGTTGTTTTTTATTGAGTCCCAGATCAAAGGGATGATTGAACCGGTTGAATTGAGTACGTTTCCGTAGATCACTGAAGTTAGACGAGTATCAACCTCTTCAGCGTTTACTACAAAAGCTTCTCCTGCAACATATTTTAAGGCGCCATAAATAGTGGTGGCACCGCGACTCTTATCACTAGAAATAAAAGTAGCTGATTTGAAATTATTTTCAATGGAAGCTCTTCTAGAATTTATGGCGCCATTAACAATAATTTGGATTGATTCTTCGACATTTTGATCTACGGCTTCAATTTGTTTAAGTGAGGCAGTAAAAATACCTAGGGTGTGTCCGGCGGCAGCTTCTTTTAGAAGTTGATAATTTCTAACATCGCCAATCACGCACTTTATTTTAGGGAAGTGTTTTTTGAGGTAATAGTGTTTAGCTTCATCACGACTGAAGACGGTGATTTCATTTTTATCGTAATATCTTTTTACAAGATTACTGCCCAAGTAACCCGCTCCTCCAGTGATGAATATTTTTTCGTCTTGTATCATAATAATCGTATTAAACGGCTTAAACTATAGCTCTGGTTAAATCTAATGTATGTTATTATGTATGCAAATGCAAGTGCCAGTAAATAAAGTGAAAGTTACGGTTGTTACTGTTGTTTACGGTTCTAGGTGGTCTTTTTTAAGGCAAGTGGCAGATTCTTGCCTTCAAGATAACCAAGTGAAGACTTTTGTTATTGTTGATAACGGTTGTCACGACCAAGAAGCAATGGATCTGTATGCTAAGGACTATCCTGATAGGATCATAATACTGCGTCAAGAAAAGAATATAGGTTATTCTGGCGCTATAAATAAAGGTCTCACATTTGCTAGAGAGACGGAGGCAGATTTTGTTTTTGTGCTTGATGACGACTCGGTGCCTGAAGAGGGAGCCATAGATCATTTTTTGGCTAATTTGCGCTTACTGGGTGATCAAAAGGTGATCTTAGTAGGAAATAGAGTAGATGTTCCTGGCAACAAAGATATTTTTACCACCAGACCGCTACTTGAAGCCTTTCCTCGGGGAACTTTGTTTGAGGTCTTTAGCCTAAAGAAATTTATTAATGCGTGTAAATTAGTTTTGGGAATTAAACCACGTACAGACAATCCTTTTATTCCAATTGTCCCAACAGAGGCCTTTGTGACAGGAGGAACATTTTTGCCAATGGAGGTGGTACGAACAGTTGAGCCACCAGACTCCAGTATGTTTATTTATGGTGAAGACTTAGACTATGCTTGGCGTATCAGAAAACTTGGTTACCAGTCCTATGCTTGTGCTCGACCAGTAATTAGAGATATCGACATGACGTTTCCTAATTACGGAGATCATATTTTTGCTTTATTTAAACCAGATACCCCAACCTATAAAGTTTATTACCGTATGCGTAATGCAGTTAAAATTTCGAAAAGACACACAGATCAATCAACTATAGTGTTAGTGATCAATGTCGTGTTTTGGTATATAGGATTGTGTATTATCGGTTTGATTAAATGGGGTCCAAGTCGTTCCTATTTAAGTCGGGCTTGGCTAGTGGCTGTTGCTCTTTATACCGGATTTGTACCTAGTACCTCGGTACCTAAGTCAGTTGTCACACCACAGTAAGTAATCATCTAAGTGATTTGATTAGTCGCCCACAAATGTAGATAAAAACAGGTAGTGAAAAGATGCGTCTTTGCCAAACTTCTCTTAAAACAGCATAATTATTTTTCCAACGTTCCTGATACTTGTGATAGTTAGTGGTAAGACCTTCGGTAGCGTAGCCCTCAGAAAATGTGCCAGTACTATCAATGAATTTAAATTTATTTTGCCTAAAGGATAATTGACTAAAATATAACCATTCTTCAGCATTCTTAATTAAGGTGGGGAAGTTTATACCATCAGTGACTTTAAAGTTGATGCAATGAGTTGCATCACCATAGAATCGGCGCTTTAGTAACACATCATATTGATAATTAATTAAATCTCTACCGGTCTTGTTTACTGTAAATGCTTCCTGGGTTTGTGATTGTGTTCGCTTTGACACAAGCCAATTGAGACCACCGTTTGTGCTAATTGATTTTGAAAAATCTTCAAGACAAGTGGAGCTAAGCCAATCATCATCGTCTAAAAAAACTAAAAAACCAGCAAAACCATCTTGCCTTAAAAAATCAAAAGCTTTATTAACTGAGGCATTCTTACCTAGGTTAAGGTTGTTTTTTATTACTATAATTCTTTGATCACTTTGACTCAGTAACTCAAGTTCTGAGTAATTTGACTCGGTGTCGTCAATAACAATGACCATCTTCCAACTGGAATAGTTTTGTTTTTGGACACTACTAAGAGAGCGTAATATTTGTTTAGGTCGTTTATATGTTGAAGTTACTACGCAAAAGTTTGGTTTCATCTTAAGCTTAATAGTATACTAAAATGAATATGCGACAACTGATAATCTGGCAGAATAGATTAAAGAAATTTTGGGATAACCCAAGCGCTATTTGGCCGTTTTTAAAAAAACATTTTTATTATAATTGGATTGCCGATTCTTACATACCTTATTACGAAAATTTAGTCTTCTTGAATTATCAGGAAACGATAAACTCACTCATCAGAGACAATAGATCTTTTGTTCGATTTGGAGACGAGGCTTTTGACATGGTGCAAGGTATTGGTTTGTACTTTAATAACTGGCGTCAAAAATATAATCCGGAATTAGGTAAGCGATATAAAGAGGTCTTAGGTTCCAATCATCCAAAATTGTTAGTTGGATTTAATCCAGAATTAATCCTTATGAGCAAGGTTGATTTCAAGGAGAAAGGAATTAGTGAACAACATCAATACTGGACAAATACAAAAGTTTTTTTAAAGGATTATATTAATTCCGGACAAGTTTATGGCAGCGCCCTTTGTTTTCATGAGAGATACAACGATAAAATAAATTATAAACAAATTTTTGATTACTTCAGAGTTAAAAATCTAGTTGTAGTTGCTTCAAATACTGCGCGGTTTAAAGATGCCCAATTGGGTCAGACTACGGATTATATCGACGGTCCAAGTAGTGATGCTTGGGATTCATACCAAGAACTAATTGCGGAAGTTAGAAGAGTATTAGGTAAGTATAGTAAAGAAGGTGCTTTGGTGTTGATTGCTCTTGGTCCTACATCTAAAGTCATGGCTTATGATTTAACCTTAGAAGGGTATACGGTTTGGGATACGGGTCAGTTGTTCGACTTAGCTTTATCTAAACTAGTTAAATAAGTAAATGCGTGGCTCAGCCTAACCTTGCTTTTTCAATATTTTGTTGTATCGTGGTGATGTAATTGGTCTTTCGTCTTGATCTTTAACTCTAATTGGAGCATTGCATGAACCCAGTCCTTGGACTTTTAGGTATTGCCGGCATCTGGCTCACTATGGCTATGATGCCACTGAGTCAACTGTTAGCTCTTTCGACCGCGCAAGCGACATTTTTCCGGGGCGTCTCGGGGCTTGTCCTGGTCGGATTTTTTTCATTGTTCATTAGCGGTTTGATCACCAAGCCTGATAAGCAGACGGTGACCATCAGTCTATTGTTCACCTTCACCACTCTCTGTCTATTCCAAGCCTTCCAAGCCTGGGGAACAAACTTTAGTGCTTTGTTCCTTGACTTGGCAGTACTTGTACCACTTGCATTCGTTTGGCGTCGAGGACAAAACCTTGGTCGAATGACAGGCGGCGCTATCGTGGTGGCTATTGTTGGCACTATGCTGACATTGCGGGTCTTTCAGGGCAATCAGGTTTCGCTGGAGGGTTTGTTCTGGAGCGTCTGTGCTCTAGTTTCTAATGGCCTCTTCATTGAGAAGGCGGGTGCGGCTAAGCAAGGTAACTGGAACAAGGCTTTCTGGATAAGTTTCGGTTTAGTGATGGCTGGTCTACCGGGGTTGTTCGATGAATTCGGCAGTGGCAGCAATCTCAGTTCTGGTCAATGGGTGATGCTCTGCGTCATCTTCGCGGTCAGTACTGGGGTGCTCAACTTTTACTCAGCCTTCATCGCTTTTGCGAATTTGAGTTCGGTACAGGTCGGGGTATTGGTCCTAGGAGTTACTCCCTCGATCATCATTGCCACCTACTTCATCCTGGGCAAGGCCATGGGGACGGATCAGCTCTTTGGAGTAGCTCTAACCCTAGCTGCTGTCTTGGTTTTCGGTAACGCTCTTCGACCTAAGAAGGAGTAAGTGACAAAGAAGGAAGTAGCCTAGGCGTCGCGATAATTGTCGCGGCGCCTTTCCATATGATTTTATTGAAGTATTGCTTTTTTCATATTTTATTGTACTCTTCAATTGGACCTGAATTCCTCTAGTCCTTTGTTTTAAACAACAAGGAGGCAGTCATGCCAGACGTTAAGTACAATACGGGACCTTTCGCCACTCGTGCGATCGATTCCGAGCAGCAAGCAGGGATTGACGATGTGATGACCTCGATGCTGGTCGTCGCCACATTGGCTGGTTTTACCAACCGAGTCAGGCTCACTGTTCCGGTGACGCCACTCATCTTTCCCGGTGTCTTCGACACCGATATTACAACGCTGATGCAGTGCAGTGTTGTGGATTGGTACGACAACTGTCCCGACGAGTTTGAACCGGCTTCGAAACACCTGCTTGTTGCAGGTCATCACGAGTCGGCTGGAAAACGAGAAGGTCTCAGTGTTTCGCGACTGCAAGACATCTTTGATGGTGGTCCTGTGATTCACTCACAGGTTGAAGCAGAGAACACACCAGACCAAGTACGCTGGGTTGCAGATCAAGTTGAAGAGTTGGACTTGGTAGCGGTGGCCTTGAGGGCACATCCTTTTCACGTCATGCGCGCTTTCTTGACGCAGTTGGCGGAGTTTCGCCGGCGCCGGCTGAAGGTAATTCTTCTGCCGTGGTTGTCTCTGAGGGATCCTTTTGGCCAGTTTCCATTGACCAACCCCTGGTCTGAGACCAAGTCAGACGCTGAGTTGTGGCCAGGAGAAGCCAAACGTATCTTGGACTACAGCCAGAAGGGAGACGTGTCCACGTTGGCTGACTTGAAGGACTATTCCGACTGGCTCTTCAACGAGTCGGCTGCAGCTAGCGGACTAAGGCCTTTTGGCGCCTGAGTTGACAACACTTTGCACATCGCCTCCGGGCGGTGTGCTTTTTTCTTTACGGAAGAAAAAGTATAGTCCACTTAGTAGGTCAACGATTGCTCGTATGTATGTAGCCATCACTGCTCCTAGTAAGCCAAATTTAGGTACAAAGACTAAGATACCTAAAATTAAGATGCCTGGACCGGCAAAAGTTCCATACCAAAGTGCTTTCTGATTCTTGGTGGCGTAAAAATAGTGCCATAGTAGACCTACAGGTATAAATAACACTGTACCGATGTATAGTTGAGAAATAAAAACAGCATCAATATACACAGGAAAAAGCCATTTAAATAAGTATGGAGCTGCAAATATGTAGAGAATAGCAGGGATTACCATTATTGAAGTAAAAGTAAAGATTTTCTTTATTAAAGCAAATTTAAATTCTCGAGAAGTTTTGTCGACTAGTTTTGGAAAGGCGACAGAATTTATGTTGCCGAGCACTCCCTGGATCTCATTTGGTATTGCCATAGCAAAAAAGTAAATGGCCAACTGACTTGGTCCAAGAAATTTAAACATCAAGATTTTATCGAGTTGTCCAGCGCCAATAAAGAAAATGTTTTGTAAGGAGACTTGTTTACCGTATCGGTCAATATTTTCGTATGGTGTATTAGCGTCATCCGTGACAGGGTATTTTTTTATTGTGAATATATAAATTAAGTAGTTAGAGATATTGAGAAGAGCAAAATAAGAAAAGGTAATAACTACGATGTTTTTACTAAGGAGAATAACAGAGACTAATAAGATGGATAAAAAGAGTCTTTGGAATATCTTCAAATAAGTTTGTGTCTTAAAGTCCTTTTTTCCCTGAAGAAGAAACTGATAATCTGTGAGTGAATCTAAAAACGGAATCCAAATAGCTGTTAAGGCAAATAAAGAAGCAAGTAACGTATTGTCACGATATAAATAATATCCAGCAAAAGAAAAGAGCGCTACGGCACCCAAGGTTCCGTATTTGATTCTAGTTTTTAAAATTTTATTTAATGCAACATCATGTCCTTGGACTGTGGCACGAGATATGGAGATTCCAAAGCCGGTTAATGAAGTAAGGGTGGCTAGTGTAGCTATAGATAAAACGTACTTATATAAGCCGTAGTCAGAAGGGAGGACGTAATTTGCAAAAACCCAAGCCAGTAATAGTGAACTAATAAAAATCGCTGCTTGTCCCAAGATAAGCCAGCCACTTTGACCAACGAGATAGACCATGTCTGTTTTTGTTACGGCCTCCGCGCGACGTAGCCATTTGATTGTAAAATCTTTCATGAAGTTATTTAGTATAACAATACAAACAGTAAAAAGGTGGCAGTCGATATAAGTCTTTAAATATCTAAATGCTTTTGTAGCCTCGTCTAGGGGTTAATCTGGGTCTATATATGGTATATTTGCACTCATATGAAAGATTTTTTAAAAGTTGTGGTTTATGGAGGTTTGTTCGTCGTCCCATTTTTAACACTTTATGTAGCTAATGATTATTTCTTTCCTTTTATTACAGGAAAGAACTTTGCTTTCAGAATAATTATTGAAATTGTTGTGGCTGCCTGGGCTATTCTGTGTCTGTATGACGTAAAGTATCGGCCGAAGTTTTCTTGGATCTTGTCGTCATTCAGTGTGCTTCTGATCGTGATGTTTTTTGCCAACCTTTTGGGGCAACACCCTCAGTCAAGCTTCTGGAGTAACTTTGAACGAATGGATGGTTACGTCACCTTGGTCCACATCTTCTTATACTCTCTAGTATTGGGAAGTGTCCTGACTACCAAAAAAGCTTGGAATTGGTACCTAAATGCTACTTTGCTAGCTGCTTTTATCGCTGCTATATATGGTGTCGCGCAATACTCAGGAATGTCAGGCGATGTGGCTGGAAGAAGAATCGAGAGTTTCTTAGGTAATGCTGCCTATCTTTCGATCTACATGCTCTTCCATATCTTTATTGCTTTTTGGATGTTTGTGGAGAGTAAGGTGACATTACATCGAGTCGTCTACGGTCTTTGTTCTATACTCTTTATCTTTGCGTTGATGAACTCTGGAACTCGCGGTACTGTGCTTGGTTTTGGAGTTGGTCTTGGAGTGATGGTTACTTACGTAATGCTTTTTGGAGCTAAGTACCAAGAGTTTAGAAAGTACGCTATCGGCGTCTTTATCTTGCTGGTGCTTGGGGCCGGGACTTTGATCTTGGGGAAAGATACTGACTTCGTGCAAAATAATCCAAACATCGCTCGAGTTGCTAACATTAATCTTTCTGAAGACTTGAAGGTGCGAGGCACTATCTGGGGTATGGCTTGGGAGGGTGTGAAAGAAAGGCCAATTCTTGGATGGGGACAAGGGAACTTTAACTATGTCTTCAATGAGCAATACGATCCTTTCTTGTTTAATCAAGAACAGTGGTTTGACCGAGCGCACAGTATTATCTTTGATTGGTTGATTGCTGGAGGTTTCCTTGGTCTGCTGGCTTATGGCGGTATCTTCGCAGCTTGTTTGTATTACTTGCTGATCCAGCCTTTTATTAGAAAAGATGACGCTACTTTCACGGTGTTGGAGCGAGGGGTACTGATCGGTATTTTAGCAGGGTACTTCACGCACAACTTAGTAGTGTTCGATAATATCGTTAGTTATATCTTCTTCGGATTGATTTTGGCCTTGATCCATAGCCGTGTAGCTTCAACGATGCCAAGTGTGACTCAGTTCAAACTTGATGAAAAATTAACTACTCAGTTTGTAGCGCCCGTGACGGCAGTCGTACTTGTCTTGGTTGTTTATTTTGTGAACATACCAAACATGAACGCTGCTAAAGATATTATCAATGGTTACCGCTCTACAAATCCAACTGAACGACTTGAGGAATTTAGATCTGCTGTTAATCGTGATTCTTTTGCTCAGCAAGAAGTGACTGAACAAATCGCTCAACAAGCAATGGCAATGGCAGGAGACACAAATGTAGATGCTGAAATAAGACAGCAGTATGTTGCTCTTGCAGAGACAGAGCTAAAGCGTTTGGTAGAAGATAAGCCAGGCGATGCTCGTATCCATGTCTTTATGGGGACTTTCTACCGAGCGGTAAGGGAGTTGGATCAGGCAGCAGCTCAGATGGCTATTGCTAGAAGTCTGTCTCCAAACAAGCCAACTATTATTGCACAGCAAGCTATTGTTGCTTATTCTCAGGGTAACTTAGAAGCATCTAGAGATTTCTTTGCTGAAGCTCTGAGTCTAGATGAGAGAAATAACGAAGCCCGAGAATATTATGCTGCGTTACTTTTCCTAACCGGTGAAGCAGAAAAAGCGATTGCGTTAGCTGACACAGAAGAAAGGCTACAGTCTTTTGCAAAGAATGAATTTCTCTTGAGTACCATAAATCAAGTCCAAGAGTTTGATTTCTTGATTACGCTTTACGAAGAGAAAATTAAACTACAACCGGTCAAAGAGCAGGACTGGACTTCACTAGCTTTCTTGTACAATCAGTCTGGCCAGCCAGAAAAAGCAGTGGCTACACTAAGAGAGATCGCAGAACTTAAACCAACTTTCTCTAAAACTGCCAATTGTCTGGCAAATAATATCGAGGCAGGAGATGCTCCTGAAGTAGGTTGTCAATAAAATAACTATGATGATTCAAGAAAAAATAAACTTGTCAGCTCACACCACCTTACAAACAGGTGGTGTCGCTGAATATTTTGGAACGGTAAATACCGTGGGTGACTTGGGCGAACTAAAAGACTTTGCTGACACTAAAAATCTACCAATGCTCTTTTTAGGTAGTGGTTCCAACGTCTTGATCGCTGACAATGGTTTTGCTGGGTTAGTGGTCAACAATCAACTTAAAGGAATAGAGTTTAAAGAAAATGAGACTAGTGGAGTGTCTGTTGTTTGTGGGTCAGGTGAGTTGCTGGACGATGTCATAGCAGAGACAGTACGACTAGGTTACTTTGGACTAGAAAATCTGTCTGCCATACCTGGAACTATTGGAGCGGCTCCGGTACAAAATGTCGGTGCTTATGGAGTGGAGATGTCTGAGTTAATTTCGAGTGTTGAAGCTTATGATTTTAACTCCGGAGAGACAAAAAAGTTTACAGCCAGTGAATGTGTTTTTGGTTACCGAGATTCATTTTTTAAGACACCTTTAGGAAAAAAATATTTTATTACTTCTGTTACTTTAAATTTAAAAAAAGATTTTACTTTAAATTTATCTTATCCAGATCTAAAAAATAGATTTGAAGGGGAGACACCGTCACTTGAAGATGTTCGAAAAGCAGTGATGGAGATCCGGTCAAAGAAGTTTCCTGACTGGAGACAGGTGGGAACAGCTGGGTCATTTTTTAAGAATCCGATTATTGGAATTGAACAAGCAAAGGAACTAAAAGAAAAATTTCCAGAGATGCCACAGTATCAAGTAAGTGATGAGTTGGTCAAAATACCCTTAGGATACGTGCTAGATAAGCTATGTGGACTTAAAGGCTTTAGAGAAGGTAACGTTGGACTATATCAAGAGCAGGCGTTGGTCTTGGTAAATTATGGTGGAGCAAATAGCCGTGAAATAAAAAATTTCGCTGCTACGATTGCAGAAAAAGTTTTTCAAAAAACTAATATCGCAATTGAACCAGAAGTGAGATTTTTCTAAAAAGAAAATATTTTCTCCAAAAAACAAAAATAAAAAATATTTACGTCATTTTTTATCCACACACTTTTTTTGTAAAAGTGATTGTATAAATTTTTTTTCCGCGCGATAATATAAGTAAGCAAATATCTTCTCTCACGATTTGTTCTTTTACATCGAGAAGGTCTTGCGGTCGAATTTTATTCACAAAACTCTCATCACAAAATTTCTATGGCAACAAAGAAAAAAGCTGTAAAGAAAGTAGCGAAGAAGACCGCAAAAAAAGTTGTGAAGAAGACAGCTCCAAAGAAGAAGGCTGTTAAGAAGACAACAAAGAAAGCGGCTCCAAAGAAAAAAGCAGCAAAGAAGACAGCAAAGAAAGCAGCTCCAAAGAAGAAGGCAGCAAAGAAGCGAAAAAAGTAATAACCACCAATGGAGTGCTCCATTTGTCGGTAAGACTTATAGCATAATCGCCCGCAAGGGCGATTTTGCTTTTTATTTAGTTAAAAAACGTATATACTAGGCCCACTATGTCATTTTTAGATAGATTTTTTGGTCCTAATTACGAGAAGGAAATAAAGACGGTTTCACCTCTGGTGGAAGCTATTAATAGTAAAGAGGAGGTTTTTTCTGTTTTAACCGATGACGGGCTTAAAACTGAAATGCAGAAACTTAAGTCTAGGTTAGCTGCTGGCGAAACTTTAGACGATATTTTAGTAGAAGCTTTTGCGCTAACTCGTGAATCAGCTAAAAGAAACCTAGGACTTCGTCACTACGATGTTCAGTTGATTGGTGGAATCATGCTTCATCGAGGCAAGATAACTGAGATGCGAACTGGAGAAGGAAAGACATTGGTGGGAACACTACCAGCCAGCTTAAATGCCTTAACCGGTAAAGGAGTTCATGTGGTGACGGTAAATGATTATCTGTCTCGGCGTGACGCAGTTTGGATGGGTCAGGTTTATGCTGGCTTAGGTTTAACTGTTGGTGTAATCAATCACGACGCTTCTTTTCTTTATGATGTTGGGCACCAGGAAGTTGATGCACTACGTGACGAGGTGGGTTCATACAAAGTTGTCTATGACTTCCTGCGGCCGTGTACTAGAAAAGAAGCCTACGCAGCTGACATTACTTACGGAACCAACAGTGAGTTCGGTTTTGACTTCTTGCGTGACAATATTGAATACGAACCAAGTCACTTAAGACAGCGAGGTCACTCATACGCTATTATCGATGAGATCGACTCTATCTTGATTGATGAAGCTAGAACCCCTTTGATTATTTCTGCACCAGCTAATGACTCAGAAAACTTATACGGTACTTTTTCTAGTATTGCTCAGAACTTAAAGATTGAAGAACACTTTACGATTGATGAAAAAATGAAGAGCGCAACTCTAAATGACGCCGGGATCGAGGTGGCAGAAAGAATGTTGGGAGTAGATAATATTTACACTGAAAAGGGTATTAAGTATGTTCACCACCTGGAGACAGCTGTTCGTGCTAAGGCTCTCTACACTAAAGATAAAGAGTATGTAGTTCGTGACGGCGAGGTGATTATTGTTGATGAGTTTACTGGACGACTTCAACCAGGTAGAAGGTGGTCAGAAGGACTTCATCAGGCTATTGAATCTAAAGAAGGGGTAGCGATTCAGAAAGAATCAAAAACCTTTGCTTCTATTACTTACCAGAATTATTTTAGAATGTACCAGAAACTTTCTGGTATGACCGGTACGGCCCTGACTTCACAGGAAGAATTTTTCACAGTGTATAACTTGGAAGTAATTCCTATTCCAACCAATAGGGCAATAGCTCGTCATGATCATACAGATCAAATTTATCAAAATGAGCAAGGTAAATTTAAAGCAATCATTAAGCGCGTTAAGGAGATAAGTGAAAAAGGGCAACCGATACTCATCGGTACTGCCTCAATTGAAAGTAACGAAAGACTAGCGACTGCACTGACTCAAGCTGGTGTTAAGCACGAAATGCTTAATGCAAAAAACCACGAGCGAGAAGGAGAGATTATTGCAGCTGCAGGAAGGATAAAGTCAGTAACTCTAGCAACTAACATGGCTGGACGAGGGGTTGATATTAAGTTAGGCGGCCCTGAAGCTACTAAAGAAGAAGCAGAGGCCGTAAAAGCTCTAGGAGGGCTGTTTGTACTCGGAACTGAAAGACATGAAGCAAGACGTATAGATAACCAGCTACGAGGGCGTGCAGGGCGTCAGGGAGACGCTGGAGAGACTCAATTCTTCGTTTCTATGGAAGATAGTCTTATGCGAGTATTCGGGGGAGACAGGGTAAAGAATTTGATGGGTACTTTTGGTATTCCAGAAGACCAGCCAATAGAGATGAAAATGCTTTCTAAGACTTTAGAAAATGCGCAAACTCGGATTGAAGGTTTCCACTTTGATTCACGAAAGCAGATCTTGGCTTACGATGATATTTTAAACCAACAAAGAATGTCGGTTTATAAACGACGTCACGCTCTACTAGAAGGAGATGAAAAAGAAATCAATGAGTTACTTGAAGAAGTAAAAGAGGTGAGTGGAGACCAAGGTGCTGCTATAGAGGCAAAGAAGGCAGAGCTGGGTGAAGAGATGTTTAGAAATTTGTTTAGAAGACTGTCACTACAGATGATCGATACTCTATGGGTAGAGCATCTTGAGGTGATGTCATACACTAGGTCTAGTGTTAACCTGCGTGCCTATGGTCAACGAGATCCTTTGGTTGAATATCGAAAAGAAGGAACAAGACTCTTTAAAGAAATGGAGGGGGTTATCCTATCTAGAATCTCTGAGATCTTACCGAAGATACAGCCAGTAATGGTAGAGAGAGATGAAGCTGCTATGAAGAAGAGAGCAGAAGCGGCTCAAGCTGCCGCTGGTAATACTGGAAAGCCAAACGTTAAAGAGCCAGTTAGAGTAGAAAATGGTCCAGGGAGAAATGACCTAGTAAAGATTACTAACGGAGAAGAGGAGCAGGAAATGAAATATAAAAAAGCTGAACCATTAATCGAATCAGGAGCTTGGAAGATAGTCAGTAAATAATTATGAAAATAATCACAAAGATTCTAGCTACGGCTCTCGTCTTGTTGTTGGTAGCCGAGTACATACCAGGAATTATGGTTGACGGCCTATACCCGGCTATTATTGCTGCTATCGTCTTGGGTGTTCTAAACATCTTCGTTAAGCCGATTTTGTTCATCCTAACTTTGCCGATAAACATCCTTACTCTCGGTTTGTTTATGTTTTTTATCAACGCTAGTTTGTTCTGGTTTGCCGCTACTTTTGTTCAAGGATTTAACGTTGCCAGTTTTTGGTACGCTTTCCTCGGGTCACTCATAGTGACAGCAGCAAGCTCACTTCTAAATCGATATCTCTAAAGACTGGATTCAAGTAAAAACATCCGCCTAGCTATCCCCGGGCTGACGCCACGGGGCATTACGCTGGCGGAACCTGGGTGTTTTTTCTAGCAGAGGTTTCGGCTCCGCCGAGCTAAGATATTTGTCCATTCAACCCCGCCATAACGGGACGGGGCATTCTGGACGGACTAGTAAATAAAAAAAGCACCCACCCGGGTGCTTTTTTTACGCCTATAAACATAGCCAGTCTTGTAGTGAGAGTAGAAAATAAAATTTAAAGTAAGAGTAGTCGATTGGCTGTAGTGACAGTACCGTCGTAAATCTTTTACTCATAAATTAAACCTGTCTGTGTACAGATGGCTTTAATTATGGTATCACTATGGCCACATGTTTGTAGATCACCTAACTATATATGCAAAAGCTGGTGACGGCGGAGATGGGGTAGTTCGCTGGCGACACGATAAGTTTCGACCAATGGCTGGACCTTCTGGCGGAAACGGCGGAAACGGCGGAAACGTAATCTTACGGGCTGTTCGTGACGTTAACCTGCTAGCTAAATATACTGGAGCAAAGAGCTTTGAAGCTATGAGTGGTGTTCCAGGGCAGAACGATAGCTGTCACGGTCGCAACGGAGAAGATCTCTACATAGATATCCCAGTAGGCTCTGTTGTTGTCGATAAGGCTCGCTCTCGAACGTATGAATTTCTGGAAGAAGGTCACACTGAAAAAGTATTCAAGGGAGGCGGCGGCGGTCTAGGAAATGAGCACTTTAAGTCTGCAACAAATCGCTCACCAGAAGATGTCACCTTAGGTCGTCCAGGAGAAGAAGGGGAGTTGGAAATCAACTTGTCACTAGTAGTGGACGTAGGACTTATAGGAATGCCAAACGCAGGTAAGTCGACTTTAATAAATTCTTTTACTAACTCTCGATCAAAGATTGGTGCTTTTCCATTTACAACAACTGAACCACACCTAGGAGATTTTTATGGCTATGTCTTAGCTGACATCCCGGGACTTATTGAAGGTGCTGCCGGAGGAAAAGGTCTTGGACATAAGTTTTTGCGACACGTTACTCGCACTAAAATGCTACTTCACTTGGTCTCTTTGGAGACAGAGGACGCTTTAGAGCGATATAAAGTTGTTCGTGACGAACTATCTGCTTTTAATATTGAGTTAGAGACTAAGGAAGAGTGGATTATTTTTACTAAAAAGGACCTTGTAAATCAAGACTATTTAGATAGCATACAAAACTTCATTGACAAAAATGAGAATCGTGTGTTTGTAATCTCTATAGAAACAGGGGATGGAGTAAAAGAGTTGAGGGATGAGCTTGCTCGACGCCTAAGACAATCGTAAAATATCTAAATGAATAACGATTATAAATTGACAGTGGGCCTTGAGGTCCATGCTGAACTGAACACCAAGAGTAAAATGTTCTGTGGTTGTAAAAATGAACCACATAGAAGTTTAGAAAATACACACATTTGTCCGGTTTGCTTAGCTCACCCAGGAAGTTTGCCGGTACCAAACGAAGAGGCGATAGCGATGGTCCTACTTTTTGGTAAAGCAGTTGGAGCCAAGAAAGCTACTTACTCAGAGTTTGACCGGAAGAATTATTTCTACCCAGATATACCAAAAGCCTACCAAATAAGTCAGTCCGCTTTTCCATTTTTGACGGAGGGTTCACTTCTCGGAGTTGACCTTACTCGGGTGCACTTAGAGGAAGATACAGCAAGAAGTCAGCATGACCATGATGGAAAAAGTTTGGTTGATTTTAACCGAGCCGGAGTTCCTCTAATGGAGCTCGTTACTGAACCTGTCATACATGATGTTGAAACGGCAGTAAACTTTGCCAAAGAATTGCAGCTACTTTTGAAGACTTTGAAGATTTCAAATGCACAAATGGAAAGAGGGGAGATGCGGGTTGAAGCTAACATTTCAATCAGTAAAACAGACGAACTAGGAACAAAGGTTGAGGTCAAAAACCTCAACTCATTCAAGTCTGTAGAATCAGCTATTCTATATGAGGTAGAAAGGCATAAAGCGATGTTGGAAAAAGGGGAAGAAATTATTCAGGAGACCAGAGGCTGGGATGAGGTAAATCTCCGAACCTACTCACAAAGAGTGAAGGAGACTGCAAAAGACTATCGATATTTCCCTGATCCAGACATTCCGAAGATAAATATCCCTGAATCTGAGTACTTTAGTAGTACTCGTCTAAACGAGATAATGCCTAAATTACCTAGTAATAAAAGGACAGAATACGAAAATCTCGGACTGCCGAGTAAACAGATTGAGGTACTAATTAGTCTGAGAGTTGTAGATGAATACTTCTCAAAGTTAGTAGAAATACTCTCTTCAAGTAACCCGAAAGCTGTATTACTAGCAGCTAACTACCTAACCTCGGACGTTATCTCAATCGTTGGTACTGACGGCGAAATTAGTATTGGTCTTAAGCCAGAGAAGTTTGCTGAATTAATGGTAATGCTTGAAGATTCTTCAGTTAATTCAAGAATCGCTAAGGACTTAATAGCTGAATTTATCTTAGATACCGAAGCTGACTTAAAAAAGATAGCTACAGAGAGAAATCTTCTTCAATCTTCTGATACAGAAACTCTAAATAAAGTGGTTGAAGAGGTAATAGCTGAGAACCCACAAGTAGTTGCTGATTTCAAAGAAGGAAAAATTAACTTACTACAGTTTTTGATCGGACAAGCAATGAAAAAGACAAAAGGTTCAGCTAACCCAGCAGTACTATCAGAGTTGTTCAATAAAGCTCTAAAATAAAAGGATCCTCTATACACAGCTTTAACGTCTAGCCGAGATAAGGTTTGTTTTTGGTGCTATAATTTTGGTAGTCATGAAAGAGATAACTATCGAAGGAGTATTATATTTACCAGCTACAGCCCTAGCTAAGGAATTCCGCTACACCACTGACTACATAGGGCAGCTTTGCCGTTCAAAGAAGGTAGACGCTCAACTGGTAGGTAGAAGTTGGTATGTAAATCCAATCTCACTTAAAGCCCATAAAAAGAATAAGATCAAAAAGGTGTCAAAGACTAAAGAGGTAGATGACTCAGAATTGGAGCATAAAATAAAGATATCTCGGCTAGACGTTGTTAGACCAAAGCTTGCTGAGGATGTAGATAGGGAGATTCCCCTGAAAATTAGGGCAAATGAAACAGTCGGTAGAAGTTCAAACTATATAAAGAGATTAAATTGGGAGCCAGCTAAGTATGAAGATGATGATGAAGAGCTGTTACCGACTGTCAGAAAGCAAAAAATTACCCCGCAAAAAATAGAGATTGATCTGGCTGAATCTACCGATCTAGCTATAGAATCAACGACAAAATCAACCTATATGGTAGCTGAAACGCTACCCGAAGTTTCTCTAAAGGGGAAATTGAAGATATCCAACCTAGAGGATTATTTTGATGAAGAGGAGAGTTCGGTTACTGATACAGGACCTGAATTTAGTGTTGATGCCATTTCTGAGCTAGAGGCTACTAGAAATAGACTTCAGGCTGTTAAAAATAGACGTTCTGTAGCAAAAACACAAAGAATATCCTTAATACCTACACAAGAGTCTCGAAAAATGGATTCAGAGAGAATGGCGTCTGAAGAAGTTGTTATTGAAGTTCATTCTCCGAGTCGTTTTATATTTTTCTCTTCCACCAGTATTTTAGTTGCGCTCGTTCTGGGGCTACTTTTTAGCGAATCGATCCTTAAAGCAGACTCAGTTTCTTACCAAAATGAAATTCAGTTTTCTAAGCCTTCCGCAGCAGCTCTAGTTTCACTTTTTTCTGAAGAAAGTTATTAACATAAAAAGTTAACTTTATTGCTGTTATAGCTTTATAATTAAAGCTATAACAGCATGTCTGAGCATATCGAAATTAATGGAATAAAGTTACTGCCCATCAAGGATACAGCAGAGGCAGTTTCGTATTCTAGAGACTATGTTGCCAGGCTAGCAAGAGAGCAAAAAATAGTTGCCTCACAAGTTGGACGTCAGTGGTATGTCGACTTACTCTCATTGAAAAGTTTTTCGGAAATCGCCGAGATGGAATCATCAGTTCGTAAACAGCAACTGAGTCAAGAGAGAAAAAGAGAAAAAGATCTAAAGGATCAACTCGCTGAAATAAAAAGCCACCTGAAAGTAAAATCAAAAGCAGTGCGCCCTAGAGCAAGAGTGATGGCTGTATCTGTCTTGGCTTTTGGTTTGTTGGCTGGAACTGGTCTTTATTCTGCTTTGAGTTTTTTCCCGCAGCACGCAAATGACATCTCATTGGCGCGAGTTATCACTGATAAAAAAGTACCAGAAATAAAGCCTGTAGTAGAAAATGAATTGAAAGTAATTGATCCTGAACTTGATTTGCATCAAGTTGCGGTGGTAACTCAAATATCTGAAATACCTGTTTTTACGGAGGAAGTAGATATTAGATTCTTGTCTGCCGACACTAATAACGGAATTTTACTACTACCAAAAAAAGCTGACTCGGAGACAAAAACTGAAATTCCAGAATTATTTTCTGATTATGTAATCGTGAATTTTGTCGATGAAGATAGGGGGGTTGTTGTTTATGACAAGGATGGAAAAGTAACGGAACTGCCTTTTGTGGCAGTTCCGGTTGATGCTGGCGAAGGAAGTTTGTCAGAAGATAAGGCCTTAAACCAATAATTTATGGCTACTTCTCTTCAGACAAAAGCCTTGAATTCAATCGCTAAAATAGCAATTTTACTTTTGGTGTTGTTGCCGGTAATCACTCAAGCGCAGATAAATCCTCAAATTAACTACCAAGGAAAGCTAACTGATGCTAGTGGTGTGGCTGTGCCTGACGGCTTGTACAACATGAACTTCTGGTTAATCGCCTCAGACGTAGCGGCTACCAGTTCTGCTGTCTGGTCTGAAACTCTAGTGAGTGGTAACCGGGTTCAAATTACTAATGGATTGTTCTCAGTGATGCTCGGTGAGCAATCTTCGCTAGCGGCTGTGGATTTTGATCAGACACTTTATCTTGGAGTTGAGATCGGTGGTATCAGTACAACTACTCCAGCTTGGGATGGTGAAATGAGTCCACGAAAAATTCTTGGTGCAGTGCCAGCAGCTTTTCAAGCAAATAATGCCAACAATGCTGAAGCTCTAAGCGGCATCGCAAGTAGTTCTTTCTTGCGCAGTGATGAGGTAGATACTATGGAGGCAACCTCTAGTTCGCCAGTACTTTCAATTATCCAAAGAGGTGTTGGTAAAGTCCTTAGTCTTTTCAGTGGAGTCACTGAAGTGTTTACAGTTTTAAATAATGGAAATGTAGGAATCGGAGACACAAGCCCTAGTCACTCTTTGGTTGTAGCAACTTCATCTGAAAGTGGAGATCTGATTGCAGTCAATTCAAACAATGGAACTTCAGTGATTCTGGGAATTGATTCTTCAGGAATTAATCATTACTTGGGGAAAATAAATTTATCAGGCTCGACAAACACGAGTGGAGATCGAGGTATTGGAGGAAGAATTACAGCTAATGCAGCAAATGATATCTATCAAGCAAACGACGCTGTTTTTCAATTTGACGCCACTTCTGCAGGGGGAGATATTTCAAATGCAAATGCTTATACTTTCAATGAAAATAATGTTGCTCGGATGGTTATTGATGCAAATGGAAACGTTGGTATTGGTACTACTACTCCAAACTATCGCCTTACTGTCTCTGGTGACTTTAATTCTACGGGAGCACTTCGCTTTAATGGAGACGCAGGCACAACAGGCCAAGTACTTTTATCAAACGGAAGTTCTGCTCCGTCGTGGACCTCAACTTCAACGCTTGGTTTCCAAGCCTATGACGCAGAACTAAATGCACTAGCCGGACTCGCTTCAGGAGCAGACCTACTACCATACTTCACCGGATCAGGTACAGCTGGACAAACAACCTTCACTGCTTTTGCTAGAACTCTACTGGATGACACTAATGCTTCAGTAGCTAGAACAACACTAGGAGCAACCACGGTTGGAGCAAACATCTTTACTCTAGCTAACCCAAGTGCAGTTAGACTAATCCAAATCAATGCAGATAACACTGTGACTGCGATTGCGACTTCGTCGTTGGGAGTTGGCTCAGTCACTTCAGTAGCTGCCACCGTTCCAACTGGATTCACAATTGGAGGTTCACCAATAACTACTTCAGGCACGCTGGCATTTGATTTTGCTGCCGGTTACGAAGGACTACGAAGCGCTTCTTCAACAAACTGGAACAACTTCTATAACACTCCAAGTACAAGAATTACTGCAGCTAATAATTTAGCTTGGACAGGGAATACGCTAGGTGTGGCAGCGGGATACAACATCCCACTAACTGCTTCTTCAACCGAATGGTCACAAGCTTACGCCTCAACCACTGCCCTTACTCCAACATACTTACGAGGACTATTTTCAAACACAGCTACTGGACTGACATATACCTCAGGTACTGGCGTCACTTCACTAACTGGTGGGTACAACATCCCACTAACAGCTTCAACTACTGAGTGGAGCAATGCTCTAGCTTCAACTCATCCTCCAGTTACTATCACTGGCGAAAACTATCTTTCACTTAACGGCAGTCAACAAATCACCGCTAATCAAATCAACCTAGCAGGCACAAATGTTACTGGCACACTACCAGTGACTCAGGGAGGAACAGGTATTACTGCTTTTGGCGCAGGCGTTGCTGCTTTCCTTGGCACACCATCAAGCGCTAACTTAGCTGCTGCTGTCACTAATGAAGTAGGGACTGGTCCATTGGTATTTGCATCAAGTACTGTTTTAACTTCTCCAACATTAACAGGCACACCAATCTTGCCGGGAACATTTACTATCGGTGCTAATAACTTCATCCGTTCAGGGGCACATAGCTTAACTTTAACCACTACTGGTACAACAGTGGCTACTATCCCTTCTGGAACAAATACTCTTTATGGTACAGGGTCGGGATCAATTACTTCAGCTCAACTAGCAACTTCACTTTCAAATGAAGTAGGGACTGGTCCGGCGGTGTTTGCGTCTAGTACTATGTTGACAGCTCCAACCTTAACAGGGACAACTACAGCTACCAATTTGGCTGTCAGCGGAAACAGTGTCTTTGCCACAACGACTATTAATAATTTAACTCTGACTCAAGCCTTAGGCTTAGCCAACGGAGGAACAGGAGCAACTACTCAAGCTGGAGCTCGAACTAACTTAGGGGCAACCACAGTCGGATCAAACATCTTTACTCTAGCTAACCCAAGTGCAGTAAGTTTGTTGCGAATCAATGCTGATAACACTGTAACTGCAGTGGCGACTTCGTCTCTTGGATTTAACGATCACGCTTCAGTAACAGTGACAGGTGAAAACTACCTGTCACTTTCAGGACAACAAATCACTGCTAATCAAATTAACCTAGCTGGCACAAATGTTACTGGAACCCTACCAGTGGCTCAAGGAGGAACAGGCATCACATCATTCGGTTCAGGCGTCGCAACCGCCCTTGGCATCAACGTCGGTACAGCTGGATCTTTTGTCACCAACGGCGGCGCTCTTGGTACACCATCATCAGGAACACTAACTAATGCTACTGGATTACCAATCACTACAGGAGTCTCCGGTCTAGCGGCTAACATAGCAACTTTCTTAGGTACGCCATCGAGCGCCAACTTAGCTGCTGCTGTCACTGATGAAACCGGAACAGGGAGCGTGGTCTTCTCTGATTCACCAACACTAACTGGCAACGCAACTCTAGTAAACGCTTCAACAACTGCACTTACTGCAAATACTCTTTATTTTAATAACGCTTCTTCAACTGGAGGTCTTACTCTTGCAACCCTCTACGGTGCAAATTTGACTTCATGTAATTCTGCTACAGAAAAACTCTTATGGACTAATGGAACGTTTACTTGTGGAGTAGATGCAGGTGGAGCTGGAGGTACAATAGAAAGTTTAAATGGTAGTACTGTTGCTTCACAAAGTTTTGCTACTTCAAGTTCAGGAGGACTTAACCTCACAGTTAGCAGTGATATTGGTTCAGGAGTCCATACTTTCACAATCGGTACTCTTGCTGGATATTCGCTACCTCTAACCGCATCATCAACCAACTGGAATACTTTCTACAACACTCCAAGTACAAGAATTTCTACCACTGACAATCTTGCTTGGACAGGAAACACACTAGGAGTTGCTGCCGGATACAACATCCCACTAACAGCTTCTACTACAAACTGGAACAACACATACAACACAGTGACCGCTAACAGTGCGAGTTGGAATGCAGCCGCAGCTTCAACTACTGCTCTAACTCCAGCATACTTACGCGGACTATTTTCAAACACTGCAACTGGACTAACATACACTTCAGGAACTGGAGTCACTTCATTAACAGCTGGATACACTATTCCACTGACAGCTTCAACTACTGAGTGGAGCAATAAAGTTTCATCACAGTGGACAACTAGTGGTACTGATATTTATTACAATACTGGGAATGTGGGGATTGGAACTACGGCCCCAAATGCTAAATTGTCTCTAGGTGCAACTACAGCTGCACAAAAGGTTCTACTGTACGAAAGTGGTAATACTCGATTTGGTTTTGGTACACCTGGTGCTGGTGAACTTAGAATGTTTACCGCAGGTGGAGCAGGAAGTTTTATCGGTTTTGGTCAGGTTTCAAGTTCAGATGGTAGTACATATTCTGAATTTATGAGAATTAATGGAAGTGGAGACGTCGGTATTGGTACAACAACACCACAGGAGAAACTTCATGTAAGTGGTGGAGATATTAGTATCGAACGCGGCACCACCTATAATTCTTATCGTCCAGACGTAAACATTATGTATCAGCTTCTTGGTCATGATACTTCAAACAACGTAAACCTTTACGGAATAGGAACAAATGATTATCTCAGAATAACACCTGGAGGAGAATTTCGTTTTATCGAAAATAATATTCAGTTACTAACTTTGACCAATACTACAGGTTACCTTGGTATTGGTACCACCACTCCTTCAGCCAAACTCTCAGTTACTGGCTCTGGTACTGGTACTGGCCTCCTTGCTCAATTCACTGACAGTGCTAACACACCACGAATGACAATTTTGGATAATGGGAATATTGGTATCGGCACAACCACACCAGGAAGCCAATTGACTATACAAAGGTTTGAAAGTGCGAGCGGTGGAGCTGGAGACAGTCAAATTTCTCTAATTTCTTCAATCGGAGGAAATGTCCTTGAAGGATACTCCATTGGTGGAATCGATTTTGTTTCAAATGATTTAAATACGCTATATACAGTGGCTAGTATTAAGGCAATTGCTTCTGGCTCTCATACCGGTTCTAGTTATGATACTGACTTGGTCTTTAGTGCAACGACTGACAATTCTCCAGTGGAATATATGCGAATCGATAAAGATGGAAATATCGGTATCGGTACCAGTACTCCAGGATACCGACTCACCGTAGCTGGAGACACTAACTTCACTGGAGTACTCCGTTTAAACGGTAACTCAGGTACCTCAGGACAAGTACTACAATCCACTGGTTCAAGTGCACCAGCTTGGGTAGCAACTTCATCTCTAGGTTTCGGTACTGGCTCAGTCACCAGCGTTGATGGTTCAGGTGGTACTACCGGACTAACTCTAACTGGCGGACCAATCACAACTTCAGGAACCTTAACTCTTGGTGGTACTTTAGCAGTGGCTAATGGAGGTACAGGCATCACATCATTCGGAACTGGAGTGGCTACTGCACTTGGTATCAACGTTGGTACCGCTGGATCTTTTGTCACCAACGGCGGAGCACTAGGTACACCTGCTTCAGGAACACTAACTAATGCTACTGGACTACCGATCATCGCTGGAACAACTGGTACCCTTACAGTTGCCAGGGGTGGTACCGGAGCAACTGATGCCTCAGGCGCTCGAACAAACCTCGGCCTCGCTATCGGATCAGACGTCCAAGCATACGACGCAGAACTAAACGCACTTGCTGGACTATCTTCAGACACTGACCTACTACCATACTTCACTGGCATTGGTACCGCAGGACAAACTACACTAACTTCTTTTGCTAGAACTCTACTTAATGATACAGACGCTTCAGTTGCTAGAGCTACTCTTGGTCTAAACAATGTGGAGAACACAGCACTTTCAACTTGGGCTGGTTCTTCAAATATCAATACTGTTGGCGTCCTAAACTCTGGATCAATCAATACTGGCTTTGGCAACATCAACATCGGTGCTAGTACTTTCACTACAACTGGAGCTGCTTCAATTGGAAACGCTTCAACTACTAACCTCACAGTTACTGGCAACAGTTACTTAGGTACAGTACAAAGTGGAGTATGGAATGGTTCAGTTATTGGAGACGCATATCTTGATAAGACAGGAAACTGGACTGGAACTTTTGATGGACAAGAGGGAACTTTCTACCTAAACCGAGCTAACCACACAGGTACACAAACTGCTTCAACTATCTCAGACTTTAGTACTACTGCTCGAGGATTATTCTCAAACACAGCTACCGGCTTAACATACACTTCAGGTACTGGTGTTACTTCACTAACAGCCGGATACACAATTCCACTTACAGCTTCAACAACTGAGTGGGCTAACAACAACCACGCTCCAGTTACTATTGCTGGTCAAAACTACCTCTCACTATCTGGACAAGTGTTAACCGCAAACGCAGTTAACCTAGCAAGCTCTAATGTCACTGGCACACTACCAGTGGCTAATGGCGGTACTGGAGCTATCACTCTTGGAGCTGGTCAGATTCTAGTTGGCAATGGTACTGGAGCTGTCACTAGTACTAGTACAGCTAACTTGAAGACTACTCTTGGTCTAAACAATGTGGAGAACACAGCACTTTCAACTTGGGCTGGTTCTTCAAATATCAATACTGTTGGCGTCCTAAACTCTGGATCAATCAATACTGGCTTTGGCAACATCAACATCGGAGCTAGTACTTTCACTACAACTGGAGCAGCTTCAATCGGAAACGCTTCAACTACTAACCTCACAGTTACTGGCAACAGTTACCTAGGTACACCAATTAGTCTGACTCTAACAAATGCTACTGGACTACCAATCGTTGGTGGAACAACTGGTACATTAAGTGTGGCCAGAGGTGGTACTGGAGCTACTACTTTAACTGGTATCCCAGTTGGCAATGGTACAAGTGCTATGACCGCAGTTGCGGGTACAGGAAGTCAAATCCTCCGTCGTAACGCAGGAAACAGCGCCTATGAGTTCGCGACCCTCTCACCAACTATTACTCTCGGTACTGACTTAACTGGCTCAGCCTCTCTCACCAACCTTGGTTCTGCTACCCTCAACGCCACCATCGCTGCCAACGCTGTCACCCTCGCTAAGTTCCAAACAATCGGTACTGGCAGTATCCTTGGTCGCTCTACTGCTGGCACTGGCAACGTTGAAGTTCTTAGTACTTTGCCGACTGCAGTGCAAGACAACATCACTAGAACTGGAGTATTAAATAGTGGATCAATCAATACTGGCTTTGGCAACATCAACATCGGAGCAAGTACCTTTACTACTACTGGGGCAGCTTCAATCGGAAACGCCTCAACCACAAACTTAACTGTCGCTACTAATAGTTACCTTGGTACTGTTCAAAGTGGACTATGGCAGGGAACAGCGATCGGAGCTATCTACGGAGGAACAGGTCAAACTACCTACGCTACAGGAGATCTTTTATATGCTTCAAACTCAACTACTCTAGCGCGTAGAGCTATTGGAACAGCGGGTCAAATCCTCCTAGTTACCGGAGGATTACCAACTTGGACTTCTACTTCAACTCTGGGACTTTCATCAAGTTTCTCTAACTCAGCTCAACTTGCAGCGTTACTTTCTGACGAAGTAGGAACTGGTCCAGCAGTGTTTGCTTCTTCAACTGTTCTAACAGCTCCAACTGTGTTTGGCACAACTACACTTTGGAATAATGTTGGGATTGGGACTACTAACCCTGGAGCAAAACTAGAAGTAGTTGGAGATATTATTTCTAAAGGAACAGAGTGGACTAGTAGAACTACGCCAGTTGATAACCAATGGACTTCTGTCACTTACGGCAACGGCCTGTTTGTGGCTGTTGCTCAGTCAGGGACAGATAATCGTGTCATGACCTCACCGGATGGAGTTAACTGGGCTACCACCACGAGTTATGCAGATTATAATTGGTCAGATATAACCTACGGCAACGGTCTGTTTGTCGCCGTGTCATCAGATGGTTATGGCGACCGCGTCATGACTTCACCTGATGGAATTAATTGGACGGGTCGAAATAGCGCTGCTGATAATCCATGGTCAGATATCACCTACGGCAAAGGCACGTTTGTAGCGGTGGCATCTTTTGGGTCTGGTGACGATGTTATGACTTCGCCGGACGGAATAAATTGGACCTCTCACAGCAGTGCTGCTGCTAATGAATGGACTGCTATCACCTACGGCAATGGACTTTTTGTTGCTGTCTCTGGAGACGGAACTGATCGCGTCATGACTTCTCCAGACGGTATTACTTGGACGTCACGCACTAGTATTTCTAAGTATTGGAATGACATAACCTATGGTAATGGTCTCTTCGTTGCTGTTGCATATGATGACGGTGTTATGACTTCTCCAGACGGTATTACTTGGACATCACGCTCCAGCGCTGCTTCAAATGCTTGGCAATCTGTCACCTACGGAAATGGACTTTTTGTCGCTGTGTCAGAAGACGGTTCTGGCAACCGCGTCATGACCTCACCTGACGGTATTACTTGGACATCTAGAGCTAGTGCGGCTGATAATAATTGGTTCTCTGTAACTTACGGCAATGGCATCTTTGTGGCTGTGTCATTCGACGGTTCAAGTAACCGCGTCATGACCTCGGGCAAAACTGAACTCAACGCTCTAGCAAACAACAACATCTACCAAGGAGGTATGAGTGTTTTTGGGAACGTAAATATTGGGACCACAACTGATACTGGATTGCCGTTTTATGTAGAAGGAGATATTGGTATAGGTTCTTCGGGTCAATATGGTAGCTTGTATTTCAATCGTGATTACAATAATCCAGGTGGGATCACCTATGATTTTACCAACAACAAACTCAGTTTGGGGACAAATTATGATTTTTCTAGATTAGTGATTGGAGACAATGGTAATGTGGGTATAGGTACAACAAACCCAGGAGCGAAGCTTGAAGTGGTTGGTGATATTGTTTCCAAGGGAACCTCTTGGACCAGTAGGACGACCCCAACTTCTAACCTTTGGTCTTCAATTACTTACGGCAATGGACTCTTTGTGGCAGTTGCGTTTACAGGTACCGGCGACCGCGTCGTAACATCACCAGATGGAGTTAACTGGGCTACTTCTACCACTCCTGCTGATAATAGTTGGCAATCCGTCACCTACGGTAACGGTCTTTTTGTGGCAGTGGCAAACTCAGGTTCTGGCAACCGCGTCATGACCTCACC
>CAYGLK010000001.1:50371-376384 GCA_964350985.1 uncultured Candidatus Saccharibacteria bacterium
ACTGGTACTCTGTCACCTACGGTAACGGCCTGTTTGTGGCTGTCTCAGCTGGAGGTGGCCTAAACCGCGTCATGACCTCACCTGATGGTATTAATTGGACTGTTCGTAATAGTGTTGTCTTTAGTACTTTTTATTCCGTTACCTATGGTAATGGGATGTTCGTGGCAGCGGGGTATACTGGCTCTGGCAACAACTTTATCACTGCAGGAAAAGCCGAACTTAACTCTCTAACTCACAACAACATCTACCAAGGAGGTATGAGTGTCTTTGGAAATGTGGGAGTTGGTACTACTACCTCAGCTTCACGTTTTGCTGTCATCGGGCAATCAGGAAGTACAGCTAATATATTTACAGCAGCATCTTCAAGTGGTAGTAGTTACCTCACATTAACTTCAACCGGAAATGTAGGGATTGGAACAACGACTCCAGGATCATTACTCTCAGTTGCTGGTACATCAACTCTCGCGACACTAAATGTTACTGGAAAAAGTTACCTTACCGGAAACGTTAATATCGGCACAACAACTGATATGGGATTCCCGCTTTTTGTTAACAGCAGTATGGCTATTGGTTCACCAACTCAATATGGGAACCTGTATTTCCAAAGATCAGGTGGTACACCAGGAGCAATTGCTTATGATTACACAAATAATGCAATGAACTTTGGGACAAATTACAATTTTACTAGGATGACAATTTCAAGCACTGGTAACGTTGGGATTGGTACTACAACTCCTGCAACACTCTTCTCAGTTACAGGTACTTCAACTCTACAAAACATCATTCCGCAAGGACCTTATACAGGTAATATGTCAGCCTTTAGTGTTGGAGCATCAAACTCAAGATGGAGTCAGATGTGGAGTGAAACCTATAACGTCGGTACTTCTACCTGGTCTCTTAAAGCAACTGGACCAGATCGCTTCGGTATCTTCAATGCTGCTGGCGGTGCTGGTACGGAAGCTCTCTCAATCTTGACTGGTGGCAACGTTGGTATCGGAAGTACTAACCCAGGAGCAAAACTGGAAGTAGTAGGAGATATTATTTCAAAGGGAACAGAGTGGACTAGTAGGACAAGTGCAGCTGATAATAATTGGAAATCAGTTGCTTACGGTAACGGACTCTTTGTTGCTGTAGCAAATACTGGGACAAATAAAACCATGTATTCGAGCGATGGTATTAATTGGGCCACTAGTAATTATTCAGGTAGTGACACTTTTGTTTCTGTCACCTATGGAAATGGAGTGTTTGTCGCCGCTGGAACAAGAGTAGGTGTATCATCTTACTACATATCATCTGATGGAGTTAATTGGACTACTGGAAGTGGCGGAGGTACTGTAAAAAATGCTGTCACTTATGGTAATGGTACTTTTGTTGCTGTTGGGGACGGTATTGTTGAGACATCAGAAGCGGGTGTTGGGTGGACTTCAAGAACTGCATCAGGAGATGAAAATTGGACCTCCGTCACTTACGGCAATGGACTCTTTGTAGCGGTTTCTGATAGCGGTACCGGCGACCGTGTTATGACCTCACCTGACGGGATCAGTTGGACTAGTCGCACTAGTGCTGCCGATCATAACTGGACCTCAGTCACCTACGGCAACGGTCTGTTTGTTGCTGTAGGGGACGATGATACTGATGGCTTAGAGTCAGTTATGACCTCACCAAATGGTACTACTTGGACTATTCGCAATGCAGCAAAGTCTGCTGCTACCTGGACCTCCGTCACTTACGGCAATGGACTCTTTGTAGCGGTTTCTGATAGCGGTACCGGCGACCGTGTTATGACCTCACCTGATGGTATTAATTGGACATTACGAACTAGTGCCGCTGATAATACCTGGAATGGAGTGGTTTACGGTAATGGAATATTTGTCGCCGTATCAGAATCTGGTGCAGGTAACCGAGTTATGACATCAGGCAAGAACGAATCAAATCTGATGTCTCAAAAAAATAATTACCAAGGCGGGATGAATATTTTTGGAAATGTTGGTATCGGTACTTCTACACCGTCTGAGAGACTTCATGTTATCGGTAATATCAGGGCAAGCAACTTACTTGGAGGGGTGAGTACACTTAGTACAGATGTAAATGGAAACATTATCCGTACTCCATCAGACGAAACTTTGAAAAAAAATATTAATAACATTGAAAACGCTCTTGATACAGTTTTGTCACTTCGAGGTGTTAGTTATGATTGGCTTGATACTGAGCGCTTTGGCTCTTCAACTGAGATTGGATTCTTGGCCCAAGAAGTAGATGTTGTCTTGCCAGAAGTAGTCCGAAAGGGAGGTGAATACTGGTCACTTAATATCAGTAACATGGTGGCTGTGGTAGTTGAGGCTATCAAAGAGCTTTATCAAAAGGTGATGGCGACAGACGCGAGAGTAGATGAGCTTGAACTAAGAGTGCAGCAGCTGGAAAGTCTATTGCAGCAACAAAATAACTACACACCACCACCGACTCCACCTCCTCCAGAACCAGATCCGGAACCACTGCCTGAAGAAAATCCACCAGAAGAAGAAAGTGAACCTCCCGTAGAAGAAGATCCGCCAGCACCTCCTCCTGAACCAGAACCAGAACCAGAACCTGAGCCAGAACCTGAGCCAGAGCCAACACCACCTCCTGCACCAACTCCTAGTCCTGAAACCAGTCCTTGATTCCATAAAACAGACAACTTTAGCAACTAAATGACCTAATATATGAAATAAATAACAATAAAGTCGAAAAAGTAGATAGGTTATCAACAAAGACGGTACAAGAGGAATTAAAAGTGAACAAATATTGGTACAATTATTATATAAAACATTAGAAATATACTTATGAACTCAAAACATTATTTATCGGCAGCAACACAATCAATGCTGACTACGAGCCTTATCGTTGCTTTAGTAGCCGCTTTATTTTTCACTATCGAACCAAAAATCAGTCGAGCAGTAGATAGTGGACCGTTTACTATCAAGCAAACAATCACTGACGAGATTTCATTTTTAGTTGATGCTGCGAATGTCTCTATGGTTGGTCCGCTACAAGGTATTACTGGAGGTACAGCCAATGGTTCAACTACAGTAGTAGTACAGACTAACAACGCACAGGGATACACAATGACAATTGCTTTCTTCGATAATGGTACGCCACAAACTATGCTTGGTGATGTTTCATTAAGTGAAGCTATTAGAGATTATCCAGCTACTTCGAGTCAACCAACTTTTCTCTTCTCAACTGCTAGTACCTCTTCTGTATTTGCTTATACAGTTAGTGCCAACGACAGTAGTGACTTAGATCCGTCTTTCTTAGATAATGGCTCTGCTTGTAATACTGGTAGCGGATTTACGACAGAACGATGTTGGATGGAGCCTCAAACTAGTGCTTTCCAAATAATCGATCGTGATGTTGATGCCGGTACTGGGGCGACTACGACTATTCATTTCCGTGTATATGTACCAAATAACCCAACTCCAGCTGTAACAGAAGACGTTTACACCGCCACTGCCACCTTGACGGCACTAAACCAATAGATGTACTGTAGTCACTATATGACTGCTGTAGTCTCTAAAAACTTGATGCAAAAAATATTTTTAACTATAGCTCTACTAGTATTTCCGGTACTGGCTTTTGGTCAAGAAGATTTTATTGCACCGACAACTACTGACTCAGGTGCTAGTGAAGTTTCTACTACAACTGTTCAACTCGTAGAAACCATAGCTACAAATTGGTTTGAAGTAGAACAACTTCAGGGTTTGATTGACCAAGGAGATTTCGTGGTCGGCCCGGGCCGGGCTGAGATTGAAGTGAAGCCAGGGCAAACAGTAGTGTATCCAATCTCAGTGACAAACCGAATTAGTGACGGCAGAGTCTTCGACCTGACTGTTGAAGATATGGCTGGTTCTGAAGATGGTACTCAGGCAGTAATCTTGCTAGGAGAAGAGAGAGGGCCGTATACAGTTAAGGATTATATTACTTTCCCTGAAGACTTCTTTACTTTGGATCTTGGAGAAAGAGCACAAATACCAGTGACCATCAGTATCCCAGAAGACGCTGAACCTGGTGGATATTATGGAGGGGTTTTAATTTCAACAGTGAGAACTAGTGAAAATGAAGAAGGTTCAACTCAACCACGATCACCAATCATCGCTAGAATCGGTACTCTATTTTTCATTACAGTTCCCGGAGCGGTAGAGACCGAAGGAGAGACTAAAACTATCACTCAAACTAGTGGACGTTCTTGGTATGAAAAGGGACCAATTGGTTTTAATATACTTTATGAAAACAAAGGATCAGTACACCTCAATCCTTACGGTGAATTAAGAATTAAAAATATTTTTGGCGAAGAGGTAGGCTTTCTTGAATTGGAGCCATGGTTTGTTTTACCAAAGTCGGTTCGTTCTCGGGATATTGTTTGGGACAGGGAATTATTATTTGGACGTTATACCGCGACTGCTTATATAAATAGAGGCTACGGTGATGTTGTTGATGAGGTCAGTACTACCTTCTGGGTTTTGCCGTGGAAAATATTTGGTGCGCTATTTGTATTTATCTTTGTAATTATGTTTGCTTTTAGAGCTTTCTTTAGAACTTTCGAGTTTAAAAGAAAGTCCTAATGTTTATGAATAGTTCTTTCTTCAATAATTTATTTCTCCAATCACTTACTTTAACTTTACTAACCATCACAACCATTGCTGTTAGTGATGCTGAGGTGCGTAGTAGTAATAGTTACCAATTACAGAGCGATAGCGTTAACTTTGGTGGTGGTCTATCTGAATCTAATAATTACTCACTTGAGAGTACGGCTGGAGAAGTGGCAACTGGTTTGTCTGACAGTCCTAGTTATAGTTTACGAGCCGGCTACCAGCAAATGCAGGAAGTCTTTTTGAGTATTACAACCGCACCCGATGTGGTGATGAGTCCAGATATTGGAGGTCTTACTGGTGGGGTAGCTAATGGTTCAACTTCAGTGACGGTTTTAACCGATAGTCCAGGAGGGTATCAGCTATCAATTATTTCTGAGAACGATCCAGCAATGCAGAATGGGGCAGACACAATCGCTGATTATATACCTGTAGCTGCGCCGGATCCGGACTATACTTTTAATACCACAGCAACCCAAGCTCATTTCGGATTTTCTCCTGAAGGGAATGATATTACTGAGCGCTTTATGAATGACACAAATGATTGTGCTGTCGGAACAAATAAAACCCCACTTACTTGTTGGGACGGCTTGTCTACTACTAATAAACTTATTGCACAAGGACTATCAAATCAGCCTTTAGGCACAGTAACAAAGATTAACTTCAGAGTTGAGCTCGGTAGTAATGTTGCTGTTCGTGGCGGGGATTATGTTGCTACCACAACTTTGACAGCCTTACCTTTATAATGTTTTCACTTACTTTCAGATTTAAATCTAGTTTAAGCAACGGTTTTTTATCCTTAGTTGTTGGTCTTTTTTTATTTATTCCAGTTCAGAACGCTTTTGCTATTGACGATGAATTTAATATAAAAGTCTTGGTGGGTGAAGATCTGGTTCCGCCAACGACACCAGTTTTATTATCGGTAGATCCAGTAGCTCCAACGCAAATTGATATTACTTGGAGTGTTTCTACAGATAACGTGAGCTTGGCTGGATATGTACTTTTGCGTGACAGTGTAGCGATAGCTACTACAACGCTAAATACTTTTATCGATACCGGCTTATTACCAGAGACTTTGTATAGTTATGAAGTCTATGCTTTTGACACTTCTTTTAATATTTCGACTACCTCCAATGCTTTAGCGACAACTACGCCAGCAGTACCAATAATTCCGGTAGTGGAAGATAATGGGTCTACTGAAAGCACCTTAGTTTTTCGCCTACTTGATTTAGAGATAAAACCAGAATCAAACAAAGTCTTCTTTGATTGGCGAACAAGTCAACCGTCACGTTTTTTACTGAGGTGGGGCAAGAGTGATAGTTACGATGCTGGGTATATTTCTGGAAATACCTATAGGTCAATTCATAAGACAGTGATTGATAATTTGGAACCCGGTTCAGTCTATGTTTACGAGCTGATTGGTTATAACGCTCAGGGTCTTAGTGTCGTTTTGAAAAAAGGACAGTTTAAAACTCTTGGTTTTCAGTCAGCTTCGCCAACTAACGTAAAAAATTTAGCTGCTAGAGTGGAAGGAGATAATGTCTTCTTGTCTTGGATATTGCCAGAGAATATCGGAAATGGAAAAGTAAGGATTCTTCGTAGTCACTTAGGTTACCCAAACGACATCTATGCTGGCGCGGTTGTCTATGAAGGCAAGGCTAGTAATTTTTTAGATAGGGAGGCTTTTAGTACTGGTGTACGTCAGTTTTATACTGTCTTTGTAGTGGCAGAAGATGGTTCTGTTTCATCAGGTGCCGTAGCACAAGCATTACAGACAAACATTTTAGGTGAAGACCCAGAGGAGCCGTTTAATGAGCCAGAAGTCGAGCTGGCTAACTATGATTTCAAGAGAGAAAATATTCAAATCTTCCAAGGGAGTAATAGTTTTGATTTTACTAGTGACGAAATAAACCTTAACGCCACAGAGTCTTTTTTACTTAGTATCCCAGCTGACTCAATTCCGAATAACCTTAAATCAATCGTAGTGACAATTATTGATCCAACAAACCCAAAGCAGAGCTATTCTTTTTTACTTCGAATCAATAAAGAGAGAACTGCTTATGAGGCGTCTATCGCAGCTTTAAATTTAACCGGTTCGTCTAGGCTACAGATTGAGATATTTGATTTTGAACAAAATATTGCAGCTAGGTATCGTAAGCCAGTAAATTTTACTTGGTCGGGGAATAACCCTAACGTCATCTTTCCAGACAAGATTGTTAGCTCAGTCTTACCGCTGATTGTCCCAGCACTGTTTGCTTTTGCTTTACTCCTTTTAGTTACATTCCTTTTTCTTTTGTATCGGCGTCGCTCTAGAGCTGAGGATAATATTTAGTGTCCTTAAGTCCGTTTACCGTTATAGTATAAGGAGTTAGTATTAATTTTTATTGTATATATGGTTCGTGTAGCAATTAATGGTTTTGGACGTATTGGTAGAACTTTCTTTAGATTGGCTTTTGGTAATCCAAATTTTGAAGTAGTGGCCATGAACGACCTCGGTGACTTAGATAACTTGGCGTATCTTTTGAAGTACGACTCAGTTTATGGACGAAGTCCTTTTTCGGTGGAAGTAAAAGACGGAAGTATTTTTGTCGACAATAAAAAAATTAATTTCACTCAAGAACGAGAACCAAATAAATTACCTTGGAAGGATCTAGGGATTGATATCGTGGTTGAATCAACGGGTTTCTTTACGACTTATGAAGGAGCGAAACTTCATCTAGACGCAGGAGCAAAGAAGGTAGTGATCTCAGCACCAGTGAAAGGTGACCCGGCGGCTGTTGGTGTGACTGGAGCGACTGTGTTGATGGGTGTAAATGATGACCAACTTAAGACTTGCCAGATTTCTTCAAACGCTTCTTGTACCACAAATGCTACTAGTCCACTGATTGCAATCCTAAAAGAGAGTATTGGTATTGAAAAGGCAGTTCTAAATACCGTGCATGCTTATACAGCTTCTCAGTCTTTGGTAGACGCACCTAGTAAGAAAGATAAGAGGGCAGGACGTTCAGCTGCTCTTAATATTGTTCCTAGTACTACTGGAGCAGCGATCGCTACTACACTAGCGCACACTGAGTTGGCAGGAAAGTTTGATGGTATTGCAATGCGTGTGCCTGTACCAGTTGGATCTATCGTTGACGTTACTTTTATCGCTTCGCGCGATACTACTGTTGAGGAAGTAAATGAAGCTCTCTCTAAAGCAGCCGCTGATCCTAGATGGACTAATTTGTTTGCTGTTACTGACGAGGAGATTGTTTCGACAGATATTATCGGTTCAAGAGTCGGTTCTATCGCTGACCTGTCATTTACAAAAGTAGTTGGAGGAAATCTAGTCAAAGTACTTTCTTGGTACGACAACGAAACATCATACACTCAGACATTGGTAGAGCATGTAACTAAAGCAGCAGAGTCAGTCTAATTATCTAAAATGAGTTCATCTTTAACCAATAAGAAAATTCATCTTGCTTCAGACCATGCTGGTTTTGAGCATAAAGAAGAAATTAAGACTTGGTTAAATGGATTGGGCTGCCAGGTTGTGGATCATGGAGCTGCTCACTATGATGCGGAGGATGATTTTCCTGACTTCATCAGTTTGGCAGCCAAGGCTGTCAGTCTAGATCCAGAAGGAAGTTGCGCGATTATTTTTGGTGGTTCAGGGCAAGGGGAGGCCATGATGGCAAATCGTTTTACAAACGTTAGAGCCACAGTCTTTTATGGTGGCGATAAAAACATCATTAAGCTCTCACGTGGTCATAATAACGCCAATGTACTTTCTATCGGAGCTCGCTTCGTTTCAGTGACTGACACTAAGTTAGTAATTGAGGATTGGCTAAAGAGTGACTTTTTAACTGATGAGAAATACCGACGACGCAATCAAAAGATTGAACGCATTAGTAAAGAAAATAGAAATTCATGATTCCTATTATTCCAGCCATTATTCCTAAGTCTCAAACTGACTTACAAGAAAACTTAGCCAGACTTTCTTTTTCTCAGGAAGTGCATGTTGATGTAGTAGATGGGAAGTTTGTTTCTCAGGTATCTTGGCCTTATGAACCTAGGGGGGAGGAGAGCGATATAAAAAGTGAGACTGACAAATTTACCCTAGAGGTAGATTTGATGGTAGAAGATCCTTTGACTGCTGCAGAAGCTTGGGTAAAGGCAGGAGCTGACATGTTAGTTTTTCACACAGAACATATCTCCCCAGAAGCTTTCAAAAGATTTTGTGATACGACTTCTGTTTCGGTTGGTATCGCTGCTGTTAATGACACCTCGCTTGAAACACTAAAACAATACCTAGACGCAGCTGATTATTTACAACTGATGGGTATTGCTAAAGTAGGAGCCCAAGGGCAGCCTTTTGATGAGAGGGTTTTAGACAGAATCAAAGAGATAAAAAGCCTGCTACCAAATACCCTGATTTCGATTGACGGGAGTGTAAATAAAGACACTATTAAGCTACTAGCTGAGGCAGGAGCTGATCGGTTTATCTGTGGTTCAGCTATTACTGGAGCTGAAAACCCAGCTGAGGCTCATGCCGCTTTATCTAAGTTGATTAACTAACACTCAAACTCTACACGTTAGCAAACGCAGCTGTTATACTAAAAAAGTTATATGAACTACCTGACATCAAAAGAAGTAAAATCTTTAGAGCTTAAAGCCAATCAAATCCGCCAAAGTATTATTGAAATGCTGGTAGCTGCTGGTAGTGGTCATACCGCTGGGCCACTCGGAATGGCTGATATTTTTACGCTGCTTTACTTTAAGATTTTGCAGCACGATCCTAAGAATCCAGATTGGGCTGATCGGGACCGTCTGATACTCAGTAACGGACATATTTGTCCAGTCTTATACGCTACGATGGCTCACGCTGGGTATTTTCCGGTAGAGGAACTTTTGACACTACGAAAGTTTGGTTCAAGACTCCAAGGCCATCCGCATCGGCAATCTCTCCCAGGTTTGGAGAATAGTTCTGGACCTCTAGGTTCGGGCATTTCTCAGGCTGTCGGTATGGCTTTAGCTGAAAGAATTGATAATCCTTACTCTTCAAAATACTTCTACTGTCTTATTGGCGATGGAGAAATGAACGAAGGACAGATATGGGAAGCCTTACTTCAAGCCGGAAAAGAGAGACTGCATAACTTGATTGTGATTGTTGATCGTAATGGAATTCAAATTGATGGTTATACCAAAGATGTGATGCCGCTAGAGCCACTAGCAGAAAAGCTTGAGTCATTTAACTTTGATGTTCAGGAAGTAGATGGTCACAATATCAGAGCCGTGAACGATGCTGTCTTAAAGGCTCAAGCTGTCTACGGTCAGCCTTCAGTTATTATTGCTCATACAATTGCTTCAAAGGGTGTGGACGTCTTCGAAAGAGATTTTAGGTGGCACGGTAATCCTCCAGGTAAAGGTCCTGAAGATCGGGTTCCAAAAAATAAACAAGCTGAAGTAGCTTTAGAAAAACTTAGGACTCTAGCTGGACTAATTGCAAAAGAAGATCTCTCTTAAAAATTAATTTTTATTAACACACTATTATGTTAGCTTCACACTTAGATAAAAATTTTGATACACCGGAGATGTCATCTGTACCAAGCCGTAATGGTTATGGTGATGGTTTGCTCGAAGCTGGGAAGCGAGACGTTAATGTTGTCGCTCTAGCAGCGGACTTAACTGAATCAACCAGAACCCATATCTTTGCTGATGCTTTCCCAAATCGTTTTATCCAGATGGGTATTGCTGAACAAAGTATGGCGTCAGTAGCTTCGGGTATGTCAGCGATGGGTAAAGTGCCTTTCATTGCTTCATACGCGATGTTTTCTCCAGGAAGAAACTGGGAGCAAATTAGAACAACAATTGCTTATAACGACAGTAATGTAAAAATTATTGGCGCTCATGCCGGAGTGTCTGTTGGTCCTGATGGAGCAACACACCAAGCGATCGAAGATATTGCTTTGATGCGAGTGATCCCTAATATGATCGTTATCGCGCCGGCTGATGCTCATGAGGCTCGTAAAGCCGTCCTGGCTGCAGCTAAGCATCAAGGCCCAGTCTATATTCGTGTAGGAAGAAGTAATACTCCTGTAGTAACCACCGAGGAGTCACCGTTTAAAATCGGAAAAGCAGAAGTGATGTATACCGCTAAAGAAGGTTTGGATAATAAAGTTGGAATTGTTGTTACTGGTACATTTTTATTTAATGCTATTAAAGCCGCTCAAGCCTTGGAAGAACAAGGGATTGGCGCAACTGTTCTTCATATGGCAACCATCAAGCCTTTAGACAATGAAGCTCTGTTAGAGTTGGCTAAATCAACCAAAGGGATTGTTACTGTAGAAGAACACCAAAAAGCAGGTGGACTCGGAAGTGCTGTTAGTGAATACTTAAGCGAGGTACATCCAGCGAAAGTAGTGCGGGTTGGGGTGGATGATCAGTTTGGTCAATCAGGTGAACCAGACGAGTTGGTAGAGCACTATGGTATGGGAGTTGGTTCTATAGTTGAGGCTGGAAAGAAAGCTGCAGAATAGGAAGGAAAGATTTTTATAGAAATAAACAAACCCCGCGAGACTTTAGTCTCGCGGGGTTTGTTTTTAGGTTAACCTCTAGTCAATCTTCTTGGCTTCGTATTCAGCTGGTCTATTCTTCAAAGTTTCCATCAATGCTTCGTGTGTCAAAAGTCCTTTTTGAGCACCAACATGTTGTACTACTGACATTGAGTTTACTGGTCCCCAAGTGAGGGCTTCAGCTGGACTCTTGCCTAGAGCAATCGCAGCAGTGAAAGTAGAAGCAAAAGCATCTCCAGCACCAGTACGGTCTACAGGATCGCTTGGGTCTGGGTACATTGGCATATGCCAAGCTTGATCGTCCTCATCTACTACGTAAGCTCCATTTGGACCGTCTGTGATAACTGGTAATTTCGGTCCTAGTTCCTTAAATTGTCGAAGCAAGGTAGGAATATGCTGTTCTTCAGTCTTTAGGATTTCCTGAGCTTCTTCTTTATTACAGAAGAAGATTTCAGTTACTTGATAGAGTTCTTTGAGGGCTTCGTAACCAAGTTTGATTTGGAATGTTCCTGGTTGGAAAACTAACTTAGTATCGTTTTCTTTAACATACTTAGCAATCTCAAAGTGGAAAGGTAAACCATGTTCACCAATAGACGAGAAGTATAAGTAACGTGGAGCTTCAGCAAAATCTGGAAGTGAATAAGGGAATTTTTCGTGTTTGATCAAAATAGTTCTTTCTGGTCCGTATCGTAAAACATAGTGGTAATTGGTCTCTTTACCTTCATGTAATTTTACAAAGTCAGTATGAACCCCTTCTTGTCTTAATGTTTCAAGACAGTCTTTTCCGTTTCTGTCTTGACCTAAGTTTGTCACTAAGCCAGTTTGTAGACCAAGGCGGTGGGCTGATACGGCAGCGTTTGGTGAGTTACCAACGGCGTTGATTACTTCTACTTTATCGTAAGGGAGTTTACTACCAAATGGCATATGGAGAGTGTATCTACCAGTATCCATATCTTGGCTTACGTCAGCAGCGTCTTTGTTAAGTTGAATAAAGGCATCGATCACTATGTCACCAATGGCGACAAAATCATATTTTTCTGACATATAGATGATTGTAACATCCGTCCGGGGAGGGTTTTCGTGTTCGTGTGGAGACTAGTGCGTTGTTTCAGCTTCTGTGATATGTTATGACGCATATGACAGTAAAATTAGCAATTCAACCACGGACAACAGTACCTGAAAATGCAGCGGAATTTATTTCAGCTGTGGTCTATGGTCCAAAGTTTCCATCAACACCTATCTTTGTAAATAAGAAGGCTTTTGATAAAACTTTCAAAGAAGCAGGGGAGTCAGTTATTATTGAACTAGAAGGATTGGATAAACCAGTTGATGTTTTGATCAAGGAGGTTGCTTTCTCACCAGTGAAGGGTGGTATTAATCATGTTGATTTTTACGCTCTAGATAAGGACAACGAGATCACTACAGATATTCAACTACACTTTGTTAATGAAGCACCAGCTGCCAAGCTTGGAGCTGTAGTCAACAAGGTGCTCCATGAAGTAACTGTTACTTGTAAGCCAGCAGATTTGCCAGCTCACTTGGACGTTGACCTAGGTCTTTTGAAGGATGTTGAGTCAAAGATTCATGTTTCGGACATTGTTTGTCCAAAGGGTGTAAAGATTGAACAAGATGCTGATGACATGGTAGCTCTATCAGAAGTCATTGCTGACGAAGTTGAATCAGAAGAACCAGTGATTGCAGCAGCTGATGTGCCTGTAGAGAAGAAGGGCAAGGCAGAAGAAGAAGAATCAGAAGCCGCAGAGTAATCTCCTTTTGAGTAGAAATAATTAAAACCGACCCCTGTGGGGGTCGGTTTTAATTATTTCCAAGAAGTTTGGTATACTAATGCTACATGTACAGACATCTCTCATTAGTAGTATTACTATTGGCGATTATTTCGCTAGTGCCATTTTCTGTTGATGCAGAAACGGAAGGTGAAAGACGTTCAAGACTAGAAGCGGAGCTGCAAGTAGTCGAGAGACAGATCTTGACTCAGAGTCGTTTGGTTGAAGATAAGCAGCTTGAACGGCAATCACTTGAGCGGGATATCTCTATTATTGAAGGTCAGGTTAATCAGGCTAAGCTAGGGATCCAAGCGCGTTCATTGGCGATTACTCAGATATCAGATCAGATTGGTGAGAAAGAAGTAGTGCTTTCAATCCTTGAAGAAAAACTAAAAAAACAAAGAGAGTCTTTGGCTGACCTGGTGCGCAAATCTGCCTTAATCAATGATTACTCTTTGGTAGAGGTAATGTTGAGTAAACAAAACTTCTCGGAGTTTTTCAGTGACGTTGCTACTTTTAATTCACTTAAAGATTCACTCAATGAATCTTTAGCTACTTTGCATACTATTAGAGAGGACACAGCTTTACAGAAAGATGACCTAGCGACTAAGCAAGAAAGAGAAGCAGAGATGAAAAGAATTCAAGAATTGCAAAAACAAGAGATTGAAAAAAAAGAAAGAGAGAAGGAAAAGATTTTAACAGTGACTAAAGGAGAGGAAAAAGAATATCAAAAGTTACTTGAGTCACAACAAAGAACAGCTGCTCAGCTACGTAATGCACTCTTCGAACTCTTGGGAGGTGGAGGAGGGATTGCTTTCGGAGATGCGGTATCGCTAGCAAAATACGCTTCTTCACAAACTGGCGTTCAAGCAGAATTTATCTTGGCTATTTTGGAACAAGAAACAAATTTGGGTAGCAACCTCGGTAGCTGTACTTTTACTGACAGTCGAAGCGATCGACCAGTGATGCACCCAGATCGAGACGAACCAGTTTTCTTGGCGATTGCTAAAATATTAGGCTTTGATCCTTTGACGCGTACTGTCTCGTGTCCGATCATTCAAAACGGTTCTCGAGTTGGTTGGGGAGGAGCAATGGGTCCATCACAATTTATTCCATCTACTTGGGCTATTTATGGCGGTATCGTTAATCGGGGTAATGGTTGGGAATACAGCCAGGCTGACGATGCAATCAGAAGAATCAATGGTGGTTCTACTCCAGCTAATCCATTCAATAACCGAGACGCTTTCCTAGCCACAGCTTTATTACTTAGAGACAATGGAGCCAATGGTACTTACGCTGGAGATCGCTTAGCGGCCCTACGTTACTATGCTGGTTGGGGAGGGGCAACTAACCCGGCCAACTCCTTCTATGGTGATCAGGTGATGAATCGTAAGACAAGACTAGCCAATGAAATCAAGATTTTGGGCGGCTCTTAGTTAACTAGTTGCTAAAATACAGAAATTTGATATAGTTCACACCACATATGAAAGCAGACATACACCCAGAAAATTATCGCCAAGTTATCTTTAAAGATAACTCAAGCGGAGAACGTTTTATTATCGGTTCAACTGTTGAGACAGAAGCAACTGATACTTGGACTGACGGCAAAGAATATCCACTGGCAACAGTCGATGTTTCTAGTGCTTCACATCCTTTTTATACAGGACAAGACAAGGTGATGGACACAGCTGGACGAGTAGAGCGGTTCAAGGCTCGAGCGTCACAAGCTACAGCTCGACGTAAGAAAGCAGCTTAACTTAAAAGACCGTCCAGGCAATGAGTCAGGGCGGTCTTTTGCGTTATACTATATTTATGGAATACGACTTAGACGAATTACAAGAATATCGTGACAACCACAAGACGCAATTTACTGCGAGCCAGTTTGATGATGTCTGCAAAAAAATTGAAGCAGCAGAGAAATTGGCTGTTGATGAACCGGAAATGGCAGAGTTGGTTAAAGATGAAATTGAAGAACTAACCAAACAACGAGATCTTTTTTATGAAGAACTAAAGCGTATTGGTGAAGCCTCTAAGGTAGAAGACGAAAAACCTTATGGAGTAGTGCTTGAAGTTCGTGCTGGAGCTGGGGGAGACGAAGCCTCCTTGTTTGCTGAGGAGCTAGCTCAGATGTATTTACAATATTCTACACTCAATGGTTGGCTATACTCAGTTGAGAGTGAGTCTAGAAGTTCTTCTGGAGGATACAAAGAAGCAGTTTTTGAAATATTAAATCCAAAGGTATACGAAGATCTCAGGTACGAAACTGGGGTCCATCGAGTACAAAGAATTCCTGTCACAGAAAAGTCAGGAAGAATCCATACTTCGACCGCTTCAGTCGCTATTTTACCTTTGCGTCGAAAACCAAAGTTCGAGGTCAGTCCAACGGATATCTTTATGGAGTTCTCTCGTTCTGGTGGAGCTGGTGGTCAAAACGTTAATAAGGTTGAAACGGCGGTTCGTCTAGTGCACAAGCCAACTGGAATTGAAGTACGGAGCCAGAGTGAGCGTTCACAGCTTAAAAACCGGGAAAAGGCTATGACATTACTTGTGGCTCGGATTGAAGCTCTTCATGAAGAAGAAGAGGCTAAAAGTCATGCTTCAGAGCGTAAAGATCAGATTGGAACCGGAGATCGGTCTGAAAAAATTCGAACATACAACTTCCCACAAAACCGCATCACTGACCACCGCCTAAAAGAGTCTTGGTACAACGTAGAGGGTATTATGGCCGGAAACCTGGACCCAATTGTCGAATCCCTCAAAAAAGCCACTGCGGAAGTGGTTGCATAGGTTTTTTATCTATGATAAGCTCTCGAGGCTTAAGCGCAGTGCGCTTTTTTGCTTAGTATTATATATGTCAACACAAACAAACAACCCATCACTAATTGAGCGCCTTTTTGGCGCTGGAGCTCACTTTGGCTTCAAAAAGAGTCGACGTCACCCAACAGCAGCACCGTTCCTATTTGGAACAAAAGAAGGAAATGATATTTTTAACCTAGAACAAACAGCTAAATCAATTGAAGACACTAAAGCTGTCTTGAAAGAAGCAGCTATGAATGGAAAGACTATTCTTTTCGTTGGTACAAAAAGCGAAGTTATCGATAATGTTAAAGCAGCAGCTCTAAAGGTAGAAATGCCTTATGTTGTAAATCGATGGATTGGAGGAATGTTGACTAATCTTCCAGAAATCCGAAAGCGAATTAATCGTATGGAAACTTTGGTTCGAGAACAAGAATCAGGTGAACTAGAACGAAAATATACTAAGAAAGAAAGACTGCTTATCTCACGTGACTTAGTAAAGCTAAATCACAATTTCCAAGGTATTAGTAAGGTTACTAAAGCGCCAGACTTTATGGTGATTGTTGACCCGCGTCAAGAATCAATTGCTCTTAATGAAGCAATTCACCTAGGAATCCCTACTGTAGCTATTATGAGCTCTGACTGTGATGCTTCAAGAATCACTCATCCGATTATGGTTAACGATGCGCTACAGGGAAGTGTTAAACTAGTTCTAGGTGAATTAGTAGAAGCTATATCTGAAGGAAAGGCTGCCTTTGTACCAAAGCCAGTAGCACCACGTCCAGTTACTGCTCGAACTGAGACTCGACCAAGTACAGCACCTAGAGCTTAACTTTAATTTAAAAGGAGGAGGGGGAAGTAAATTGTTCTGTTAATAACACATTAAGTAATATCATTAAATATGGAAATCACATCAGCTCAACTAAAAGAACTTCGTGATAAGACTGGTATTTCTGTAATGCAGTGTAAGCGGGCTCTTGAAGAAGCTCAAGGTGACATGGAGAAGGCTTTAATTATTTTAAAGAAACGAAGTAGCGAAGCTGCAGAAAAGAAATCAGACAGAGAGCTAGGCGCTGGCGCTGTTGGTTCTTATGTTCATAATACTAACGAAGTAGCGGCAATGGTAATGCTTTCATGTGAGACTGACTTTGTTTCTAAAAATGAAGACTTTGTTATTTTGGCTAGAGAAATTGCTATGCAAGTAGCCGCAACAAACCCAACTTACGTATACAAAGAACAAGTTCCAGCTGAAGCCCTAAAGAAGGCTGAGGAAGTGTTTGTTAAAGAAGTGGCAGACAAGCCAGCTGATATGCAAGCAAAGATTATGGAAGGAAAGCTAGCTGCATACTTTAAAGAACAAATCTTAATGGAGCAGCCTTTCATTAAGAATCCTGAAACAACAATTGCAGGTAAGATTTCTAGTGCAGTACAGAAGTTTGGAGAAAACGTTTCTATTACACAAATCTCACGCCTTTCAGTAAAGTAGGGTGAAGATTATGTTTAGTACTGGAGAACTACTTATCTTAAGCCTAGTATTGTTTATATTTCTAGCTTGGTTTTTTTCTTTTGAGAAAAAAAGAGATAAGCGGTTTTTTCAAACCTTGAGAGAATATCTAGATAATATTGTTAGCAAGACGGCGGTATATCTGGCTCTAAAATGGACCTATGTTGAACGTCATATTATCAAGCTGTCTTGGTATTATGGTGTTCATAAGGTGTTACGGTTAACTTTAGGGTTACTGGTTAAATCATACGATTACTTAGAGGAAGCCTTTACTAGTAACCGGGATCGAGCCAGGCAGTTAAAAATAGAGAAAAGGAACCTTAATAGGGATTCCGGGCATTTAGGACAGGTAGCAGACCATAAAGCATCAGTTTCTTTAAGTCCGCAGCAAAAGAAAAAGCTGCTGCAGAAGAAATTGGAGCGCGGATAAGAGGGTTGCGATTTTTTTTAAAACCGGCATAATGGCAGTCGCAGGAGGGAATGAGAAGAAGTGCCATCTTAGCTCATTGGGATAGTTAAAATAGTCTGGGAGACTATTTTAAAGTTTTGTAAATAAATGGTTTACAAAACATTTCTTGAGATAAGCTATTGTAGTAGAGTAGAGGGAAGTATTGCCATCTTAGCTCAGTTGGTAGAGCAACGGTTTTGTAAACCGTAGGTCGTCAGTTCGAATCTGACAGGTGGCTCAAAGCGAGGGTCGCGTGGAGCGAGTGTGGCGAGCGGAGAACCACAGAAAAAGCCTAAAAGAAAACTAGTTTTCTTTTAGGCTTTTTCTGTGGTTCTAGCCAAGGCAACTGCCTTGGCGAACCCATGACCGAGCGTGACCAACCTGTATGCTTGCCATACAGGTGGTCCTTCTAACATGCTATTATTCAAACAATATGAACCCAGAAAATACAAATCAAGAAATTGATCAAAAGAACTCAGTTTTTAAGGTGACTCCTTTATCTAAATATTTAGCGATGATTCTTTTTATTGCCATGCCGTTCATTGGCGGCTGGATTGGGTATCAGTATGCATCTGAGAAGGTGGTGGAGGTGGAGAGGATGGCGTCTGATAATTTAGAAGCTGAGACGGCTAGTGTTGAGGATATTCCAGAAATAGAAAAGGTTGATAATAACGACGGTATATATTCACCAGATGGACAGATATTAGATGATAAAGATTTGTATGACCAAACAGGGTTACCATATGTGACTACTTTTAGTAGAAAATATCCTCTCTATGTATTGGGAGGTGCTGATAGTGATACGTTTACTATCTATAAATATAATGAATCAACTCAGACATATCAGTCTTTGATTGAGGATATTTTTAAATTTGTTGAAGAAGCAGATATTGAAACAGGTAAGGGAGGTATAGTGCTGTGGGGGTGGTCAAGTGATTTAAGGTATCTAGGTATTCGCTCATCTTTGTATGAAGGTATTGTCGCGAATTTTGTTTATTATATTGATACTCAGAATTTAGATAGAGGTCTTATTGCTGGACCAAGCCACTTTTTATCGACAGGTATTGATATACTGATAAGTCCAGATTATTCTAAAATACTTGGAATAAAAAATCTCAATCAAATTGAGTTTGATACAAAAAAGAATCTGCTTATGTTTGATTTAAACACACAAACAGTCAAAAATATCTTCACTCTCTCAAGTGAAGGACTTACTTTTCAAAGGCCAGAATTTTATTTTGGTGGTGGCTATACAAATGCCCGATGGCTCAATGAAAATACTGTGGAGATAAAAATTTAGACAGTAGAAAATTATGAGATGTATTTAATGGATCCGAACGATGGTTATAAAAAGTTTGAAGAGGAATTAGAGACGGTTATTGTTAAGGTTGAGTAAATTTTAATTTTGTGCACTGGAATGCAAGAAGTCAGAACTGCTGTTATAGAAAGTGACTAAAATTTCTTGCCGAGTTTTGTAAAAAATGAAGAGGTCTTTGTATAAAAGAAAAGCCGTCCTCCAAGTGGCTTTTCCAGTTGGTGGACGGCAAGGCGTCATGTTTTGGCGAAATTGCGAAGCGGTTGCATGCCCATCTGGCTCAGAACGCAATCGATGTACGAAAGCGTCTTGTTGCCGACGTGGCAGTATTGCTGACCAGCAATCTCTGAGCGGGTCAGAGAAACGAGTTCACCGATGCTTCTCACTTCGAGCGTAATGCATGCACGCGGAAGTTCTCTCCTTGCGAACGAGCCAAAACCATCGTAGTCGAACGTGTCGAGGATGTCGGCAATCCGTGCATTTTCGCCCATATCCATCAGGTCGGCGACCGTCATCCTGTCGTCTTTCGGTCGACGCAAATCGGCACGAAGCGCGGATTCTGTCATGTCCCACACACGCTTCGGTTGGTCTTCGAACACGACCCAGAAAATCTCGTCTCCGTCACCATCTTGCGATGTGGCATCGTTGGCAAGAGCGTAGTCGATGACTTGCTCGGTGAAAATGAGATTGTAGGGTTTGTCAGTCTCTTCCAGAACAACAACCTTTTGCACAGGGCAGCCAGGTTGGGGTGGAAAATCAAGGTACATCTCAGTCTCCTTCGTTTTTGAGTGCAAACAAAAGAATACACTATAAATAGTGTATTGTCAAGGTTTGTGCGCCGGGAGGGAATTTCTCGGCTTACTTGGACAAATGAGTATCTAAATTAAATTTTATTTTCATTTATGATACGAATGTAGTTCAAGAATGTTTACATACAGCCGCAGTACACCTTTTGGATTTTCTTTTCGTAAACTCAAGAAAATGCTCAAAAGCTTTTCGAATCCCTACGCACGTGACGTTTAGTCACGTGCTCCCGGCGCACATAAGAAAAAGTCGGGATTCGTCCTGACGGTCACCAAACTCAATTATTTTGCTCCGCTCATAATTGAGCAGGTGCCGCGGGACACGGCTCGCTGGCCCTAAAAGGGGACTCCAGCTCCGCCGTTCGAATCCCTCCCGGCGCTAACAAATACAACAAAACCAAAGCATAAGCTTTGGTTTTGGTATTTGGTGCGCCGGGAGGGAATTTCTTTCTCTACGAGAACGGTACACCTTTCGTATCGTACTTCGCTAGCGCTCGTGCGATAAACTCAAGGTCTTCGAATCCCTCACGCAAGGCATGCAGATGCCTTGCTCCGGCGCACGAATAAAAATAGCACTCCCGTAAAGGAGTGCTCATTTTTATATTCGTGCGCCGGGAGGGATTCGAACCTTCGTAGACATAAGTCAGGAGATTTACAGTCTCCCCTCGTTGACCGCTTGAGTACCGACGCAGTGCCATACAAATTACCACAGACGGTGGGTTTTAGAAAGATGTCTTGCGTGAGATAATATAAGTACTTATGTGGAAAGCCTTCTTTATCTTTTTCCTGTTTGCTGTTACTCCAATGAATATCTATGCTGCCGGATTGGTTCCTTGCGGCGGTCCTGGTGAAGCTGATTGTCAAAGTTGTCACGTTGTTCAGTTGGCTCAAAGCGGTATTGATAGATTGGTAGGGGTTTTGACTATTATCGTCATTCTAATACTGATAGTCTCTGGTATCCGCCTAGTTACTTCAGCTGGGGACGCTAGCGCTGTCTCTGCGTCAAAGAAGATGATTACGAATGCACTAATTGGCTACGTGATTGTCTTGGTTGGATGGCTTCTAATAGACCTTGGCATGAAGACTTTAGTAAATGAGACCGCTTATGGTGTATGGAATGAAATACAGTGTGTGGATCAACCAATTGCTTTGGTCCTACCACCTTTACCAGACAGACCACCAAGAGTTAATCCAGGGGGACCAAATGGCACACCAGGCGTTGCTGGTATTCCTGTCTCTGGTACGCCTAGCACTAGCTGCACCAACTGCGGAAGTACACCAACTAACTGGATTCCGTCTCAAACTGTTCCTAATGGTGGTGGTCCAGGAATTGATACCACTGTCGGATCACTCTGTCAGACTCAACTAGCACCAGACGGTCAGTGCGTCATTTCAAATGATCTCTTACCTGAACTCAATCTTTTTCACAACACTGTGATGTCGGAAAATATTAGCTCTTGGTGGGTGACAGAAGCATGGCCTCCGACGGGTTGGTCTCCTACCAACCCTACAGGTATTCATAGTCACTCATGTTTCTCTAACGGAACCTGTGTTAAATATTACTTTGTCGCTGGCGGTATTGCTGGAGTAGATGCTATTAATAGTATTATTGGTTTTGCGCACCAATACGGGCTTTTGGCTATTTATGAAGTGAAAAACCAAGCAGAGAAAGACTTCTTGGTTCGTGGTGGTGTTTCAGCTAACTCAATCCAAATAACCGGAACTGACAGACCTCACTTTACTATATATATTCTAGAACCAGCTGGTTTGGCTGGACCAGGAACGACACCAAACTCGGGGCTGCTAGGCTACTGCGGGGAATATTACAATGGGGTAGACAGAGCAGTGCCAACAGACCCTGCTTTTACTGCCTATGGTCTTACAAAAAAAGAAATCTCACTCGATGAAGCAGTCAATTTCTTTCAAGTCGCTATCACGGAAAATAGAGTTTTACCAGGACCTCATCTAGCGCCTGAAAGCGATGGTCGTTATCTCGCAATTCCGATTACTGTATTGGATTCCAGAAGTAGTGCAGATATCAGATTATTTGATGTCCAAGGTTCTCCTTCAAAAACTGCAAATATCACAGCTAGCTTGAGTCCGTGTCCAGGGGATTTTAGAAATGCGGCTGCATTTAACAGTAACAACACTGATGATTATTTAAAAAGCTTCTGTCGCTCTAATGAAGGAATTAGCGGTGCGTTGAAATTGGGTACTGATGAATTTTCTTGTAGTGTTCCAGTCGGAGAGGTGATGTATCTAAATGTTACAAATCATCGATTTGATAATGGTTGGCCAGAACCAACTTGTCGTTTTGAGTTTAATGGTAATTGTGGACTAAGTTTTAATCCTCTACCATATCCTGATGGAATTTATTTTGAGTAACATATTAAATTTCAATAAACAAACTTATCATTTAAGATTTAGATTTAAGTATTAAAGCCTTTATTTATATAGCTTTTTAGTATATACTGACCTCCAATAACTATGAACGACCCAGAATCAAACCATTTGCTTCCCTATGCTCAAAGGCCTGATTTTCATGTTGGTCGAGCGACCGATTTAAGCGGTAAAGCTAGGATTTTTTACCGTTTCTTGGAAATTCTACCCGGACTAGCTTCTTGGACGACACTGATAGGCGTTGTATTACTTTCAATATATGCTCCTTTTGTAGCTGCTTACTTTGTCATCGCCTTTGCTCTTTTTTGGGTTCTTAAGACAGCTTTTTTGTCTTACCATTTAAGATATAACTGGAAACGTTTGCGACACCACATGTCACTTGATTGGTCAGAAATGGTTAGCCGCTTTCAATACCAACATTTACACCATGTTGTTATTTTACCTTTTTACCGTGAACCTATTGAAGTGATAGAAGCTAGTTTGGAAGCTTTGTCTAAATCAAAGTATGACCTAAAAAAAATCATAGTAGTTTTAGCTGGAGAAGGAAGAGTTGGTGATTACGCTGAAGAAATTTTTGCTAAGGTACAAGAAATTTATGGAGATCGTTTTGGTGCACTTTTAACTACCCTACATCCCAAAGACACTCCAGGAGAAATGATTGGTAAGGGTTCAAACGCTGCTTATGCTGCTGAACAGGTTCGAACCAAAGTACTTGATCCTCAAGGTTTAAAATACTCTGAGACGATAGTTTCTATTTTTGATATTGATACTGTTTTATATCCAGATTATTTTAACTGCCTCGTTTGGCACTTCCTGACAGCTGAAAACCCTCTTAAGAGCTCTTTCCAGCCAGTACCTATTTTTAATAACAATATCTGGGAGGCTCCAGCTATTTCTCGCGTAGTAGCTATGAGTAGTACTTTTTGGGAAATGGTCCAACAAGAAAGGCCAGAACGTATGGCGACATTTTCTTCGCATGCAGTGAGTTTCCAGGCACTGTATGAAGTTGGTTATTGGCAAACCAATATGGTAAATGAAGACTCTCGTATCTTCTGGAATTTACTGGTGGCCAATAATGGTAAATACCAAGTGATTCCGCTTTCTTACCCAGTATCAATGGATGCAAATGCCGCACCAACATTACGTCAGACTATTGTTCAAATTTACAAACAACACCGCCGCTGGACTTATGGTGTAGAAAACCTCTGCTACATTTTGTATCACTTCTCCAAAAATAAAAACATTCCGCTTAAGCAAAGGATTGTCGTAGCTCTACAACAAGCAGAAGGTTATTGGTCTTTAGTGACTAATCCAATCATGTTGTTTATTTTGGGTTGGGCACCAATTTTCTTGGGAGGAGCTGAATTTCACCAGACTGTCCTTTCTTATAACCTACCAATTGTAGTTCGCGACTTACTTATCTTAGCAATGTTTGGTTTAGTAATTTCTTCAGTGATTTCATTAAGTCTAATTCCACCGCGACCAAACAATGCTAGTCGCTTTAGATATATAGTGATGGCATTACAATGGATCATGATTCCAGCCACGATGATTATTTTTAGTGCTATACCAGGCTTGGATGCTCAAACAAGATTAATGTTTGGAAGGTACATGGGCTTTTGGATTACACCTAAAACGAGGTAATTTAATTTGTTATGAAACCAGTTATTGAACCACTAGCAAGATGGCAACGAACTCTAATTTTCGTTCTTTTATTGTCTGCGTTTATAATTAGCCTTCCGGCCTTCATCTTTTATGCTACTGGATATAGATACGATTTTTTTGCTGAAAAGCCAACTATTACTGCAACTGGAGGTTTATATATTGCTGCTGACGCAGCTGACAGTTTGATTTATCTAAATGAAGAACCTGTCACTAATGTTCGGGTTTTTAGAAAAGCTTCCTACATTCAAGGTTTAATTCCTGGAATTCAAAGAGTCCACGTGCAGTCCCTGGGGCTACACACTTGGGTTAAAGAGTTGAAAGTCTCACCACACATAGTTACGGAAGCGGAGGCGTTCAATCTTCCTCTTGTGCCCCAAGTACGACCAGTAACTGAATTTTCTTCTATTAGAGGTGAGAATGTCATTTTTGCCACAACTACTTCAAAAGAAGTTTTTGCTCGAGCCTCAAGTACAGTTTTATCTATTACAGCTACGGGAACAGCAACAAGTTCTTATCTAACTAATTCAGAGTTTGCCGTTTTGAAACTTCTGTTTCAAGAGCAAGCAGACTTAAGAGAAGCAACCAGATTTTTAGAGGAGAAGAAGTTCTCTTTTTCTACAACTACAGCGACAACTACTTTGGTAGAAAATGCTACCACTACCAAAAATAGAGACAATATTTCTTTATATCAAGTAGGGGAGGATGTGTTTGCTGGAATAATCGATCCGTCAGGAAAAGTGCCTTATTATTTTTGTACCATTGCCGAAGTCCCTTCTTCATTGTTGAAACAAGATCCTACTGAACTGGAGGAAGAACAAGATTTATTTACGGAAACTGATTTAGTCGAAGCTGAAGATGTGAAGCAGGCAGGAGAGTGTCGAGATCAGATTAGGATAGATCGTAAAGGACAAGAAGTAATTAAATTTGATTTCTTTCCTGATAACTCAAATCTAGTGTTAATGCATCTGACGGACGGTATACATGTAGTGGAAATAGATGATCGTTCTTGGCAGAATACCCAAAGCTTATATAGCGGAGTAGGGCTTGAAATGCTTATCTCAAATTCAAGTATTTTCGTAAAGGAGAAAGACTTTATGTTTGAAGTTCTAACTGAAATACCTCTAGAATAGTTTGTGCTAAAATTGCTTTATGTCTGAACAAGAAGGCCACAAACATTTGATGTCACAAATGATCTCAGAAATAAATAGTATTTTTTCGGAGATCGGCTTTGTGTTTGCTGAGGGTCCTGAAAGAGAAAAAATTGTCTTTAACTTTGATGCACTTAATGTTCCTCCTGACCATCCCTCCAGGGATATGCAAGATACATTTTACCTCGCTTCAGATCCTGACTTGGTAATGCGTACTCATACATCGCCGGTTCAAGTGCGCTACATGAAGTCTCACCAGCCTCCAATCCGGATGATTTGTCCGGGTAAGGTTTTTCGTAATGAAGCTACTGACGCCACTCACGAAGCTCAATTTTTCCAACTTGAAGGTTTGATGATTGATAAGGATGTTTCTCTTGGACATCTAAAAGGAGTCATTTCTCATTTCTTTTCAAAATTTTTTGGTGACGAGGTTGAGGTACGTTTTCGCCCTAGTTTTTTCCCGTTCGTTGAACCTGGTGTAGAGGTGGACATGATGATTAAGAAAAATGAACACAATAAACTTTCGGGTAAGTGGATTGAGATCATGGGTGCTGGAATGGTACATCCAAAAGTACTGGAAGCTTCAGGAGTTGATTCTAAGATCTATCAAGGATTTGCTTTTGGTGTCGGAGTCGATCGTTTAGCTGTTTTGAAATACGGACTAGACGATATTCGATTGATGTATAACGGAGATCTTCGTTTTGTTAATCAATTTTAGTAATCAATCATGAAATTTTCTTACAATTGGCTACAAAATTACTTTGCTGAACCACTGCCAAAAGCAGATGATTTGGCAGACAAAATTACTTTCCATTCTTCTGAGATTGAAGAAGTAATTCCACTAGCAAATGATACTGTTCTTGATGTTAAGGTTTTGCCTGACAAGTCTGCTTGGTTAATGTCTCATCGAGGGCTCGCTAAAGAGTTGTCAGTTATTTTAGATAAACCTTTGCTCAAAGATCCTTTTTTAGGTGAAGTTGATTTACAGCATTCAGAATTGATCAAGATAAACAGAGAGTCGTCGGTGTGTGATTTTTATGGTTCAGCACTGATTAAAAATATAAAAGTAAAAGAGTCACCAACTTGGCTTAAGGAGAAAATAGAGGCGCTAGGACAAAGATCAATCAATAATATTGTTGATGCTACTAACTATGTAATGTTTGAGCTGGGACAACCACTCCATGCTTTTGATGCAGATAAAATAAGTCAAAATGACGGTGCTTACGAGATCCAAATCAGACAAGCAAAAACAGATGAAAAGATTGTTACTTTGAGTGATGAAGAGTTGGATCTTTCTGACGCGGATACTGTGATTGTTGATAATACTTCAGAAAAGCTTTTGGCGCTTGCTGGTGTTAAGGGAGGGAATGAGGCAGCAGTAGATACTAAAACTAAAAACATCTTACTCGAAGCGGCTCATTTTGATCGTGTGGTGGTTCGTAAATCAGCACAAAGGCTAAAACTTCAAACCGATGCTGCTAAGCGTTTTGAAAACGGTATTAATGCCAGAGTAGCTCCGATCGCTCTAAACCAGCTAATTCTGCTAATTCAGAAAGTAGCCGAAGGGGAAGTGATGGCTGTAAGTCATTCTGGAGAACAACAAAATGATAGTAGATTGGTTACATGTTCACTAACTAAAATAAACTCAGTTTTAAACCTGAGCCTGTCTCTAAGCCAAGTGACTGATATTTTAGATCGATTTGGCTTCGCTTATGAAATAGAAGGTGAGTTGTTACAAGTTACTCCTACATTTGAGCGGGATGACTTAGTTATTGCCGAAGACCTTATTGAAGACATTGGTCGCATTCATGGACTTGATCAGATTGAGGCTATTTTACCTCAAGAACTTGATCTAACTGAATATAATCCGCGACATTATTATTCTGAAAAAATACGAGCAGTTTTAGTTGGCTTAGGTTTTTCGGAAATCTATACTAGTTCTTTTAGAAAAATAGATGAAGTTAAACTAGCAAATGCTTTAGCTTCAGATAAAGAATATCTTCGAAGTTCTTTGGTCTCAAACTTAGTAGAGGCAAGAACGGCCAATATTCCGCATCGTGACTTACTTGGGTTAAAAGCAATAAAGATTTTTGAGATTGGCACAGTATTTGGTAAAGACCGTGAAGAATTTAAAGTTGCTTTAGCAGCACAAACTTCTACGGCTTACAAAGCTAAAGTAGACGAACCTTTAATAAAAGAAGCAATTTTGGAAATAGAAAAAGATTTGGGTGTAACTCTGACGCTAGATTCGAATGCTGAAGGAGTAGTTGAATTTTCTCTGGATCAAATACTTAGTAGTTTACCTATAGTCACAAGTTACGAATCAATCCAAGAGTCAGAACTAAAAAGTTATCGAGCTTTTTCAGTCTATCCAGCTATTAGTCGTGATGTTGCAATGTGGGTTCCTGAAAATACGGAGGCTAATTCAATCAATGTTCTTTTAAAGAAAACAGCTGGAGATCTCTGCGTTCGAGTTAGTCATTTAGACACCTTTACTAAAGAAGGTAGAACTTCAAATGCTTTTCGTCTAGTTTTCCAGTCCCTAGAAAAGACTTTGACTGACCAGGAAGTGCAAGTGATAATGGATCAGGTTTACAAAGTGATTGAAGAACAAGGTTGGGAAGCTAGATAATCACTTTTTTTCTTAAAATAGGCCCAAATAATCAACTTTTTAGGTCTAAAACAACTCAGACAATGAAGTAGTTTTATGCTATAATAACGCTATATTTAACGTTAATAACTTCAGTAAGCATGGCAGAAAAAAAAGAAAAGAAAGGGAGCTATGACGCTTCTTCGATCTCGGTACTTGAGGGTCTAGAGCCAGTTCGAAAACGTCCGGGAATGTATATCGGAACTACTGGTCCCGATGGACTCCATCACATGATTTGGGAAGTGTTCGACAACTCTCGCGATGAAGCGATGGGTGGCTTTGCTGACAGAGTAGAAGTAGCACTGCTACCTGGTGGTTATGTTCGCGTCACTGATAACGGTCGTGGTATTCCGGTTGATGTTCATAAACAAACTAAAGTATCTGCACTTGAGACGATTTTAACTGTGCTCCATGCCGGCGGTAAGTTTGGTGGTGAGAGTTCTGGTTATAAAGTATCAGGAGGTCTTCATGGAGTGGGTGTATCGGTAATGAATGCACTTTCTTCGCACGTAATTGTAGAGGTGCACCGAGACGGTGGTTATTACATGCAAGAGTACTCAATTGGTGTACCAAAGTATAAAGTAAAGAAAGTTGGTCCTTCAAAGAAAAATGGCACAATCATTACTTTCCAACCCGACGCTACTATATTTCCAGATACTAGTTTTGATTTTAAACGAATAGTTAATCACCTTCGTCAACAAGCCTACTTAGTGAAAGCTATGCAGATGTCAGTGATAGACGCCCGCCTAGTAGCAGGTGAAGCTGCAGCTGTACATGCTATTGATGATAAAAATGTAAAGAAGTTTCTTGAAGGTATTAAAGGTAAGTTTTATCTTACTGATGAACATCTTGAAGTACCAAATCAGAATTTCTATTTTGAAGGAGGACTACGCTCATTGGTAGCCTTTAATAACCAATACCAAAAACCAGTTCATAAGAACATTTTCTACATTGAAAAAACTAATGTCGACTCAGCGGTCCTTTCGGTTGAGGTGGCAGTTCAGTATGTAGATGATATTTCTTCTCGTATTTCTGCCTTTGCCAACAATATCAATAATCCTGAACACGGGACACACATTACCGGCTTTAAGACTGCTTTAACCAGAACGCTAAATAACTACGCCAAGAAGAATAATTTCTTCTCAGTTAAAGATAAAGACACAGGCTTTACTGGAGATGATGTACTTGAAGGTATTACGGCTGTTGTATCTGTAAAAATGCCTGAAATTCAATTTGAAGGACAAACAAAAGCAAAACTTGGTTCAGTTGAAGCTAGAGGTGCTGTCGAGTCAGTTTTTGGAGAGAACTTTAGTGCTTATTTAGAAGAAAATCCTGACGATGCTAAAGCGATCATAAATAAAGTCGTGATTGCAGTAAAAGCTCGTAAAGCAGCTAAAGCAGCTAAAGACAGTGTGTTGCGTAAAGGAGCTTTGGAGGGAATGTCTCTTCCTGGAAAACTGGCGGACTGTCAAAGTAAAAAAGCTGAAGATTCTGAACTCTTTATTGTAGAGGGAGACTCAGCTGGAGGTTCGGCTAAGATGGGACGTGACCGAAAGACTCAAGCTATCTTGGCTCTTAGAGGAAAAATTCTAAACGTTGAGAGGGCCCGAATAGACAAAATGCTAGCCTCGGAGCAAATCAAAAACGTTGTGATTGCTCTTGGAACTGCTATCGGAGACGTGTTTGATATATCACGCTTGCGTTACCACAAGATAATTATTGCAACAGATGCTGATGTTGACGGTGCTCACATTAGAACATTATTGTTGACTCTGTTTTATCGTTACTTTAAACCACTAGTAGAAGGAGGTTTTATCTACATCGCTCAACCACCACTGTATAAGATTCAAAAAGGAAAAGAAGTTCAGTACGCCTTTAACGATGAAGAGAAGTTTACTGTCCTCAAGTCTATGGGTATCGACCCGGATGATAACGAAAGTGTCGCTGAAGGTGATGGAGAAGAAGAGGCAGTTGAAGCAGTAAAGAAAAATACTAAGGTTAGAATTCAGCGTTATAAGGGTCTTGGAGAAATGAACGCTGAAGAGCTAGGAGAGACAACTATGAATCCTGAATTCCGTATCCTAAAACAAGTTTCTATTGATGATGCTGAGATGGCCGACAAAGTATTTGATGTTTTGATGGGAACTGATGTTTCTAGTAGAAAATCATTTATCCAATCAAACGCTAAGATGGCTAATCTTGATATTTAATCGAGAGGTAAATAAAAAGACCGGGAGCCATAGGCTCCCGGTCTTTTTATTTATTGAGAGAGTTTTATCTTACCTCAACTGACCAATCAAAATCATTGTTTCTTTGATTTGTATCTTCATCAACACTTACTTCAATACCAAATCCTTCTAGACCACGGTCACTTACAGCAGGGAAGCCGATAGTGATAGTTGTTCGTTCGTTTGGCTTCAGTGGGTTTAAGTCGTTTGACTCATAACTGCCACCACCAGGTAAGTCAGCTTCAAATGTCCATTTTTCGGAAGTCTTTGTTCCCACATTCTTCACAGAGAATTGGAATGCTCCCTTAACGTTTCTTGTGAGTAATCCAGTATTACTAAATATTCCAGCGCTGTTTTGAGTACCGATACCAAGATAAGTTACAACCAAATCAGTGAAACCGTTTGGATTTGATACTGGAATAGCATACTCGTATTCATATACCGGAGCTGGTGGAAGTGGAGTTGAAGTTACTGGAGTAGATGGAGTTTCCTCAACCACTTCTTCTGTTGAAGTTGCTGTTTCATCTATAACTAGACGAGGGTTTTCTACTAAAACAGTTTTAGATACTGAGCTAGCTTTACTTAGGCTATTCTCTTTAAAGTAAGAGATTGTGTAAGTAAGATTTACTTCAGCATTCTTTTCAGAGTCGATAACTAGCACAACTGTATCAACTAACCCTAAGTTGTATGAGTTGTTACAGTCAGCGGAGTTAAATTTGTTTGTCGCTGTTTCAATTGAGAGTGATACACCTTCTTCACATTGATAACTAAAAGTGTATTGACCGCTTTCAGCGTCATTTGCCCAAGAGATGACAAAGTTTGCACCACTATTTACTCCACTATTAGTAGAAGTAATTATAATATTCTTTTCAACCTCGACTACTTTAGTCGGATCTTCACTGTAAACACTGTCAGCTAAAGAGGCTAGGGAAGTAACCGCTGAAGGAAACAGATTAACTAATTGAACTGATAACCAAGCAATAAGAACTACTATTCCTAAAAGACCAATTATGGCTAATGTATTTAATACTCCTGACTTCTTTTCTGGTGTAACGTTATTATTCATAATGGGAACCCTACCACTAATGATACAATATGTCAACTCATCTGAATCTTGAAAAAGACTTGAGCTCTAGTATTGACTTTTTTATAAAACGTGCTATCATAGCCCGATCTATGGAAGTAAAAACTTTGTCACAATTAGTTGAATTAATCTTTTTAAGAAAAATCGCTTTTCTTTTAGCTTTTTTCACTATCTTCACTATTTCTTATGCTTTTCTAGCATGGGCTGACTTTCTGCCTGAGATGGTTGAAAAAGAAAATGCTGCAGTTGAGGTTAGTGAAGTTGAGGCAGCTACAGACTTTGCGACTATTACACCTACTATAGTTGAATATATTGAGGAAACTGTGGCTATTGATAATAACAATAGTGTTTCTTCTAATGGTTCTGCTTCAACTTTTACAGACCCTGTTTATCCAACTAGTATCTATATTGAAGCTTTAGATAGGAGAGTTGATGTTTTAAATCCAACTTCACGTAATATTGCTGATTTAGATGAGGCTCTATTAGAGGGAGTGGTACGCCATCCTGATTCTGCCACGCTAGATAGGACTGGAACAGTCTTTCTTTTAGGACACTCAAGTTATTTGCCGGTAGTAAATAACAAGTCTTTTCAAGCCTTCAACGGTATCCAAAAACTTAAATGGGGTGAATTAATTGAGGTAACAACAGCGCAAGGGAAGTATATTTACCGTATTTCTAAGGTTTATCGTGCTAAAGCTGAAAATGTCACTGTACCAATTGCTGGTGATAAAAAACGCTTAGTTTTAGCCACTTGTAATAGTTTTGGTAGTACCGACGACCGTTATATTGTTGAAGCTGAAATCATCGAAGAACGTCTATTTTAAGCTGAACTCCTCTCAAGCACTTGACAAAACCCAATAAATGGTATATCATATTGGGAATACTTGTTCTCCAATAGTTCTCTGAATTTCCTAAAAAGTGTTGCCACCCAGTTTAAATGGGAGTAACATTTTCGTAATCTTAATTACTCAGCTTACAAAGGTGTAGGTGGGGTATAAAAATTATGAATATAAAAAATATTATTATGAAAGTTACAAATTTTCTAAAGCGATTTGCACCAGCTATCGCTGTCTTCGTTGTATTACTTGCCGCTTTAAACTTTGGATCATACGATCCTTATAATGAGCTCACAGTACTGACTCCAGATAATGCTCAGGCTATGGTTGCTGGTACAGCTGCTGTTGGCGAAGCCACAAAATCAGAGCCGGCTAATTCAGGCGGCAGTAATATTAATGTGGTTTGTGACTTACGTTCTAACGTATCCAATAACACTGTTACAGCTGGAGGTAGTGTGACTATCTCGTGGACAGTTGAAGGTTACGGCCCGGTTACTTTAAATGGTAATCCGGTGGCAAATTCAGGTTCACAGACTTTCGATAATATTCGAACAAATACCCCCTACACCATCTCAGCTTCTGGAAATAATGGTAATTGTAATCTTAAAATTACCATTATCTGTGTTCAACCAGTACCTCCTCAATGTGTTGAGTTTAGAGCTCTACAGCCACAAATCTTAGTTGGTGAAAACACTGATTTACTTTGGCGTACTGAAAACGCTGTTACGGTAACAATTAGTAATGTTAACTCAAATAACTTGCCCGTTTCTGGTAGATATACAGTCAATCCAACTGAGACTACTACTTATGTATTAACAGCGACCAACGCAAATGGTGATCAAGATACTTGTACAACTACAATTACTGTAGTTGTCAGTGCACCAATTGCTAGTTGTGAGATGTTTATCTCTACAGATAATGTGAACTTCACAACTGGGCAAGTTACTATTACTCAAGGTCAACCTGTTTATGTTAGATGGACTACGCAAAATGCTGATCAGGTAGTGTTCACTGATACTAGTTCAAGTGGACTATCAAGGGTGGTTGGTCCAAGTGGGACTGAAACATTTTATCCTACTTCATATACTACTTACGTAATCGTGGTACATAGTGCAAATAGTTCAGGAGGTATTCCTGATCAAAAATGTAGTGTCTATGTTGAAGTTCTACCGCCCACAACACCAATTGTGCCAGTTTGTGATTCATTTAGAGCTAATCCAACAAGTATTAGAAATGGTGAATCATCAACTCTAGCTTGGCAAACAACAAACGCTACTAGTATTACTATTAGTGGACTAACAGGACCGTTTCCGGTTGATGGTAATACTGATGTTAGACCAACTGTCACTACTACATATATATTGACTGCTACAAATGCTAGTGGTCAGCAAGTTACTTGTCCAGCTGTGGTTGTGACAGTAACACCAGTTGTGCCAAACGTACCTTATTGTAACTCTTTCAGTGCTACTCCAAGTGAGTTACCTGCAGGAGGAGGAAACGTAACACTCATCTGGAACACAATTTATGGTAATTCAGTTACTATCACTCCAGATATTGGTTCAGTAAATCAAAGAGGAATACTAGAAGTGTTTGTAAACTCTACAAGAACTTACACATTGACTGTAGTAGGCGCTAATAACCAACAAGATACTTGTACTGTAACAATTAAAGTTTCTACAAATACACAGACTCCAATTTGTTTCCTTCAAGGAAATTATGTTGAGACGTTAGCAAATGGTCGTCATGTTGTTTCACTAACTTGGTGGACAGCTAATGCTACTAATGCGACTATCCAACCAATATTTGGAGCAGTTGGTCTTAGTGGAGCTACAACAACTACTGTTACCCAGAACACTACTTTCACCCTGACTGCTTTTGGAGCTAATGGGCAATCAGACATTTGTCCGATAACAGTTACTATTCCACCACCAGTAGATCCAGTATTACCTGTTTGTAATTCATTTACAGCAGACCCAGGGACGGTTAATAAAGGTGGTACTAGTACTCTAGCTTGGTCTACAACAAACGCTGTTAGAGTAGCTATTGATAACGGAATCGGACAAGTGGCTACTAGTGGCCCATTGGCTACTACTGAAGTTGGTAATATACAACAAACAACAACTTTTACCCTGACTGTGTTTGGTGCAAATAATCAGCAAGATACTTGTACAAGAACAGTAACTGTTAATCCGACAACACCAACTCCAATCAATTGTACAGACAACGTAGACTTCACGGCTGACCCAAGTTCAATCCGTCGTGGAAACGATTCTACTTTGACTTGGACTACAACTGGAATCGATAGTGTTCGTTTTGATAACGGCATCACTTCAACTGACCCAAGTGGATCAGTAACCGTTTCTCCAAATGATTCAACTACATATAACCTAATTGCGACTACTGGTTCTACAACTATCAGTTGTCCAGTTAGAGTTTCAGTTACTACAGGAGGTGGTGGAGGAGGATCATCAAGTCCACGATGTGAGCTTTCTATCTCAAAGAATAAAATTAAGAGTGGAGAAAGAGTTACTCTTACATGGGATAGTTCACGAGCGACAGAATTGGTAATTGAAGACCAAACTACACGAAAGGATATTGTTACTACTGAAGATTTACTTGGTGACGATAAAGATGATCTATTTGACGGAACTATTACAGTTTCTCCAAAGAAGGACACTACTTACTTAATGACTGTAAGTCGAGGTTCAAAGGACCGAACTTGTAAGGTAAGTGTAGATGTCTCAGACGATATAGTTGTTAACCAAGTTCGAGATCAGCAACCATTAGTTTCTGGTATTTCTCTAACACAAGTACCTTATACAGGATTTGAAGCTGGACCAATTCTAACTGTCCTATTCTACATTCTACTAATGGCTTGGGCGCTATACATTGCTTACTTGCTTGTAATCAAGCGTGATCAGTTTGGTGGACTAGCTCTAGCAACTAGTAAAATTGATTCAGAAGTACCAACTCGTTTCATCTCTGAATCAGTACGTCCAGAAATGCTGTCTGCGAGTTTCATTGCTCCAGCTGCATCTGTGGCAACAGCTCCAGTAAACCTACCTACAGCAGTAGTTGGTTATGCAAACCTTGGAGAAGAAAAAGCAGCAACAGTAGCCGTAGATCATAATGTGAATGAATCAGAAATGACTCAACTAGAAAATTATGCTCACAGTAAGAAAGTGCTACTTTCAAGTGATGCAATCAATCACTTTGTATCAACTACAAATTCTGATACTGAACGAACTGAAGCGTTAGATCAAGTTATTAAAGCAGCTAAGGAACAGTATCCAGCAGAAGATGGTTGGGTAGTTCTAAACGAAAAGCGAATGCAAGATGTTTGTTTGGTTTGCCAAGTAAACGCTGAAGCAGTTGCTGACGAAGAAAAAGAATATACTCCAGCAGTTATTCCAGTAGGATCAGGATCACTAGCAGAAGCTATTGTTACAGGTAACATTATTTCAGCTTATGAAATGATTGGTCACCGTCCAATGTTTGCTCTAGCTGACGCAGCTGCTGATCTAGACGCAGTTTACCGAATTCGTCGTGGGGGAGATGGAGTTGCTTCTGAAATGTTAATGAAAGAAACAGCTAAGCTTTCAAACGAACAAATTCTACAAATGATCCAAGCTCTAACAGGTGCTATCGACGGTACATATACTGACGAAGCAGCAGCTGTAAAGATGTCGATCATGAAGGCTGTAAAGATGGCTAGTTAATACTAGAAAATATAAAACAAAACCCCTGCGCCTTGGCGCAGGGGTTTTGTTTTATTTAGATCTTCTTTGTCTCGATTTCTGTGAGTAAGTGGTTTCCTAGTTCGTTGGTAGTTAGTTGTCTTGGTTCGCCATCTCTGGTCTCCAAAGTGACATTTTTAGCTTCGACCTCTTTGTCTCCGATAACCACGAAGTAGGGGAGACGATCTGTTTTAGCTTTACGGATCTTCTTTCCCATTGAATCATTATCATCCATGAGCTCAGTTCGGATACCAATTCCCTTAAGTTCATTGTAGACCTTTGTGGCATACTCGTTATGTATTTCACTAACCGGGATTACTGCTATCTGTACTGGCGCCATCCAAAGTGGGAAGTTCCCACCATAGTGTTCGATTAAGAAGCCAATAAATCTTTCGTGTGTACCTAATGGTGCTCGGTGAATAATAGCTGGGGTTTTTTTAGCCCCGTCTTTGTCTGTATATTCAAGTCCGAAACGTTTTCCCATAAATAGATCAAGCTGGTTTGTAGAAGCTGTGAAAGCTCTACCGATAGAAGAAAATATCTGGAAGTCCATTTTTGGTCCATAGAAAGCAGCTCCTTCGTTTACAACTTTAAATGGCACTCCTGATTTTTCCATTGCTTCGATGGTCATTTTTTCTGCATCAATCCAGTCAGCTTCGTCACCGTGATATTTATCTAGTTTGTTCGGGTCACGTAACGCAAGTTCCATTTCATATTTTTCGATTCCAAGAGCTTTGTAATAGTACTCATGTAACTTAATGACGTTAATGAATTCTTCAACAGCATCTTCTCGAGCTACATAAATATGAGCATCATTCATTTGCATACCTCTCACCCGCATTAATCCAAAGAGACTTCCTGAATCTTCATACCGATGACACCAACCATACTCAGCAAAACGCACTGGTAAATCCCGATAACTCTTAGGTCTAGCAGCAAAAGTTTTGTGGTGGAAAGGACAATTCATTGGCTTAATGTAGTAGTTTTCTTCCTCAATTTGGATCGGGGAATACATGCTGTCTTTATACAAGGGTAAGTGTCCAGATGTGTAAAAGAGATCTTCTTTTGTTATGATAGGTGTAGTAACGCGCTCATAATCCCATTTTTGCTCTGTTTTCTTGGCCCAATTCTCTAATTCTTCTTTTATTATATTTCCTTTAGGTAGCCAGATTGGTAGACCTTTTCCGATAGTTTCATCAAAATGAAATAAGTCCATTTTTTCACCAATCAGGCGGTGGTCTCTTTTTTTAGCTTCAGCTATTTGGGCTTCGTAAGCTACTAGCTCTTCATTAGTTTCAAATGCTAGTCCGTAGATACGAGTTAGCATCGGATTCTTTTCGCTTCCGCGCCAGTAAGCACCAGCGATCTTATCAAGCTTGAAACTATCAGCTGGAATTTCTTCGGCTGGATTTTCACTATGCCCGCCACGACAAAGATCTGTAAACTGATGTTTGTCACTACCAGCTGTATAGAGAGTAATGGACTCACCTTTAGCGACAATCTCATCAATTAGTTCTAGTTTGAACTGATTGTCTTTGAAGATATCTTTGGCTTCAGCTTCTGTAACTACTAGGTGAGTAAACTTAGTCCAATTAGAAAGAGTCTTACGCATCAATGTCTGTAAGCTTTTTAAACTAGCTTCAGTTGGTGCTTCGCCGCCACTAAAATCAAAGTCATAATAAAAACCGTTATCAATCGCAGGACCGATTGTAGTTTTGGCGTGAGGAAATTCTATTTGCACAGCTTTAGCCAAGAGGTGGGCCAAGGTGTGTCGTTTTTGATCTAAATTATTTATTTGGCTACACATAGTTTAAGACTTATTAGATTTATATTTTAACAGGTTTTCTTGTTCCAGGAATTTGCTCTAGGAAAGAACAAATTCGGAACTAAATTCACAATATTCGCTACGCTCTTTTGTTCATTTAAAAAAACGTCCGAGCAAAAAGGTGACAGAGTCACGTTTTTGCTCGGACGATCTTTGTTAGGCAAAGCCGCGGTTCCACCGAGTTTCTAGATAAGTTCTTACCTAGCACTTTATGATTCAGATTGGATGCCGAAGCATGAACATAAGTCCTAGCGTTTGGTAGACGCTACAATCTCTGATTACCTTATATCGTAAGCTGATTGGTAGATTTCGTCAAATTACTAATTTTCAGCCACTACCTCTTTAGTGGCTAATAACTTAGCTTTATCAACCATAATACTAGGAGAATCATTACGGATAGAAAGCTTGCCCTTAATAGCAATACAGGTTCCTGGAACTAATAACTCTTTTACTTCTATGTAAATCTTTGGAAAGATAACCATTTCAATATCTTCCTTTTTATCAGCCAAAGAAACAAAAGCCATCTTGTCTCCTTTTTTTGTTAAGAGTTCTCGTACAACGGTAACCATTCCAGCGGTTACAAGTTCACCTTTCATCCTGACAATAGCAATTTCTTCTTGGTTGTTTACCGCTTGTTTGATTGAGGTTACACTCGGTCTCTTTTCCAGCTCTTCACTAAAAGCATCAAGTGGATGACCGGAAACATAAACGCCGAGTAATTCTTTTTCCCAGATTAATTTTTGTAGCATTGGTGCCGGATCAGCAGCTGCTAAATTTAGTTCGTGGTTGTTGTCTGCACCAAGTCCAAAGAGTGATTCTTGGGCAGATTCTTTTTCTGCTACACGTTCTTTGTTGAAAGCGAGCATCAGCTCTAAGTTGCTGTGCATTAAGCCTCGTTCTGCAAACCGATCTAGAGCCCCGGTCATGATCAGTGCTTCTAGAGATTTTTTGTTTAGGTTACGGTCATTAACTCTAGATAAGAAATCAGCCAGGGAAGTGAAAGGACCGTTTTTCTTTCGCTCAGTAATAATAATGTCAGCAATACCAGCACCAAAGTTCTTGATGGTTGTCAGTCCAAAACGAATGGTTTCTTTTCCAGGAACAACGGTGAAGTCCGCAAAGGATTCATTTAGATCTGGAGGTAGAACTTCAATATTCATGCGTTCACATTCACGAATAATTTCAGATACTTTTTCAGTATCGCCGGAGTCTGCTGTTAAGACAGCAGACATATACTCCACGCGGAAGTTCGCCTTCATGTAAGCGGTTTGGTAGGCAACGCGACCATAACTAGCTGCGTGAGCTTTGTTAAATCCATAGGCTGCAAAAGGCTCGATCAAACTCCAGAGTTTGTTGGCAATGGCTGGAGTTAGTTTTCCGTAGTCGACAAAACCAGTTAGTAGCTTATCTTTTTCGGCGGCCATCACTTCAGGAATTTTCTTTCCCATAGCCTTACGAAGCATGTCGGCCTCAAGCCAACTATAACCAGCCAGGACACGCGCAATGGTCATAACATCGTCCTGGTAGGTGATTACTCCATATGACATGTCTAAGATCGGCTCTAGACGTGGGTCAATATAAGAGACAAGATTGGCATTATGCTTTCTTTCAATATACTGCGGAATTGATTCCATCGGTCCAGGACGGTAGAGGGCTACCATCGCATTGATGTCATGAATAGTACTTGGCTTTAGTTGCTTTAAGAAAGCAGTCATCCCCGAACCATTTAACTGAAACAGACCCATAGTCTCGCCGTGAGCCAAGATAGCAAAAGTCTTACTATCGTCTAGTGGAATATCTTCGATGTCTACTTCAACCCCTCTAATTTTTTTTACACGCTTAACAGCGTCAGCTAAGATAGCTAAGTTTTTGATTCCCAAGAAGTCGAATTTAAGTAGACCAACACCGTCTTCACCAACACTCTTCATCTCATATTGGGTAACAAATTTTCCAGTCTTAAGGTCAGCCTGTATTGGTACAAATTGATTTAGTGGTTCAGGGGCAATCACTACTCCAGCAGCGTGTACTCCAAGGTGACGCACTCTTCCTTCAATTTGTTTAGCTAGATCAATCACTTCTCTAGCTTCACTATCTTTTTTGTATAGTTCAGCAAGGTCCGGCTCTATCTCAAGTGCTTTAGTAATAGTCATAGGAAATCCCTGGCTACCCATAGGAATCGACTTGGCAATACGGTCACCAACAGAGTATGGATGACCTAAGGCTCTGGCAACGTCGCGCACAGCAGCTCTGGCCATCATTGTTCCAAAGGTACCGATCTGAGCTACCTTGTCTGCGCCGTATTTTTCTTTAGCGTATTCGATAATCTCATCACGCCTGTTATCAGCGAAGTCCATATCAATATCAGGAGCAGACGGACGTTCTGGATTTAGGAAACGCTCAAAAGGAAGTTTGTATTCGATTGGGTCTACATTAGTAATCCCTAATACGTATGTAGTCAAAGAACCAGCTACTGAGCCTCGAATGGTAGTTAGAATACCGCGCGAACGAGCTTCACGAAGTAAATCACCTACCACTAAGAAATACTTGGCGTAACCTTTGTTTTTAATGATATCTAGTTCGTAGTCGAGTCTGGTTTTGATGACAGAGTCATTGATATCTAGCTTACGCCAAGCGACTCCTTCATAGGCAGTTGTTCTTAGTTCATCATCAGGTTCTTTACCGCTTTCGATTTTGTAGTCAGGGAAGTACCAGTGTGTACCAATCTCAATCTCAACATTACATTGTTCAGCGATCTTTATTGTATTCTCTAAGGCTTCAGGGGTATCTTTAAAGTATTCGGCTGCTTGGGCCTGGGTAATAAAAGAAAAGTCTTCTTCATTGTCTTGCACATTTTCCACATCAACTACGCCACCGTTTTGGATTTTAATTAGGGTCTCTCTAGCAACACGATCTTCTGGCTTCAGATAATAAACATCGTGTGCAGCTACCAGTTGCGTGTTGGTCTTTTTTGCTAGAGCAATAATTTTAGCTTGGTTCTTTTGATGATCTAAAACTTCTGGGTGATGAGTGATCTCTAAATAACAATCATCACCAAAAACTTTTTTGTACCATTCTAATTTTTTTAATGCGTACTCTTGATCATCGTCTTTTAGGGCTCTAGCAACTTCTCCTGCAAAAGAAGGGATGATACAGATTAGATCTTTGGCGTACATTTCAATTATTTCTTCATCAAGACGCGGTTTGTAGTAAAAGCCTTCAAGGTTGGAAATAGTCACCAACTTAATTAGGTTCTGATAGCCAGCAAAAGTTCTCGCTAGTAAAACTACTCGAGCCCTCGGCTTGTCTATCTGTGCATCTTTATCATGTCTGGTTCGTGGAGCTAAGTGAGCATCAATTCCGAGAATCGGTTTAATACCTTCTTTGGTACAGGCTTTATAAAAATCTATTAGTCCGTATAGAGCACCGTTGTCTGTGAGTGCCAACGAAGTCTGACCATCAGCTTTAGCGGCGTAAGCCAGCTCTTTTGGGGTTGGTAGGGCATTTAATAGGGAATAGTGAGAATGGGTATGCAGGTGAACAAAAGTGTTTTTTGGAGTAGTTTCGGACATGTTGAGGCTAGTATACCACTCACCGCGACCTCTCGCCAAAAGTCTTTTTGTCAGTTTGATTTATACGTTTTTCAATGCTTTAATCTCCTGGGATAAGTATCAAGCTGGAATCTAATAAGGGGAATGACCTTGGACATCTTTTCTTTCGTGGTTGATAATTATTTTGGATTTATCACCTCATGGTGGTGGGTCAGTATTTGGGTAGTTTCTTTTGTCTCATTTACTGCGATTCTACTCCGAGATTCTTACCTTAGCTTTACAAAGTGGGAAGCGGCGACATTTTCTCTTATTGCCTTGGTCAGTATCGTTCCATTTCTTGAAAATATTACCCACGGCGCATCAAGGACTGAGTTTTTTAGTAGGTGGAATTACATTGCTGTAGAGTCGCATGGTTACCATTCTCGCTTTAGTTCCTTCAAATTTTTTGTGTTCTGTGTCTTATTGACCACTTACTGGTTCGCCCCTATATGGCTCATCCAGATCTGGATTTCACGCATTTACTTGATCCTGAAAATTAAATGGGAGATGCGTAATTGGAAATAAAAGCCCTGCATTGAAGCCAGCCTTCATGTGGGGTTTCTTTGTAGTAATTTGTTATACTTGGCCAATGGAAAAAATAAGATCATACGCCTTTGATTTTGACGGGGTTATTGCTAAATATGATGGCTTCAAGGGAGTAGGTCATTTTGGTGAGCCAAACGAATCTGTTGTTGCAGCTATTCGACAGTTAAGTCAGGCTGGACACAAGATAATTCTGCATTCTACTCGAGGTGAAGAAGCTTTACGAAAGTATTGTTTGGAAAATGATATTCCTATTGATTACTTTAATCATAATCCCGACCTAGAAGGTGAAAATCCAGGAAAGCCGATAGCTTTTGTATATGTAGACGATCGGGCTATTTGCTATCGTGGTCAAACGACTAAAGAGTTGGTGAAAGAAATCACTGAGTTCAAAGCTTATTGGCAAAAATAAGGTCTAACTTTTTCCTTTCGGATGTAGTTAAAAACAATGGATGCACCCGCCTAAGGAGAGCGTTGTGAAAGAAGACATCATTAAAGCTGATGGTATTCGTTTTTCTGTTTCAGACGACGGCAAAGAAGTTGGTCGAGCCTATCTTTATCCCTTAAAAAATGATCTACATTCACGTCCTTTCGGACTACTTGAAGATGTTTACGTGGATGAGAAATATAGAGGCAAGGGGGTAGCAAGTCAGCTTTTGGAAGCCGTAACGCAAAAGGCCAAGGCTTTGAATTGCTATAAGCTGATAGCTACAAGTCGCAATGACGGCACTCGACAAGCAGTCCATGACTGGTACTTGAGATTAGGTTTTGCGGATTATGGAACCGAGTTTCGAATCAATTTCTAAGCACATGAGCGCCAGGCAACTGGTGCTCCTTTGGTATTAAGTCACTACTTATTTTTTAATGTATACTCACTTTGTGAAAAAAGCCGAATACACTATTGGTATCGATGAAGCAGGTCGGGGTCCTTTGGCTGGGCCGGTGGCTGTCGGCGTTGCTTTGGTGAAGAGTAATTTTTCCTGGACTAAGGAACTACCTGGAGTTAATGATAGTAAAAAATTATCAGCGTCTAAGCGAGATGATATTTTTCTTAAAGCCAAGCAGTTAAAAAAGAAAGGTTTGCTTGATTATCAAGTAGTACTAATGTCAGCTCAAATTATTGATCGTATTGGAATTGTGCCAGCCATTACTAAAGCGATGCATCAGGGTTTGAAAAAAATAATGCAACGCTCTGGTCTAAAAGAATATCAGGTGTTTGTAAAGCTAGATGGGGGGCTAAGGGCACCGGCTACATATATAAGTCAAGAAACTATTATAAAAGGAGATGCTAAAGAGAAAGTTATCGGACTGGCGTCAATTATGGCCAAGGTAACTCGGGATCAATACATGGAGAAGTTGGCTGTGAAGAAAGAGTTTGTTGTCTATGATTTTGCAAAACATAAAGGTTACGGCACCAAGATCCATAGGGAATCCATTGCCGGAAATGGGCTTTCTTTGGAACATAGGGTTAGTTTCTGCCGGAATATAAAGCTTAAGGCTAATTAGTTCAGTTTGTTGCCTGAACTAGCTTAAATTAGCTGATTGTGTAGTATTTACATATAAGTGAGTCTTTTGACTCCAGGGGGACTAAATAGTTGCTTTTTTACAAGGATTTGTTATAGTTTCGCCACTATGGTAATTCGAATGCGGCACACGCGGTCTCACACCGCTAATAGACGTTCTCATCATGCTTTAACAGCGCCTAATATGGCTGTGTGTAAGAATTGTGAAGGACACTATCGTCAACATCACATGTGTTTAAATTGTGGTTTTTATAAAGGTAGAGTTGTAACTGACCTACTAACGAAAAAGAAAGAACGAGAAGAACGAATCTCTAAGAAGAAAGAAGCGATTGGTGGGCAAGCAGCTGGTGATGAATCTCCAGTAGCTGAAGTAGAATCAAAGACAAAATAAATATCGATCTAGAAAAGTCACCTGCATGGGGGCTTTTCTTTTTGTGGATTCATGACCTTTGTATCCGAAAGGGCATGGTACACTATTTTCAGGACAGATAAGTTTTAGTACATTTTTTATGGCAAATAGGCACCTTTCGCGCAGTATAGTTCTTCAAGCACTCTTTGAGTGGGATTTAAATGCAATTGATAAAAAGGAAGTTATAAATATTTTAGATAGAAATATCGAAGAGTTTGCTCAAAACAAGACGGACCGACCTTTTATGGAGAAGCTCTTAAATGGGATTCTTGGAAAGCAAACAGAACTAGATTTAGTAATTACTAAAGCTGCACCTGAGTGGCCTATTGATCGTATCTCTCCAGTTGATCGAAATATTTTAAGACTAGGATTGTTTGAACTCCTTTTCTCTGAGCGTTCTGAAGTGCCAGCTAAAGTGGCGATAAATGAAGCGATTGAATTAGCTAAGCAATTTGGGGGTGATAACAGTAGTCGTTTTGTAAACGGTGTACTCGGCGCTGTCTATAAAGAGATCGGTGAGCCAGGAAAAGCTGAGACAAGCAAGCAGCGTAAAAAAGACGTTCCGTTTGATCAGATGCCAATTGAAAGACTTGCCGGTGCTGTGGTCTATGCTGAATCAGGTGGGCAGATGTACTTTGCTTTGGTCCACGATATCTTTGGTCACTGGACTCTGTCTAAGAGTAAGGTAGCTGAAAACGAGACTGTTGAACAAGGAGCTGTACGAGCTCTTAAGGAAGAGATTGGTTTGCCAGTAGAGATTGAAGCTGAATTAGGTAATAATGAATATATCGCCACTCAGCCAGAAAAAGGAAAGGTACGAAAGCAAGTACACTATTTCTTAGCTAAAGCCCCGTATCAAGACATTGCTTTGGCAAAGAAAGGCGGCTTAGATGACGCTCGATGGTTTAGAGTTTCTGATATTTTGAACCTTAATTTCTATGAGGATATTCTACCGATTGTAACCAAGGCTATTACCATGTTGGTTGGCAGAAGCGGCAAATAGTGATAATCTCACCAAATAACCCCCAATTATCTATGTCAGAAAGAAATCTTGAAGCGGATTTGTTGTCACTCCAGACCTTGGTTGGAGTTACTTTTAGTAACCCGAAGATCTTACTTTCAGCGGTAACACACCGATCTTATTTAAATGAACACCGCGAGGCTGACTGGGAGCATAACGAAAGATTGGAATTCTTGGGAGATGCGGTTTTAGAACTAGCAGTGACGACATTTTTGTTCGATAAATATCCTGATAAGCCAGAAGGAGAGCTAACAGCTATTAGAGCAGCTTTGGTAAACACAAACTCTCTGGCAGCAGCCTCAGAGCTTCTAGGTATCAATCAGTATCTCTTAATGTCTAAGGGTGAATCAAAAGATGAAGGGCGAGCACGACAGTATATCTTGGCAAATGTATTTGAGTCTTGTATTGGAGCTATCTATATTGACCAAGGTTACGAAGCTGCAAAGAAGTTTATTGCTGACAGACTTTTTGGTAACACAGAAGAGATTGTTGCAAACAAAACCTGGCAAGACGCTAAGAGTCGCTTCCAAGAACTTTCACAAGACAGAGCTTCAATCACTCCAACATATGAGACCTTATCTCAAGATGGTCCCGACCATGACCGAGTCTTTACAGTAGGAGTATTTTTACGACATGAAAAAGTAGCGGAAGGAAAAGGTCGTTCGAAACAAGAAGCTGAACAAGAAGCAGCTAAAGCTGGTATCAAAGCTAAAGAGTGGGATCAGGAATAATTAAATATATTAAAAGTAAAAATCCCCTTAAGGGGATTTTTACTTTTTAACCCACTACTTCAAGCTTTTGAGGCAAGTCTGCGTGTTATAATTTTTTGATGAATCTCAGCCGTTTAAACAAAACTACTACTGGACTTACTTTGATTGAAATCTTGGTAGTGGTTGCGATTGTCGGTATTTTAGCTGCTGTTATTGCGGTAAATGCGATTGAGTCAGGAAAGCTGTCTCGAGATGCTAAAAGGCAAGCTGATCTTAGATCACTGCAAAGTGCTATTGAGTTGTATAAAAATAAAGAAGGAAGGTATCCTTATGGTTGCAATGCCCCTGAAGGATCATGGAGTGACGTATGGTCAGGGCAAATAACTAGCGTCGACTACAGATGTACAAATGGAAGTACACAGTATATTAACGGTTTGGCTCCTAAGTACATTCCAACACTACCTCAAGATCAAAGGCTAAATGGAAATAATTCTGGTTATGTATACCGTACGAATGCCGCAGGAACTGTTTATAAATTGATGGCAATGAGAACCGTGGAGGCAGATTCAGTAGATTATAATCATGAATTTAAGAGCTGTGACATTAGGCCGGATGTTGCTGGAAAATTACAAAATCTTGGGGCTTCGGGTGTGGATACTTCTGGATGGTGTGCCACAGCAACTGAAGCAGCTCTCGATCCAGCAGGACAAGTGTCAACATATAATCCTATACCAGGGTGTCGAATGAATAGTGGAATCAATGTAGCGGATAATGGTAATGGACGCTTTGAAATATCTTACGGTGTTTGGGGAGGTTTTGCTGAGGAGATGACTGGTCCACATAGAGCTGCCGAAGTAAGAGAGACTGCGAGAGTTATTTGTAAATAAACAATATGAAAATTTTAAATAAAAAACTAAACGGCTTTACCTTGATTGAGATCATGGTAGTGATCGGGATCATTGGTATCCTCTCCGCTGTACTTTTTGCTAACTTTAGTGAAGCGCGAATGCAAGCTCGTGATAAAGCACGTATGACAACTTTGAAAGAAATGCAATTAGCGATTGAATTTTATAAGGCGCAAAATGGCAGTTACCCAGTTGCGGGATGTGGAGCGGTCGGAGATGCTTTCTCTGGACCTGGTCCACGTGTCGGCTTGCTTACTTCATGTCCCCTTTATATTGAAGGATTAGTTCCGGATTTTATTTCCGTATTACCTAATGATCCTGTCTTTGAACAGGAAGCTGGAAGAGGATATTACTATGCGTCTAATGAAACGAGTTATAAATTAATGTCGCTAGATAGTGTAGAAGTTTTAACTGTGTCACTAGGTGATGAGTTTGCTCGCTGTCCTAGTGCAACCGGTGCTTGTTCTGGCGGAATCCCAACAAACACCTACGCGGTCTATAGTTCTGGAGCAGAAGCTTGGTAAAATAATTTAAATTTAAATGTATCTCAAAGACTTAACAATTTCTGGATTTAAATCTTTCGCTAAGAAAGGGGAGTTAGAGTTCTCGGCTCCGATCACGGCTATTGTGGGTCCTAATGGTTCTGGAAAAAGTAATGTAGCTGAGTCTTTCAGGTTTGTGCTTGGTGAGCAGTCAGTTAAGTCGATGCGTGGTAAACGGGGAGAGGATTTAATTTGGGGCGGGTCTACACAAGTCTCTAGAGGTAATCGCGCCCATGTTACTGTCACGCTCGACAATAGTAAAAGAGTTTTTCCGCTCGATTTCTCTGAGATTAAGATTGAAAGAGTAGTAAACCGCGATGGGCAAAACGAATATATTTTAAATGGGTCGGTGGTGCGACTAAAAGACATCCAAGAACTATTAGCTTCAGCTAATATTGGATCAACCGGACATCATATTATTTCGCAAGGTGAAGCTGATCGTATTTTGACAGCCAATCCAAAAGAAAGACGAGAGATGATTGAGGATGCTCTTGGTCTCAAGATCTATCAATACAAACGACAAGAAGCAGAAAAGAAATTAACTAAGACTGTTGAGAACGTAGCTCAAGTAGAGTCTCTTAGACGTGAGTCAGCCCCGCACTTAAAGTATCTTGAAAAACAGGTACAGAAGATCGAGAAATCATTAGAACTGCAAGAAAAATTAAAGGGAGTTTATGCAGAGTATTTGAGACGTGAAGATATTTATATTAGTAGTCATCATGACAGGCTAGAAGGAGAACTAAGAGAACCAAGAGAGGTATTAAAGAAAACAATTGATGACCTTAGTGAAGCTAAGAAAAAACTACAAGAATCAGAATCAGGTAATGATTCAAAGGAGCTTATTCATGCTGAAGAAGAACTTCAAAAAGCGACCCATAGTCGACAGTCAGTCGAACGGGAATATAGTAAGTGTGAAGGACAGATTGCTTTGCTAGAACGACGCTTGTCTGATTATGAAAAGCGAAGCAAAACTGAGACTGGTAAAGCGATTGCCTACGAAGATATTTCTAGTTTGATCAAAGATATTGAACAGCAAGTTAGTAAAGCAGTACAAAAAGAAGAGGTTTCTTTTTTACAAAGAGCACTAACTGATATTGTCCATAAACTAAAAGTCTTTATTGAGCGCTCAACAGTTGTGACTGATACTGGAGTAGAGTTTGATAAGGAAGAATTAGGAAGACTACAAAAAGAGATTGAGCAATTAAGCAAACAACTAGAAAAAGCCAAGCAAGACGAAGTAGGTGCTCGAAAAGGCTATGACGAGATGGAACAAAAGCGTCTACAAGAAGCCACAGATGGTCGTGAAGCCGAGCGGGCGGTGTTTAGGCTAGTAAGTGAGCAACGTGAGCTAGAAACTAAAATTGAACGCCTGGAGCGCGAGCTAGCGATACTTGATCGTGACCGTAATGAGTTCAAACAAGAGCTACAAGAAGCTGTAGCTTTGCTTGGTAGAGCAGCAGCTCAATACTATGACCAAGTAGTAAAGGATGAATCTGGAAAAGAATTAACTGAGACAGATATTGTGAACGAGAGTCGTGATATTCAAAGAACTCGACGTCATGAATTGGAAAAATTAAAGATCCGTTTGGAAGAGCTTGGTATTGGTGCAACGGAAGATATTATAAAAGAATACAATGACGCTAAAGACCGTGACGCATTCTTAGCTCGAGAGATTACTGATCTGGAAAGCTCAATTGAGAAACTACGTGAATTGATCGAAGAACTACAAGGAAAACTTGAAGAGCAATTTGTTGAAGGAATCAAAAAAATCTCAAGTGAATTTAATCGCTTCTTCACTTTGATGTTTGGTGGTGGAGAGGCAGAGTTGGTGACTGTGACTACTAAGTCTCGCGCAGTGACAGAAGATGATCTGATGGAAGAAGGGGATGATGAAGAAAAGAAAAAAGAAGATGGTATTGAACTAGTGGCTAAGTTGCCAAACAAGCGCGTTAAGGGACTAGAGATGCTTTCTGGAGGAGAGAGAGCTCTGACTTCGATTGCACTTATTTTTGCAATGTCACAAGTAAACCCTCCGCCATTTATTATCTTGGACGAGACTGATGCTGCTTTGGACGAAGCTAACAGCCGTCGCTATGGAGACATGATTGAAGAATTGGCTAAGAAGTCTCAATTAATTTTAATTACTCACAATCGGGAGACTATGAGTCGCGCAGGTATTCTATACGGGGTAACAATGGGGAGTGACGGAATTTCTAAATTACTTTCAGTAAAGTTTGATGAGGCGGTGGCGGTGGCTAAATAATTATGAGTAATAATCAAACACAAACCGTTGAGCAGATTATGGAGGACACTCAACACCTCCTTCATTTACTTGCTGAAGAGCAGTTAGTAATTAGAGAAATGGTTGAAACAAGATATCGTGAACTACATGATAAAGACATTTCAGAACCTTCTGACAATTAAAATGTTATGGATTTTGAAAAATTAGGTACAAAAAAAGATGATAGATTTGATAAACCTGAAGCAGAACAGGAGACAGAAACATTTTTGTTTGAAATAGAACAAGATCTCCAAAATTTATCTACTAATAGTGCTGAGATTAGTAGTCTTCTTGAAAAATTACCATCAGATGATGATGGGGTTATAGAGATAAAAGAAAGTTTAATTAACATACAGCATCGTATTAGCAGCGTCTTACAGCGGGCCATGTTATTACTTTCTCTTTCAGCTGCTTCTAGTTCGGCTTATGCGCAAGAAGGGTCATCAGCTGCTCCAGAAAATTCCCGTCCACATGTTGAGCTTGAGTATGACAACCCACAAAGATTGGCGTCAAAGAAGGTTAGAACATACAAATCTTTTATTGATAAGGAGATAAAAAAATACGAAGAATTAGCAATACCGTTCAAATCTAGGGATGGGGATTATATTGATAACTTAGAAATTGCACTTGATTCAGAACAAGAACTTAGTGAAGAACAGACAAGTATTGTACAAAGCGCAAGGGCAGCCTGGTATGTTGAACTATTACGTATTGAACGCAAAAGTATCAGAAAACATGCTAGACAAACACAGCAAGCTTATGAGGAAGCTGATACTGCACGCCAATGGCTTGCCGACCTCATACATTCAGAAGAGTATGAAAAGCGAGCTCTTGCTGAAGGTTTAAGCGAAGAAGAAATACAAGAAAGGCGTAAACGCAGTAAGCAAGATAGCACCCAATTCTTTGAGAGCTTAGCCAGCGGAGATAGTTATGGAAAGTATATTTTAAAAGGTAGTTTAGTACACCCTGAAGCATTGCGTGATCAGATTAAACTTTCTCGACAAAAGTTTTTTAATGGATTCGGTAGGGTAAATAAAATATCAGAAATTCAGGTTCATGAAATGGAACACCGCGTTACTCGTGCTAATGAAGGACTTAGTCAGCGAGCGAAAGACTTATACACAGAAGCATTTATTACTAGACCTTATCATGATAAAGAATATGCAAACTATCTCGCGACACTTACTGAATTAGACGCTCGAAAAAAATCTTTTGAGTATCAATTTGAAAAATTAACAAATTGGCGTTGTGGTATGCCATTTACTTCGGAACACAAAGAGCAAGCAATAAGACTGTACTATGAAGGAAAGTTCAGTAGTGATGTCGGAGAGTTTTTTAATGTTATTAAACTTGATTATTTTGAACGAATAATGAATGAACTAGCCGATATAAGTGAGTTGGATGAGAGTGAAAATATTGTTTAGCTAATTTTGTTCCAGTGATTTTCTCAAAGAGGGAAAATCACTGGAACAAAATACCGATTTGCAGAAAATCGGTATTTCTGCTATTCTTTAAATATATGAACACAATTAAACTACAGAATCGTGGCACTTTAACTTTACCTAAAAAAATTCGTGAAGTTTTAGGTTTAGCTGATGGCTCAATCCTGCAAGTGTCTTCTGACAAAAATAGAATTATTTTGGAAAAAATTACGACAGTTTCCTCAGATGATTCAGAACTACTGGGAGATATTAAACAGTCTTTGGCTGATATTAAGAAAGGTGATTTTATTGAGTTTAGCTCAATAAATGAATTTAAAAAGAAAGCTAAAGCTTATGGTGAAAATTAGGATATCTAAGACAGCTTTAAAACAATATCAAAATCTTTCTCCTGAACTAAAGAAAAAAACTGATAAGCAATTTGCCTATCTTTTGTCAGACCATAAACATCCTTCACTGAAAGCAAAAAAGTATCGTACAGAAGATGATCTCTGGCAGGCGCGTATTGATCGTAATTGGCGTTTTTATTTCTTCGTTGTGTCACCAAACTATTTGATTGTTTCTATCATAGCTCATCCAAAGTAAAATGAACAAATGCCAATAGGGCATATTGTGAATTTTGTTCCGAGTTTGGCCCTTTCCTAGGCCAAACTCCTGGAACCGGAACTCCAATGCTAAGTCAGAACAATATTTATTTAGGTAAAGTTGCTATTCTGATACTAAAGTGTAAAATCGTTTTTAACTGTCTCCATACCTGTAGAGGTAGGCGGGTGCCAACGTCCGCTATAACGCTTCAAACAGTTCCCATGTCTGGAAAGATCGAGCGGCACTTTTCAGAATGTTGGTTTGGTTTCAGCCAGGTATCAGAGCTGGCTTGTCCGCTCCCGAACCGAAGGCGTCAGATGCTTGTACCCTTGTATCTGCCGCCTTTTTTAATATAAAAAAACCGCATGCCTAGGCATGCGGTTTTTGTTTTTCTGCTTGTTTTATTATTTCGTGATCAACTCAAAATCCAATTGCCTTGCTTCTTTGTCAGCATTGATCAGCTTCACAGTCACAGGATCACCAAGTTGGTAAATCTTGCCTGTCTTTTGGCCTTTGATTCGATACTTACTAGCTTCGTGTTCGAAGTAATCACTCTTGATTGAAGCTAGACGTACCATACCGTCAGCTAAACAAGTAGACTCTTGAACGTAAAGACCCCAGTCAGTTACTCCAGTAATTACACCAGTGAAAGTTTCTCCAACTTTGTTCATTAAGTATTCTACTTGCTTGAACTTAATTGAGTCTCGTTCAGCTGTCACAGCTTCCATTTCACGTTGTGAAGACTTCACTGCCATTTGTTCATACTTAGCTACTTCTTTAGGTCCAATGAATTCTCCGTCTAAGTGCTTCCTGAGCATTCGGTGAGCCATCAAGTCTGGGTAGCGACGAATAGGGGAAGTGAAGTGAGTGTAGAACTTGAAGGCTAGTCCAAAGTGACCAATGTTCTTAGTTGAGTAGACGGCTTTAGCCATAGTTCGGATACTGGCGGTCTTAATGAGGTCAGCCTCAGGTTTGCCTTCAACTTGCTTTAGGAGGTTATTGATAGCTGTTGCTTTAACAATACCTTTATGAGTTTCAAACTCGTAACCAATCGCCTTTAGGAAAGTCGCTAGTTCTTCTACTTTGTCTGGATTAGGGACATCGTGAATTCTGTAAATAAAAGCCAAATCTTTATTCTTGTCTTTCGACATATCATAAATGTAGGTAGCAACCTCACGGTTAGCCAAAAGCATAAAGTCTTCGATCATGAGCATCGTCTCAACTCTTTCTTTTTTGTAGGCTCGGATTGGTGCTCCTCGCTCATCGAGTTCAAACTTTACTTCCGCTGATTCAAAAGCAATCGCTCCTGAGGCAAAGCGCTTCTTTCGAAGTTTGCGTCCAAGTGTCATCAGGGTATTTAAATCTTCGAGGTGAGGACCTGACTGCTTGTCTAATACTTCTTGAGCTTCTTCATAACTGAAACGTTTGTCTGAGTGAATGACAGTTTGTCCATACCAAGCGTTAGCGATATCAGAGTCTGGAGTCAGTTCAAAAATAGCTGAGAAAGCTAAACGATCTTCGTTTGGCCGAAGTGAACATAAGTCGTTACTAAGGATTTCTGGAAGCATCGGAATTACTCGGTCTACTAAGTAAACAGAAGTAGCTCTGTCTTTTGCTTCGATATCAATGCCATCATTGTCTCGTACATAATGAGATACGTCAGCAATATGGATTCCAATCTCAAAGTTACCAGAAGGCAATTTTCGACAAGACAAAGCATCGTCAAAGTCTTTTGCGTCCGCTGGGTCGATAGTCATTGTCATTACGTCGCGCATGTCACGACGTTTAGGGTCTTTTAGAGCGTCCGCAAAAATCTGTTCTTTGGTATTAAATAATTCTTGAGCGGCTTTTTGAACTGACTCTGGAAAGTCTTTTGAGAAACCACCGCTACGAATAATAGCTTGCATTTCAGTTTCGTGATCACCAGCGTGCCCGAGAGTTTCAGTGATCTTGGCAGTTGGATCAAGTAGTGGTTGAGTCCAAGAAGTGACTTCAACTACCACTTTCATCCCTAGGTCATTTTTAGAAGCTGTGGGAACTAGAGGTCTGATATGGATTCTTCCGTTGTCTGGAAGGAAAAAGAGAACTGGCTTACCATCGACTTTCTTTTCTTTAATAATACCGATTAATTCACGGTAGGCAGCCTTCACTACACGAACCACTTCACCTTCCTGGCGTTTACCAGGAACTTTATTCTTTAGTTTAAGCTCTACAATGTCACCATCGAGCGCGAAGCCTAAGGCTTCGCGCTCGATCACAATATCTTCTTCTAGGTCAGGATGATTAACAAAACCTGTCCCTTTCCCTCGAACCATAATGATTCCTTCGTATGTATTAGCGTTATTCATTGGTGGCAGTATAGCATTAGGACCTTAATTTACCAGTGGGGGACCTACACAAACGACACATTTCTTCGTTGTCCGGCGTAAAATATTCCTCACCGTACAATCGGTACGACTCGTCTTATTTTACTAGGACGTCTCGAACTGTATTCGCTTGTGTTGGTCTCCTAAGACACTTTCACTTTGAGTTTGGCGGTTCTACCTATTGACCAAATTTATTCTATCTGCTACTCTAGCGCCACTTATGTTAATGATGCGTTTACAACGAATTGGTCGCAAAAACGACCCCTCTTACCGTTTGGTTGTCGTAGACAAGCGAACTGGTCCTAAGAGTAACAAGCACATAGATCACTTGGGTTCTTATAATCCTAAGCAAGGTCAGGTGCAGATTGATGCTGTTAAGGCAAAAGATTGGTTGAGTAAAGGAGTACAAGCTTCTGACACAGTTCACAATCTTTTAATTACTCACAAGGTTATTGAAGGTAAGAAGCGAAACGCTCTACCACGAAAGACACCTATTATTGATGAAGCTAAAGTAAAGGCAGAAGCTGAGGCAAAAGAAAAAGCTGAAGCAGACGCAAAAGCTGCTGCAGAAGCAGCTGAGGCGGCAAAGAACGCTCCAGTAGAAGAAACTCCAGCCGCTGAGGAAACTCCAGCTGAAGAGCCAAAAGCTGAAGAAGCTCCAGAAGAGACACCTGCTGAAGAGCCAAAGAAAGAAGAAGCAGCTGCTTAAGTATACAAAAGCTAAATACTAGCTTGCACCAAATCGGGATTTACTCCCGTTTTTTTGTTGACGGTACTAATCTATTCTCGTATTATTATAAAAGCAGCACCACAAACGGAGCGTGCTTACCAGAATACTAAAATATTGATGTATGGATACCCACGAAGATAAGCAATTTCTTGAGACTTTAGTAAAATCATTGGTTGATCACCCTGAAGCTGTCAAAATTAATCGGACAGTAGATGAGATGGGAGTTTTGTTGATGTTAGATGTACACGCTGAAGATATGGGGAAGATTATCGGCCGTTCAGGTAATACAGCCAAAGCGATAAGAACTTTACTTCGAGTAGTAGGAATGAAGCATGACGCTCGAGTAAATCTAAAGATCAATGAACCAGAAGGAGGACGAGGAATGAATAGTGAAATGAGTGAAGCGATGCGAGAGGATAATTTGGCTACTGAGCCTAAATCACTCGACCAGGCCATAGAAGACCTAAAGATTTAATACTGGAAAATTTCTTTGTTGGACTACAAAATTTTTCGGTCAAAGTACTATTCGTACATTTCTCTCAAAATTTTTTGTCCGCCTCGAAATTTTCACAGTCTAAATCTTTAGGTTTGTAAGAGTATACAAAAGCCCCGGCGCTACGCGCCGGGGCTTTTGTATGCTAGGATTTTATCAATGCATTTTCATATCATCTCAATCTTTCCAGAATTGTGTCAAACCTACCTAGAGGCAGGTGTTCTTGGACGGGCGCAAAAAACAGACAAAGGGCAGGGGGCAAAGATACGCGGTAAAAAGATGTCGGTTTCATATTACAATCCTCGTGACTACTCTAGCGATGCTCGAAAGCGAATCGATGATCGTCCATACGGTGGTGGTCCAGGTATGGTGATGCAAGCATTGCCAATAGTCCAGGCTTGGGCTGCAGCAGTAGGAAGGAAGCGTGACCAGAAAAAGGTTAAGACTTTAATCATGTCTCCACGCGGTACGACCTTCACTCAAGCTAAGGCTAAAGAATACGCCAAGAAGTATGATCATCTGGTTTTAATAAGTGGACGCTATGAAGGGATTGATGATAGAGCGAGGCAAATACTCAACGCTGAAGAAATATCAGTGGGTGATTATGTCCTGACAGGCGGAGAGTTACCAGCTCTGACTATCATTGACGCAACTGCCAGACAAATCCATGGAGTACTCGGTACCTTTGAATCTTTGGAGGACGAACGTGATACAAATGGGGAAGCTTACACTCGCCCCGAAGTTTTTAAATATAAAGGGAAGACTCACTCAGTCCCCAAGGTTTTAGTTGAAGGCAATCATAAAGAGATAGATAAGTGGCGTTCGGGCAAGGGGAAGTAGCGTTTATTTTGACGATTTGAGTAATTTATAATATAAAGCACTGGTGCAATAAGGCACTACAGGGAGTTGTCCATGCAAGTTTACTTGTCGCGACGCGTCAGTTCATTTTATTCTGACGTGACCCATATTCCGATTTCGACACTCTTGCGGTGTCTCAGGAACGGGCGGTATGTCTTGGCGGAAAAGACAGACTCCGGTCCTGCGGAGATGATTGTCATCATTTGGGACTGCAAGATTCGGCTGCCAATTGTGCTCATCTTGATTGATGACCAAAAGGGCAAGTGGAAGGTAACCAGGCTTTTTAAGCTTTTGCCTGGAAAGAAAACCCTTGGTCGTCGCAGAGTACCGGTATCACCTTACTGGGCTGGTCACGCAAAGGTGATGAGTAACCGGTCTGCCAAACGCAGAGATCAACGGCCCTGCAGACGGGCCTAAGTTCTTTTTGGTCTAAGTCCAGGTAAATGCGTAGCGTTTGCCTGGACAAGGGCCTCTAACTAATGGGGGAGCTGAGATGAAAGCTAAATTGAAGCCAGGTCACGCCATTGAACAACTGAGAGCCAGGACTTCTCTTAGAGCTAAAACAGTAAGAAGGTGGCTTAAGGAAGATCGCTACATTGTGCTTCCCGGTACACGAAGATCTGTGGCAAATATTGGGATACTGATGTGGGACTGTTTTGGACACCAACCAGTCATAATAGTTCTTTTGAAATCCATGGATACATATGTGGTTAAGACAGTCATGGTTCCAAGCAAAGGTAGGCGCTGGAACGGACGTCTGGTGGAAACTGATTGGAATATCAAACAAGTCAAACAACTTTGTACACTAGAATCAGCTGAAAAAACAAGGAAGAGTTGAAACCCCTGAGTAAAGCAAACGCGTGCGTTTGCTTTACTCAGGGGTTTTTCTTGCTTAATTCTCCAGATTTGTTATAATCCCGCCACATACGTAAAGAGGTCTCGGGTGAGTTATGGTTGGGAGATGATTTCGTGTCGCACACAAGCAATTGATGTCGATATTAATAAAATAAAACAAACGGGTTGATAAAGCGCACGTAGCGCGTTTTGCTGTTCGTTTGTTAGGGGTAATAATCATTTAGTGTTTTATGGATACAACACATAAGGATCGTACAATCTCAGTTGGTAATTTACCTCAAAAGCGGTTTGAGGTTAGTCCACAGCCGAGAATTCCATTACCAGATTTGATCGAACCACAACACGAGTCATATCGTTGGTTCATCGAAACAGCTCTTAAAGAAATCTTTACCGAGTTTTCACCTATCAGTGACTACTCAGAAAAGAAATTTGAATTAAAGTTTAAGAAGTATGAACTTGGTTCACCTAAATGTACTCCAGAGCAAGCTAAAGAAAATAAACTAACTTACGAAGCTCCACTACGAGCGCACGTGATTTTGAAGAACAAAACTTTTGAATCTGACAAGGATCAAGAGATTTTCATGACGGACCTACCAGTAATGACTGAGCAAGGAACTTTCATCATCAATGGTGTAGAAAGAGTTATTGTGCCTCAGCTAGCACGTTCTTACGGTATCTTCTTTACTCAAGCTGAATCAAAAGGAAAAACACTTTTTGGTGCCAAGATTATTCCAGCTCGTGGCGCTTGGGTAGAAATCGAATCTGAAGCAGACGGAGTTATCTATGTAAAGATCGACCGAAAGAAGAAATTCCCAATCTCTTCTCTTTTGCGCGTTCTTGGTGTTGATAAGGAAAAGGACATGATTGAGCTTGTGAAAGGTGTACCTCGAGGAGAGGAATACCTAAAGGCGACAATCGCTAAGGACCCAGCTCTAACTAAAGACGAGTCTTATATTGAAATCTACAAGCGTCTACGTGACGGGGACTTAGCTACTGTTGATAACGCTCGAGACTTTGTTAATTCTATTTTTGCTCCAGAACGCTACGACCTTTCTGAAATCGGACGACACCACTTCAACGAACGATTTGGCCGACCAATCGACAAAAAAGCTACTGACGAACGAACTATCTCAATTGAAGATATGCGTTTGATCATGACTCACATCATCACTCAAAACCACGAACCAGGTGCTTTGGCTGACGATATCGACCACCTAGGATTCCGACGAGTACGATACTTTGGTGAAATGCTCCAACAACGAGTGCGTGTTGGTATGACTCGAATGAAGCGAAATATTCAAGACAGAATGTCTACTATCGAAGCGGAAACTTCTTTGCCGATGCAGATCATCAACCCACGTCCGCTACAAGCTGCGATTAAAGAATTTTTCAGTACTAACCAGCTTTCTCAATTCTCACAACAACAAAACATCCTAGCTGAGATTGAACACTTGCGTACTTTGTCTGCTTTAGGTCCTGGTGGACTTACTCGAGAACGAGCTAGTTTTGAAGTACGTGACATTCACCCAAGTCACTATGGTCGTCTTTGCCCAATCCACACACCAGAAGGTCCAAACATTGGTTTGATCTTGCGTCTTTCAATGTACTCAAGAGTAAACCGTTTCGGTATCATCGAAACTCCTTACGCTAAAGTAGAAAAGGGAGTTGTTACTGACGAGATCGTTTACTTCAATGCTCATGAAGAAGAAAAGTTCAACATTGCCCATGCGGCGATTGAACTTGATTCACACGGAAAGATTAAGTCTGACTTTGTCGAAGCTCGAAAGAAAGGTGACCCAAGAATGATTGCCCGAAAAGATGTTGAATACATCGATATTGCAACTAACCAACCTTTCTCAGTAGCGACTTCAATGATTCCTTTTTTGAATCACGACGACGCCAACCGTACTCTGATGGGTTCAAACATGCAGAAGCAGGCGACTCCTTGTCTAGTACAAGAGGCGCCGTTGGTTGCGACTGGAGTAGAAGGAATGGTAGCTCGAGATACAAGTCGAGTGATCTTTGCTAGTGAAGCTGGAGAAGTGGTGGAGTGTGACGCTCGTCATGTTGTAGTTAAGGATAAAGACGGAAAGAAGAAAGACTATCCTTTAACAACTTTTCAACGAACAAACGACTTCTCTGCTTTCTATCACCGTCCCGCTGTAACTGTTGGAAAGAAGGTTAAGCGAGGAGACTTGCTAGCTGATACATCATCAACTGACAATGGTCAGATTGCGGTAGGGCAAAATGCTCTAGTAGCTTTTATGAGTTGGAATGGTGCTAACTACGAGGATGCGATTGTTATTTCAGAAAGACTCGTAAAGCAAAGTAAATTCTCAACCGTACACTTAGACGAACTTGATGTTTCTGTTCGAGATACAAAGTTAGGTCCAGAAGTAACTTCTTCTGACATTCCTAATGTGTCTGAACTTAAACTACGAAACCTAGATGAAAACGGAATTATCCGCATCGGAGCTGAAGTACGACCAGGAGATATTTTGGTTGGAAAGGTAACTCCAAAGGGAGAAACTCAACTAACTCCAGAAGAAAGACTACTACGTTCTATCTTTGGTGAGAAAGCTAAGGATGTTAAAGATACTTCTCTTCGACTCGAAGCAGGAAAGCGTGGTCGAGTAATTGGAGTAAAAATCTTCTCACGAGAAAACGGTGACCAACTAGAAAGTGGTGTTATCAAGCGAATCCACATTACTGTGGCGCAAGTTCGTAATGTTTCTGTTGGAGATAAGTTGGCTGGACGTCACGGAAACAAGGGAGTTATTTCTCGAATTCTTCCTGAAGAAGACATGCCATACACAGAAGACGGACAACCAATCGACCTACTTCTAACACCGCTTGGAGTACCTTCACGTATGAACCTTGGTCAGATTCTTGAGCTGCACTTAGGAATGGCTGCTAATACTCTTGGCTACCAAGCTATCGTACCGCCATTTGCTGGAGCATCAGAAACTCATGTTAAGGCTGAACTTAAAGCAGCTGGTCTACCAGAAGATGGAAAGATTCAACTACGTGATGGTTTGACTGGAGTCGAGTTTGCACAAAAGACAGCTGTTGGATACATGTATATCCTTAAGCTGCACCACATGGTGGAAGACAAGATCCACATGCGATCAATTGGGCCGTACTCTCTTATTACTCAGCAGCCACTTGGAGGAAAGGCGCAGGTTGGAGGACAGCGATTTGGAGAGATGGAAGTGTGGGCGCTACTTGGATATGGAGCGGCCTATACTTTGCGGGAAATGTTGACTATCAAGTCAGACGATATCGTGGGACGATCGGCTGCTTTTGACTCGATTGTTCGAGGTGAAAAGATCAGTCATCCACATACACCAGCTGCCTTTAACGTACTTATGAACCAGCTTCGAGGATTATCTCTTGACGTCAAATTGACGAGAGCGGAGAAACCAAAGCGTGATTATGAATCTGCATAAATAATTATCTATGTCTAAAACACAACAATTCACAAAGCACACTCCGGCTCTCGCTGACATTAATGAAATTAGTTTAAAGCTAGCTTCACCTGAAACTATTCTTGAATGGTCACATGGAGAGATCACTAAGCCTGAAACAATCAACTACCGAACACAACGTCCTGAAAAGCACGGTCTTTTCGACGAAAGAATCTTTGGACCAGTAGAAGACTACGAATGTTCTTGTAAGAAGTATCGTGGTATTCGTTACAAAGGTATCGTTTGTGAGAAGTGTGGAGTAGAAGTTACTCGCGCTATCGTAAGACGAGAAAGAATGGGTCACATTGATCTTTGTATTCCAGTGTCACACATTTGGTTCTTACGTGGAGTACCAAGTCGAATTGCTATGATCCTAGGGATCACAGCTTCTGCTGTGGAGAAGGTAATTTACTTTGCTGGATACATCGTTACAAAAGTAAGTGAAGAAGACCGAACTCGTCTACTTAGAGAACTTGATACTGAATTTAAGACAAAATTCAAAGCGCTACAGAACGAAGATGCTAAAGAAGCTTTGAAGACTCGAATGGAAGGAATGAAAAAGGAGATTGACAGTATTGCTCCTGGAGTTGTACTAGATGAAGCAAATTTCCACCGTTACTCAATCAAATACAGTACGCTTTTTGAAGCGAAGATTGGAGCAGAAGCGATTTTTGAATTATTTAAAGCTGTAAAGATTGATGAGTTAATCAAGCGTCTTGAAACTGAACGTGAGACAGCTGGAGCAATGGAACGAGCAAAGCTTGATAAGCGTTTGTCTTTGATCCGAGGTATGTCTAACTCAGGCGTTCGTCCTGAATGGATGTTCCTAACTCGAATTCCAGTTATCCCGCCAGCGATTCGTCCAATGGTAGCTCTTGAAGGTGGACGACATGCGTCTTCAGACCTAAACGACCTTTACCGACGTGTGATCAACCGAAACAATCGTTTGAAGAAATTGATTGATATTCAAGCACCTGACGTTATTCTTCGAAACGAAAAGCGTATCTTGCAAGAAGCCGTCGATGCTTTGATCGATAACTCAATTCGTCATGGTGGTGGAGCTTACTCAGCAATGAGTCAAGCACAACGCCGACCTTTGAAGTCTCTTTCTGATTACCTTAAGAGTAAGCAAGGTTACTTCCGACAAAACCTACTTGGTAAGCGTGTGGACTACTCTGGACGTTCTGTGATCGTTATTGGTCCTGAACTTGCTCTAGATCAATGTGGTCTACCAAAGCACATGGCTCTGGAACTTTTCCGACCGTTTGTGATTGCTGAACTTCTAAAACAAGAACTTGCATACAACATTCGTGGAGCGGGAAGGTTGATTGAAGACGGAGTACCAGAAGTATGGGCAATTTTGGAAAATGTAATTAAGCCAAAACACGTTCTACTAAACCGTGCGCCGACACTTCACCGTCAAGGTATCCAAGCTTTCCGTCCAGTATTGATTGAAGGAAATGCTATCCAAGTTCACCCTCTTGTTTGTCGAGCGTTTAACGCTGACTTCGACGGTGACCAGATGGCGGTACACGTACCATTGTCTGATGAAGCACAAATGGAAGCTCGAGAAATTATCTCTGCAAACAAAAACATCCTAAAGCCTGGATCTGCTGAGCCGGTTGTATCTGAAAAGCTACTTGATATGGCTTTGGGTGCATACTGGATGACTAAAGCAATGCCAGGCGCAAAGGGAGAAGGAAAGTTCTTCTCTTCACCAAACGATGCTATTAACGCTTACGACTATGGAGTGATTGACTTCCGAGCGATGGTGAAAGTACTAGCGACAGACACTGATAAGTACAAGCAATACGAAGGAAAAATATTTGAAACTACTGTTGGGCGTTTGATCTTCAACAGTGTGCTTCCTTCAGACCATCCATTTATCAATGACGTGATTGTGCAGCGAACTATTTTTGCTGTAGTGATCGATATTATTGATGCACGTGGACCTGAAGCTGTACCAGCGATTGTCGACAAGCTTAAGAAACTAGGACTCAAGTATGCAACTCTATCTGGAGTAACTTGGGGAATTGATGAAGTAAGTGTGCCAAAACAAAAGCCAGCAATCCTTGAAAAGGCTCGTGTAGAAGAACGTGGTATTTTCGAAGCTTATGACGAAGGTTTGATCTCACGAGACGAACGTCGTCGTATGATCGTGGAAGTTTGGCACCGAGCTAAGACTGAAATCGAACGAGTACTACCTGAAACTCTAGACGAAAACGGATCTGCCTATGAAATGTGGAAGTCAGGAGCTCGAGGGTCTCTAGGACAGATCGCTCAGATGGCCGGTATGAAGGGACTGATTGTAAACACTCGAGGTGAGACAGTTGAGTTCCCAATTCTTTCTTCAATGAAAGAAGGTATGTCACCGATTGAATACTTTACGACTACTCACGGTTCTCGTAAGGGTCTGGCCGATACAGCCCTTCAAACAGCTAAAGCTGGTTACCTTACTCGTCGTCTCTTCGTAGTAGCGCAAGACGCTATTGTGACTGAAGCTGATTGTAAGACTAAGCTTGGAATCAAGATTGGTAGAATTTCAGCTTCTGGGATTGAAATTGCTTTCTCAAAGGCAATTAAGGGTCGAGTTTTGACTGAGGATGCAACTGATAGTAAGGGTCGAGTAATCTTCCCGAAAGGACACTTGCTCACTCGTCTAGACGCTATATCTGTAGAAGAATCAACTTGTGAAAATGTTGGTGTACGATCACCGATGACTTGTAAGACACTTCGAGGAGTTTGTCAGCAATGTTATGGTGTTGACCTTTCAAGTAACAAGCTAGTTGATATCGGAGAAGCGGTAGGAACTGTTGCTGCTCAAGCGATTGGAGAGCCAGGAACACAGCTGACAATGAACACTAAGCACGCCGGAGGAACTGCGTCAGCTGGAGGAGACGTAACTTCAGGTCTTCCTCGAGTAGAAGAAGTATTTGAAAAGCGACAACCAAAGATTCCTGCAGTTGTTTCTAAGTGTGAAGGTCAAGTAGTTGATATTCGAACTGAAGGACGTGAGAAGATTGTGGTGGTAGCACCAGACATGACAGCAAAGGGCGCACCAAAGAAGAAGGATAACATCGAATACGAAATTCATTATCGTCGTGTAGTAACTGTCTCAAAGGGAGATAAAGTTATTGCTGGACAAATGATCACTGACGGATCAGCTCTCTTGCCTGAACTATTTAAGTTTGGTGGTCAAGAAGTAACTCAAGACTACATCATTGCTGAAGTAAACAAGATTTACGAACTACAAGGTGTAACTATTGCTCGAAAGCACATTGAACTTATTGTTAAGCAAATGATGTCTCGAGTGAAGATTACAGCGTCAGGTGAAAGTCCGTTTACAGTTGGTGAAGTTGTTGAAGAATGGATCTTTGTTGAAGCAAACATGAAGCTTAAAGAAGAAGGTAAAGAAGTAGCTAAGGCAGATAAATTGATCTTGGGTATTACTGAGACTTCATTATCTCGAAAGAGTTTCTTGTCAGCTGCTTCATTCCAAAACACAACTCGTGTCTTGATCAATGCTGCTGTAAAGGGAAGTCACGATAATCTAGCTGGACTTATGGAGAACGTGATCATTGGTAAATTGATTCCTGCTGGATCTGGATTTAAGGGCAGCAAGAAGTTCGATATGATCGAAAACATGCCTAAGTAGATCCTACTTAAAGCATTAAAAAACAGGACGGCCTTCGGTCGTCCTGTTTTTTAATAAAAATAAGTGACCATTGACACATTTAAAATCTAATGTAGCATTAAAATAATGAACAGCTATATATTTAATAGCATATACATGTACGCCTTTAAGGTGCTTATAGTAGCAATCTTGCTAATCTGCCTACCACTTGTTGTCTTGGCTCATTCTGAGGCTGTAGCGGGGCATTTTGACACTAATAAGGCTGTCCAGGATTTGGTTGTAAAGATTCAATCTATTTCAGGAGAGGTAAGCGATTATGTTAATGAAGTAAGCACAATTAAGAAGCTGAAAAGTAGAAACGAACTCCTGACTGATCTAGCTGTTGTTAACCCGGCGGCATTCTTTGGTGCTATTTTCACTGACAAAGAAAGGGAAAAAATTCCTAAATTATTCACAGATAAGATTGAAGTAAATGTTACTCAGACTGGAAAAATAAGAGCCTTTCAAGTTGACGATTTTTCACGCCCAGAAAACTCCCAGACAGATTATTACCTTGAAGTTGATGGTAAAGAGTTCAGCCTTTATTCAGTCGTACCTTTGAGTCAGTTTGATCCAGGTTCTACCGTTACTGTAAGTGGTATCGGTTTAGATAATATCTTAGTTGCTAAAAATGTAACTGCTGCAGATACTTCTGTTAATACAGAATCAATTGGCGAACAAAAGACAGCAGTACTGTTGGTTGATTTTGAAGATTCTGTGGCGCAAAGACCTTTTAATATTAAGGAAGCCCAAGATATTATCTTTGATAGTCAGTTTCAGAAGTTTTACCAAGAACAATCTTACGGAAAAATTAGTTTTGTTGGGGATGTTTTTGGCTGGTTTACTATACCGCGATCTATCAACAGGCTTAACTCTGCTTGTGGAGCTGTAACTATAAGTGAGATTGAGAATATTATTGTACAAAATAGTATTAACTTAGAAAAGTACGATCGCTTGGTTATCATGCCTAGCCATCCAAGTATCACAGGAGGCTGCTCTTCAGTGGGTAAGTACAACCAAGTTTTTAATGGAAAGAATTATTATATTTCAGTTTCTTGGATCGGAAATATAATTCAATATAACGAGCCTTCACAGTGGGGTAGCCAGCCGTTTTTGTGGACTAATTTAGATTATCTCTTAGCTCATGAACTAGGCCATGCAATAGGACTCCCTCATGCCAATGGTTTAGATTGTCACAATGAAATTATTTACGGAAACAATTGCCAAGATATTGAGTATGGAAATGCTTTCGATACGATGGGCAACATTAGTTACGGGCTTCATTTTAATGCTGTCTATAAAGATAAACTAGGTTGGCTTTCAAAGGAAAATTTAAAAACAATTTCCGCTAGTACAAAAGAAATTAAACTGAGTCCGCTAGAAACTGGAAAAGAAAATGCTGCTATAAAAATAATACTTGGAGATAAAAATACTCGAATTAAAAATAGTGTGTATTATCTTGAGTATAGAAACCCAATTGGTTTTGATGCAAATTTAGGAAGAAAAGATTTGTTTCAGAATACTAGAGGAGTGTTTGTAAATAAAAATCCACTGTTTTCTACGGAGTCAAAGTTACTAGATATGACTCCGTCTGACTCTACTTCTTGGTACGCAGGCATCAAAAATACTACTCTTAATCCTGGCAAGGTTTTCATAGATCCAGGTATGGGTATCTCTATTAAGGTCTTAGGAAGCTCAAATTTATCGGTCAGTAGAGAAAGTTCTCCGTCTGTAGCTGTTATTTATTCTGAGCCAGAGTGCCAAAATTTTGCTCCTAAGATTAATAATGCTTTTGCTTTACTCCACACATCAGCAGGTGCTACTGGTTACGTCAGTCTTCAGTATGAAAATGCTGATTACTTTGGTTGTGGCGCTACGGACTTTGTGACGGAAATATCTTTACCAGAAGGTTGGTCCATAGCGCAAATGTATCCAGATTCAGGGAGTCAAAGGCTCGTACCTGAGCAACCTGCTTATAGTGACGTTTACTTCTACATTCCTTTTAATACCACTCCCGGCGCTTACTTTATTGAAACAAGAGTAAGAAATACTAGTAGCGGTCTAGTGAGTTCATATCCAACGAATATCTTTGTCTCAAACTAGTTAAAAGAAGTTGCTTATTAATACTTTATTATAAAACTAGTTTATCTATCATCAGGGATAGATAAACTAGTTTTATTATTTTCTTACTTGTCCTTATTTAAAAGAATGTTGTCTGCGATACTAAAAAGTAAAAAGTGCATTGGATAACGACTTTTCAAATCAGTGAAACTTAGTGGAGACACGCGATTTCTGGAACCGCTAGATTTTTTGGACTTAGGCTTCTTTTGTTTATCTTTGACATCTCTATATGAAGGTAACTCTTTACTGATCCATTGTCTGATATTGCGAAAAGTATTAGGACTGATCTGTAATATCTCATTAACTTCATAATAAGTTGCACCAGTTAGTATCAAACGTGCAATTACTATTCGTCTTCCAACCGCAAGACGTTCTTTTTCAGTCAAGACTTGTTGAATAAAAGAATTTACTGCAGCCTCACCTTTAAATTGACCGGCAGCAGCGGAGAGTGCGTCATTTATTAATTTATCCTCCTTAATTTGTCTCAGATTCATAAATAAAAATTTAATTAGTAACTCTCTATCTATCATCAATGATAGATAGAGACCACACTATAAATACTATCATCAGTGATAGATAAAGAGAATCACATTGGTTTAATTTATCTATCCTCAATGATAGATAAATTTGATGCAGAATCAATAACATATGTTTTTAAAAGACAAAACCCGGCAAGCGCAGGGCTTGTCAGGTTCTAAAGTTTGGTAAGTTGGTAGTAGATTTATCAGCCAAGTCTCTACAGTCGGTGTCCGAACTGCTTCAAATTTCTTCAGGCGCGGATTAGGAGTGTGATTGGTCCGAGAACAATGAACAAAAAAGCACCGCATACATATCCAAATTTGAACTGAAAAGTGGCGGAACTTTTGATGCGGAAGATCAATTTCCTCTTGTACCAAATCGAAATTGTACAAATGATAGAGCGAACCAGCCAAAAAAACAGCAAACCATTGAGCAGAAAAGGGAGGAGGTAGGTCACGATTTTCTCCAAAGTGAGGGTAGGCGGGGTGGAACTTGTTTACAAGAACAATACAATACTTAGAATACAAGTCAATACTTTGGGCATAGTCTTTGTTTTCGCGTATAATGGCTGGCATAAGATATGTCAGATCCGGTGCAACAAATTAAAGATCGGCTAAACATCGTTGATGTTGTTTCAGCTTATGTAGAACTCCATAAGGCAGGCAGACACTTCAAAGGAAAGTCTCCGTTTACCAGCGAGAAGACTCCTTCTTTTTATGTTTCTCCAGATCGTGGAATGTACTACTGTTTTTCTACTAGCCAAGGCGGAGACATGTTCACTTTTGTGGAAGCGATGGAGGGAGTTGATTTTAAAGGCGCTTTAAAAATATTGGCAGAGAAAGCTAATGTTGAGTTAGTACCAGTGTCGCCGCAAAAGAAAAGTGAACGCGATCGTCTGTATGTTGTTATGGAAGAGGCAACCAACTTTTATGTTACGCGACTTCAGAATGCTAAAGCAGCCAAAAAGTATTTGGAAGAAAGAGGTGTTAATGAAGCTAGTCTAGAGTCTTGGCGGATTGGTTTTGCTCCTGGTCCGCCTGACGATGGTTGGAGGGAAGTGAAAGACCATCTCTTAATGAAGGGCTATACCGAAGCAGAATTATTTAAAGCCGGTTTAGTAAAAGAAAGTGGAAAAGGGAAAGATGCCTACGATGTATTTCGTAACCGGATAATGTTTCCACTCTTTGATCAAGGTGGGCGAGTAGTAGGCTTTTCTGGAAGAACACTTGAGTCAGGTCCTGAAATACCAAAATACGTAAACTCACCCGAAACTGAACTCTATAAAAAATCAGAACTACTCTATGGCTATGACCGAGCCAGAAAGGGAATTAGAAACCTCAACTTTTCACTGATTGTAGAGGGGCAGTTTGATGTCGTTATGAGCCATCAGTCGGGCTACACAAACACAGTAGCTGTTTCTGGGACTGCTTTAACGCCACTTCACGTGCAATTACTTGAACGACTATCTACAAAGGTTGTTTTGGCCCTGGATTCAGACAAGGCTGGTGTGGCTGCCGTAAAGAGAGCGGCTGACCTAATGCTTAGACGTGGTTTGGACGTTAAGGTGGCTGCTTTGCCCAAGGGGCAAGATCCAGCTGATATCGTACTTAAAGACATCAAAGAATATAAACAAGCGATTGGAAAATCACTACATGTAATCGAGTTCTTACTTCAACACCTCAAAGAAAGAAACTTAGATGAACGCACCTTTAAGCTTCAGGCTAGAGAAGAGATTTTGCCGTACATAAATCTTTTACCAAATCATATTGATCAAGATCACTTTGAAGCTAAGCTGGCCGAAGCTTTGAACACTACCAAAGAGGCGGTTCATTATGAGGTTGAAAGATTGAATGAAAATAAAGAAAGAGCTTCAAATACCAAAGAAGTTACAAATAAACCAGTCGTAAAAAAGCCAGCAGTTGAACAACTACCACAACAAAGAATGACAGCACTCCTAGCTTACGTTGTCTCCGCTTACACTCTTTTTGATTCAGATATTTCTAGTAAGCTAAAAGCGTTGATAGAAGCTATTACTAGTAAAACTATAGAGGAGCTAGATAGTACTATAAGCCCAGGAACAAAAGCTGAAGTACTTTTTAGAGCAGAGTCATTTTTAGATAAAAACCCTCGTAAAGTTTTTGATGACGAATTTATTCACTCCCTAAACGAATTGCGAGCTCAGACAATTAAAAACGAGATTAACCGAGCCAGGAAGCAGTTAGAAGAGGCGGAGAGTATGGGTCAAGAGGATAAGATTACAGAAGCAATTCAGTTAGTTTCCTTATTACGGCAAAAATTACAAGAAAACCCTTATACTGTTGAACTACTTGAAGAAAAGCAGTAACAGTACTGGACAATTTCCATTTTTTCTGTATAGTAGTGGACACTATGGCTACCAAAAAGGCCACAACAAAAAAAGTTAAAAAAGCGGCCAAAACCGTTACAAAAAAAATCAAAAAGGCTCCGGCCTCAAAAACAAAAGCAAAGAAGGTTGTAAAGAAGGCAGCTACGAAGAAGACAAAAAAAGTAGTTAAAAAAGCGGCTAAAGCCGCTGTTAAAAGTGTCAAAAAAGTAACTACAAAGAAACTAGTCTCAAAAGCAAAGAAGGTTGTAAAGAAGGTTGTAGCTCCAAAAGCTAAAAAACCAGCTAAACCAGTCAAGAAAGTGCCGCTAACCAAGAGTGAGAAGATTCTTGAAATGAAAGCAGCTGAGTTAATGCGCTCTGGTCGTGACCGAGGTTATGTTACTTATGACGAACTACTGAGAGCTTTTCCAGAAATCGAAAAAGACATCGCTTTTCTTGATGTGCTCTATGATCGGTTTTCAATCGCTGGGGTTGATGTGCTACAAAGCGGTGGAATGTTGGGTGAGGATACCAGTGCTGAGATTATTGCTCAGAAAAATGCTTTTAAGCGAAGCGATAGTAGTTACGACTCTATTCAAATGTATCTGCGAGAGATCGGACAATATCCACTTTTGAATGCTCAAGAAGAACGAACATTAGCAAAAAGAATTGTTGATGGAGATGATGAGGCTAGAAACTTACTGGCGCGGGCAAACCTACGTTTGGTAGTTTCAATTGCTAAGAAGTATGTTGGACGTTCTCCTGACCTAACTTTACTTGATCTTATTCAGGAAGGAAACCTTGGTTTGTTTAAGGCGGTAGATAAGTTTGACTTCACTAAAGGTTTTAAGTTTTCTACTTATGCTACTTGGTGGATCAGACAAGCGATTACTCGAGCATTAGCAGACCAGTCTAGAACTATTCGTATCCCGGTTCATATGGTTGAGACTATGGCTAAGTATAAGCAGGTCTCAAGGAGATTATCTCAAGACTTGGGTCGTGACCCGATGCCTGAGGAGATCGCTACTGAAATGGGTGTTGAAGTAGAGAAGGTTTACCAGATTGAAAAAATCAGTCAGGATACTATTTCACTTGAACTGCCAGTAGGTGACGACGACGACCGCTCAAGACTTTCAGACTTTATTTCTGACGATAAAATCGTATCTCCAGACCAAGAAGTGGCTCACAGTATTTTGACAGACCAAATTACTGAGATTCTAGATACTTTATCTGAAAAAGAAAGAAAGATTTTGGAAATGCGTCATGGATTACTAGATGGTACTTACCATACACTTGAAGAGGTAGGAAAAGAGTTTGGTGTCACTCGTGAACGTATTAGACAAATTGAAGCTAAAGCATTAGAGAAGATCAGACAACACGAAAAAGCACGAAGACTTAAGTCTTACTAAACTAAATAAAAACAGCGCGGCCTACGGCCGCGCTGTTTTTATTTGAGTTACTAACTACTGTGAGGAATGACAATCTCTTCTAGTTCATTGTAGTGACTAGTTCCAGAGTGCTTATTGAACCATGGTTCAAAGGCTACTAGGGCAATAGTGGCAATAGTGAGGCCAACAACCATCGTCGGTACTCCAAGCTTCATCCAACTTATGAAGCTGATTGGGTTGTCAGTTTTCTCTGATTTAGCTACTACAATCACCCCAACAGTAGAACCGATTGGCGAACCATTTCCTCCGAAACCAACTCCAAACACTAGCGCCCACCATAGCAGGTCAATTGGTACTCCTTGAGTCCCAAGGTAACCAATGATTGGAATCATAGCAACTGTGAATGGAATATTATCAATCATGGCTGACAAGACAGCACTAGTCCAAAGTAAGATAATAGCTGTTAGGAGTAGATTACTTTCAGCTCCAGAGATTAGGAGACCAGCCGCTTCTTTAAGTACACCAGAAAATTCTAGACCACCAACAATCACAAACAAAGATCCAAAGAAAAGTAGAACTGAGAGCTCACACTTCTCAATAATATGTTGCGGGTCATTATGAGGAGCAACTATGATTAGGGCCAAAGCGGCACCAATTAAAGCAACCATTGAAGCTTCTAAGTGGATCAGTGAGTGCGTAAAGAACATGGCTACAACTAAAACCATAATCCAAAGTAATCGCTTCAAAGTCTTTGGATCCTTAATTGCATCTTTTTCGTTCATCAACATTAGTTTGTCGATATTTTGCGGCTGGGCTTTTAGATCTTTTCGGAAAATAAGTCTAAATACACCCAAAGTTACAACCCAGGTTACTAAGACAACTGGTAGTGAGTGAAGTAAGAAATCATTAAAGGTTAGTCCAGCAAAAGAACCAATCATGATGTTTGGAGGGTCTCCAATTAGAGTTGCAGTACCACCAATGTTTGAGAGTAGGGCCTCAGCCATCAAGATTGGAATTGGGTTGATCTTGAGCATGTCAGCAATAATGATCGTAATTGGTACAATCAAAATGATAGTGGTTACGTTATCAAGAATCATCGACAAGAAAGCTGTAATACCAGAAAGAGCTACCATCAAGAGCCAAGGATTACCCTTAGTCTTTTTAGCGGTCCAGATACCTAGATACTGGAAAACACCAGTTTTCTCGAGCATCCCGACAATGATCATCATTCCAAAAAGAAGACCAAGGGTATTGAAGTCAACAGACTCAAGGGCTTTTTCAGGACTGTAAAAGTCAAAATAAATACCAGCGACAACCATTGTTAAAGCTCCAAAAAGAGCAATAACTGTCCGGTGAATCTTTTCAGTTAAAATGAAGAAGAAAGTGACCCCAAAAATAAGCAGCGAAATAATTTCAATTGTTTCCATATAAATTTAATAATCAGATAATTTAAAATAAAAAATAATAGGCGCTTTATTTTAAAGGCGCCTTTATTTTGTTTAGGTTTACTCGTTGTCTGCGATGTTTAGTACGTTGGCAATAATGTGTTTTAGTCCCCGTCTTGAGATCATTCCAACCGGACGACCGTCTTCGTCAATAACAGGAATATGAGTACGGTGATTAGCAATTGCTATTGAGGCAACTGACATTAGACTTGAAGTAGTCTCAACTGGCGTTAGGGCTGTAGACATAAATTTCTTTACTGGAGTGTCTTTTGCATCAGTAACAGCCTCAGTAAACATCTCGTCACCAGCAAAGTGCGCAGCAATACTATCTCCGTCAAGGTATTCTGGAACAATAGCATCCAGTATATCTGACATATTAATTTCACCTACTAATACACCACCTCCGTCAACTACTAATAATGAATTCGTCTTTTCTTGAACCATTAAACGAACTGTCTCTTCAAAAGTAGCTTCCTGACTAATGGTGACGGCTGTTTTGGTAATATCTTGAATTTCCATTGCTCGCTATCATACACCTATGATTTTAAAATGTATAGACCTTTGGAGTGATAAAGGTGCATAGTAAAATACTCAATAAAATATCTGGTTGGACTAGGACCATTCGCTCTAGCTAGGGTGCTATAATGCCTACAAGACGAACTTATGACTGATTCTACTAATTTTAAAGCTGCCTTAGCAACACTAAATAAAGCCCAAAAAGAGGCTGTTTTGACTATAGAAGGGCCGGTCATGGTGATTGCTGGTCCTGGTACTGGAAAGACTCAGATTTTGACTCTCAGAATCGCTAACATCCTCATGGAAACAGATACTGCCCCTGGTAGTATCTTGGCCCTGACTTTTACAGAGTCTGGTGCCAAGGCTATGCGTGAGCGACTACGTCAGTATATAGGCGCTACTGCTTACCAGGTACCTATTTTTACTTTTCATGGTTTTGCGCAAAAGTTGATTTCAGATTATCCAGATGCTTATGAAAGAGTTGTTGGTGGTCGACCAATCAATGACTTAGAAAAAATCACCAATATAGAAAATATTATTAATGGTGGGGAAGTAAAGCTCCTTAGACCTTTTGGTAATCCAACTTATTATGTAACTCATATCCTAAGAATTATTGGGCAGTTAAAACAAGAATACGTAACCCCAGACAACTTCCTAAAGATTATTGAAAGACAAGATCAAGAGCTTTTGGGAATCGAAAAAATTCACCAAAAAGGAGCTCATAAGGGAAAGGTGAGAGGAGAGTATACTAATAAAGAAAAAAGTATAGCCAAAAATAGAGAGCTGCTTTTTATCTACCGCCAGTATGAGGCTTTACTCGGTGAGCAAAATTTTTATGATTTTGAAGACATGATTGTTGAGACTATTAATGCTCTTTCAAATAATGAAGGGATGTTAAGGGATCTACAGGAAAATTATCAATACATCTTAGCTGACGAACATCAGGACGTTAATGGTTCTCAAAATAAAATTTTAGAATTATTGTCTTCTTTCCATGAGTCACCAAACATTTTTGTGGTAGGTGATGAGAAGCAGGCTATCTATCGCTTTCAAGGAGCGTCTCTAGAAAACTTTTTATATTTTACCGAGCACTATCCAAACACAAAAGTTATTAGTCTTGAAGAAAATTATCGATCTGGACAACCTATTCTTGATGCAGCACATAGCTTGATGAGAGTTGAGTCAGGACCACTAAAAGAATTACGACTAGAACTCAAGGCTTCACTGGTCCCTAAGGCAGAATTAACTAGACACTCTTTTTCTCACCAGGCAGTGGAAGACTTGTGGCTAACTAATGAAGTCAAGAAAAAAATAGACACAGGAGTATCAGCTAGCGAGATAGCTGTTATTGTTAGAACCAATCGTGAGGTTGAACAGGTAACTACTCTTTTACGTAAGCAAGGCATTGCGGTAATGGCTTCAGCTGATGGTGATATCTTACAACATCCAATTACTCACGCCGTACAGACTCTGATCCGGGCTGTTGTTACCACTCAAGATCAAACAGCACTCTTTACCGTTTTACATGGTGCTTACTGGGGTATTAGTGCTGACGATCTATTTAAAGTTTTGTCAGCTCAGTCTTATGACCATAACCTGTGGCAAATTATTTCTGATCAAAAATATTTGTTGGAGATTGGTGTAGTAGATACTTCTGTGTTTGAAAATATTGTTAGGGTGATCACAGAGGCGAGACAACTAGAAGTTCATGAAGCTCCACATCGGGTATTAGAATATCTCTTACAAGAGAGTGGATTAATAAAACACCTAGTGAAGTACGATTCGTTTGAAGGTACCAGGGTTGTTCGTAGACTTTATGACGAGATTGAATCTTTGGTCTCACGAGAAGGGATAAATACCCTGAAAGCAATCGCTACAGCTTTTGAGTTACGTATCTCATATAATTTACCTCTAAATGCTCCTTATATTGTCACTAGTAGTGAATCAGTTCAGGTAATGACAGCCCATAAATCAAAAGGACTCGAATTTGAAGTGGTATTTGTTCCGCATCTAAACGACAATAGTTGGGGTGGTTCAGGTAAAAAGAAATACTTTGATATTCCTCTAACTAGGCGGCAGATTGAAGAGGAGGATGATTTTATTGAAGACGAGAGAAGATTGTTTTATGTGGCTATTACTAGAGCAAAAAGTACACTATTTCTCTCTTCTTCAAAAATGAATATTGAAGGCCGTGAATTAACTGAAGCAAGACTCGTTTCTGATATTGAACCAGATTTGATTAAAGAAGTTTCCACCAAAGAAATCGAAGATAATTTTGACCCTCTGGCAAATTTAGCCAGAATGGAATCTATGAGTAAGGTAGATAACCAACTCTTACTTAAAATTTTAACTGATCGTGGCTTCTCTGCTACTTCATTGAATAATTACTTACGTAGCCCGTGGGATTATTTTTACCGAAATATTTTACGCATACCTGAAACCCAAGCACCACATATGCAGTTTGGTACTGCTATTCACAACACTTTGGAATATATGACCAAATTCCGAACCCAAAATGGAAAATTACCAAAAATATCCGTCTACAAGAAAAAATTAGAACAAGAACTTAGTCGACTACCTCTTAATATCGAAGAATTTTCACGTTTACTAAAAAAAGGCCTAGAGTCACTAGTGGTCTACACTGAGCATCTAGAAGCTACTTTATCTAAAAGTGCAAAAGAAGAAATGAAAATAAGAGTAGTGCTGGAGACTGGTATTACTGAACTACCTGAATTAGTACTTACAGGTAAATTAGATAGGATTGATCTTGATGACAATGGTCAGGCTATAAGAGTGGTTGATTATAAAACAGGGAAGCCAAAGTCGAGGAATTTCATTGAAGGTAATACTAAAGATGCTGATGGTGGTTACAAAAGACAGTTGGTTTTTTATGCTCTACTTTTATCACTTCATGATGATGAAAGGTATGTTTGTAGTGAAGGGACGTTGTCTTTTGTAGAGCCTGACGCAAAGGGTCAGATCAAAGAAGAGAGTTTTGCTATTACACAGCGAGAGATAGAGGCACTTAAAACAGAGATAATTTCATCAGTGAAAGAAATTATTACCGGGGAATTTCTAAAGTCAGACTGCGATCCTAAAACTTCTGATTATTGTGACTTGGTAGAGCAATTTAAAAATAAATAGAAAAAGACTCGGATCACTAGTGATCCGAGTCTTTTTCTTTTAGTAATTATTCTGTTTCTCTACCTTCAAGTTGACCAATCAAGTTATCAACAATTTGTTTGACTACAGCATATGGTTGTGCACCTTCAATTGGAGCCTGTTGGTTACCGATTAAGACAAAAGAATGTGGTGTTCCTTGGATTCCTGCTGCTACGGCTTCGTTGTAACTAGCTGTTACCCTGTCTTTCATTTGACCACTGTTTAGACAAGCGTTAAATTCAGCCTCATTCGCTCCCGCACTAACAGCATATTCAGGCAGTCTAGTAATATTTGTTGGTTCGTTTATATCTCTTTCATTGAAAACTAGGTCACTAAAAGCCCAGAAAGCGTCGTTGCCAGCAATTTCACCTACACAAAGAGCTGCTTCTGAGATACGAGGGGCATTTGGGTGTAGTTGTGCGATTGGGAATTGACGGTAAACCCAGGCAACTTTTCCACTTACTCCGTATTCGTCCATAACTTGATTCATCGTGTCATGGTAACGCTTACAGAAAGGGCAGTCATAGTCAGAGTATTCAACAATTAAAATTGGGGCATTTGGATTTCCTCTAATAAAGTCAGTTTCATCAACTGGTCTGATTTCCGCCTTCTCTACAACTTGTGGTTGGGCATTGTCTGCTGTTACATTGAGAGCTGGAGCCTTATTTCCAGTAAAATAAATCGCAGCAGCGATTAGTGCAAAACCTAATATAATTGATATTGGTATTGCCAAAGATGATTTTGAAGATTGTGGTTCCATAATATGATTTATTGTTATGTAGACATTATATCATGTTGTTTAAATGAGGTGGTATAATATTATCCATGGATATTACTGGAGCACTTATTTTAGGTTTAGTACAAGGAATAGCTGAATTTTTACCAATTTCTTCTAGCGGGCACTTGGTAATTGTCCGTGATTTTTTGACTCTAGACACTACCAATGCGCTGGCTTTTGACGCTTTGTTACATCTTTCGACAACAGCGGCAGTTACTATTTATTTCTGGTCAGATATCTGGGCTATGATTCAGACTGCTATTAGAAAGCTTGGGCGACTTCCGGTAAATGAAAAAGATTTAGTACTTCTCTACGCCTTATTTTTTGGAACAATTCCAGCAGTCATTTTTGGTCTACTCCTAGAGCCATTGATGGAAAAATATTTATACTCACCATTAATAGTCGCTGGTATCCTGGCGGTGGCAGCACTTTTCTTTATGTATGCTGAGTGGAGATACTACGTTAACCCACCACGAGGTGTGCTTACTGTCCGTCGGGGTGTATTAGTCGGCTTCTTTCAGGTAATCGCTCTCTTACCTGGTTTCTCTCGCTCAGGAGCTACTTTAGCAGGAGGAATGCTCCTTGGACTAACTCGTTTAGAGGCAGCTAGGTTTTCATTCTTGCTGGCGATTCCTATAACGGCTGGGTTGGGTATAAAAAAGCTACTTGAGTTAATAGTAACTGGAGGATCAGTATCCTGGGTCTTAATATTGGTTGGTACAACGGTAAGTTTTGTTAGTGCCCTGATTGTTATCCATTTCTTCTTAGCTTTTATAAGAAAGTACACTCTGTGGCCTTTTATCTGGTATACCTTAGTCTTGGCAGCTGTTGTTGCTTACGTAGCGCTTTACGTATAGTAAAGACTTAAAAAAGAAGAGAGTGAGTCATCGATGATTCTTCTTTTACAATCCAATCAGAAGTATCAAGGGGAATTTCTTTTTTTCTAAAACCATCCTTAAATTTTAAATGACCATTCTTAAGAGCATAATCAAAGATTTTTTTGGTCACTTTTACATCCTGTTCACAATATTTTTTTATTTCATCTATTTTACCTTCACGCCACCAACGTATCGCTTGGAGTCCGTTTGCGGTTTTCTTGGCGCCAACAGTGGCTTCTGCCACGCTATCTAGCCTTAACCTTCGTCCTAAAGACTTTTTAATTTCTGCCATTAAGTCAATACTTTTAATTGCAGTTAGGTCTCCTGGGTAATACTTGTTTAGTAAAGGAATATCAAAGTGATCGGTGTTATAACCAACCAAAGCATCAGCTTTTTCTAAAAGTGGCCATACAGTTTGAAGTTCACTAACTTCAACTGTTGTGTATTTGTCTGTTTCACTATCATAAAATGTACCGACAGAAATATCTAAAGCAGCCGGATTATTGCCGACGTCCTGAAGAAGGTTTTGAGTTTCAAGGTCAAAAATAACGTAACGCATCAAACTTATTTTAGGATTAATTTAATTATATTTTCAAGAGTGTCTTTTGTTTCAGTTTCTGAAACCAGGTTTTTTAGAGTGAAAACTTGGCTAGCGACTTCCTCTTCGCCAACAATGACAACAAAACTACTACCTTGACTGACTGCTCCGGCAATCTTCTTGCCAATCTTTTTGTTACTAATATCAGTAGTGACACTAAGGCCTGCTTCGCGTATTAGCTTGGCTAGTTTTTGACTCTCTAGGTTTTGCTCAGTGTCAGTAGGAATTACAGTGACAAATGCCCCTGTCTTAGTTACAGATTCTGGTAGAAGATCATGTGTTTCTAGAAAATCTCGCATAGTCACGTCACCCATACCAAAACCAATTCCTGGGATAGCGTCATCACTAAACATGGCAGTTAAGTTGTCGTAGCGACCACCCCCTAACATCGAGCGATTATTGTCAGGATGTTTATCAACTATTTCAAAAATCGTACCGGTGTAGTAGTTGAAACCACGAGCTATGGATCGGTCAATTTTTACATTGTGTATTCCTAGCGCAGCTAGCGCTTTAGTAACCTGGTTTTCGCCACTAGTATTCTCTACTAATTCTGTGACTTTTGGTATTAATTCGTCATTATTTAGAATAAAAGATAATGTTTCTCGGTATTGTTCTTTTGAAATTTTCTTCTTGAGGTCGTTAAGTTTACTGAGTTGGTTGATTTTTTCATTATCAGTAATACCAATTTGGTTGTAGAGCTCTGCCATTTCGCGACGGTCATTTATTAGAATTTCAAACATTTCTGGAGTAGCACCAAAATCAATAAATAGTTGGTACGCCAAGACTATCAGTTCAACATCTGAAGAAATATGGTCTGAGCCAAATAAATCACAGTTCAGCTGCCAGTGTTCTCGTAAACGTCCGCGCTGAGGACGTTCATAACGATAGAGACTAGGTATAGAGTACCAGCGTAAAGGGAAGTTTAGTTCACGTCGTTTGCCAGCCACCATACGAGCTACGGTCGGAGTCATCTCTGGACGAAGAGTAACTTCTCTATCTCCACGATCAGTAAAAGTATAGGTCTGTTCATTAACTATTTCTTCACTTTCAGAACCTTTTGCTTTGTATAAGGCAGCTGGTTCAAGGATTGAAGCATCGTAGCGCTCATAGCCAAAAGACTCAGCTGTTTTTGACCAAGTATCAAAAATATATCTTTGAACCGCCATCTCTTTAGGGTAGAAATCCCTTACTCCTTTATATGATTCAGTAGACTGGTGTTCTTTTTTCATAAAGTGATTGTATTTTAGTAGGCGGGGTAATGCAAGTAAGGGTGATTATTCAATATCTACACCACGCAATGATTGCAGTCTTTCATCCATTGCTTTTTGAATAGTAGATTGTAGTTCACGAGGATCAGGTAAGCCCACGGAGACAAAGTTGCTTTCAGCTGCACTGGCAGTTTGAGCTCTAAGTGTTCCATAGTTCAGAAAAGTAGGAATAATACCTTTGATAGTTACTTTTATATCTTGCAGACGTTCCAGTCTAAAACTACTAACTTTACGGTTAAAGAAGTGCACTTGATCAACTGTAATAATCCTTCTGTCAGTAATAATCCAAAGATCAAGAAAGTAATGAGTCCAGATCATAAAAGCAGATAAGCTGATCATTAAAGTCCAAAACAAAGCTGCAAAAATAAAAATTGCTTCGTAGTCTAGGATTAAGCTGGTAATGGCGCTAGTGTTAGGGATTAGGAAAAGAAAGCTAAAAATTAATATTGGAATGAAAATTAAAAAGATAGTAGCCGCTAGTTCAGTTACAATAATAAACCAATGTTTTCTGACAACTTTTAATACCGCTTCTGACTCCTCTAATTCTATCTTCTCAAATAACATAAATTTATATATAAAGAGTAGTAACACCTAAAGCTATCAGTAAAGGAATGTTTGTTGCTAAATAGAGGATAAGAGTAATGCTGGAAACCTTGGTGTCAGGACTGTATGAGTTCCAGTGGTAATACATTATTAAAGAAAAGATAACAAAAATAAACGCAGACAAGTAAAAAACTAGCATAGCTACTGTTTGCAGAGAAATAGTTAGTACTATCTGTTCCATATCAGTTTATTGTAGCACTAGTTTAGAGAAGCGATCTAGGCCGTATTGGTCTTTTTGGGTACTACAATCAAATTTTTCTTTAGCTAAATCTGCAATATCATCAGTTTGTTCTGGCTCATGTTCAATCCAGAGTTGGCCACCAGGGTTTAAAAAGTCTCCCGCTTCTTTAACAATTCGTTTGATTAACTCTAACCCATGATCACCGCCATAAAGTGCTAGCTTGGGTTCGTGGTTTTTCACAGAACTTTCTGTTCGATCGAGCATGGGATCTATGTATGGTGGATTACTAACAATAAAATCGTATGTTGCTAATTTGTCCGAAAAAGCAAGATCAAATAAATCTCCTGATAAAATCCTGGTTCTATCCAGATCAATCTCATTTAATTGAGCGTTCTTGGTAATAGTTGGTAAGTGGGCCATGTCGACTTCAATAAAATCCACCTGACTTTCTGGGATTGCCTTAGCAATGGCAATCCCAATACAACCGCTACCAGCACAAAGGTCGAGTATTTTTATTGGTTTATCGTCAGACCTATTTAGGGATTTAATTTCTTCTATGACTTTTTCAACCCAAAACTCCGTTTCTGTTCTTGGAATAAGTGGTCTAGAAGTTAGTGAAATTTTAGTGTTAAGAAAAGGAACGAAGCCGATGATAAAAGCCAAAGGAGTACCGTCTTTAAGTTTTTCGACGTCCTCAAGGAAAGCGTCAGTTTTTTCTCCTTGATATTTTTCTTGGAGTAGCCAATTAATCTCTTGTTCAATATTCATATCTTCTAAATAATTTAGCACAAAATATCACAAGAATCTTTTATTTAGTTATTAGTTGCCAACACTATGGTCTGTGGTTCAAATATTATTTTGCTACACTTATTATATTATGAAAAAGAATACAAAACTTTACGAAACAGTAGCGGCGATGATGGCTTCAGGGAAAGGAATTTTAGCAGCGGATGAAAGTGATTCTACAGCTGGCAAGCGGTTAGAGATGGTTCATCTGCCAAACGAACCAGAAAACAGGCAGGACTTTAGAGAGATTTTATTTACTGCTCCAGGGATCGAAGAATATCTTTCAGGTGTCATTATGTATGATTCTTCAATCAAGAATTTTACTGACGATGGAACTCCATTCCCAGATGTTTTGATTTCAAAGGGAATTGTCCCTGGGATTAAAGTAGATATGGGAACTGTAGACCTGCAAGGTTTTAAAGGGGAAGTAGTTACTCAAGGGCTCGATAACTTAGCAGAGCGATTTGCTGAGTACTATGACCTTGGCGCACGTTTTGCAAAATGGAGAGCAGTTATCACTATCGATGAAGAAGAGTCGCCAACTGACGCTTCTATCACCATGAACTGTATGATGTTGGCGCGTTATGCCCAGATTGCTCAAGAGGCGGGTATTGTGCCTATGGTAGAGCCAGAAGTAATCTTTGCCGGTGATCATACTCTAGCAAGAGCAGAAATGGTAACCACGAGAACACTGCAAATTCTTTTTCACACTCTACAGACTTACAAAGTAGATCTAGAAGGTCTGATCTTGAAGTCTTCCATGGTCTTAGCTGGAGACATGTGTCCAGATCAATCAACTCCAGAACAAGTTGCTAACGCTACACTGCGAACCTTCCACCTATCTGTGCCACATGAAGTGGGAGGAATCGTTTTCCTTTCTGGTGGTCAGACTGCAAAGCGAGCTACTGAAAACCTAAACACAATGGCAAAGCTTGGTGAACAACCGTGGCCAATTACTTTCTCGTTCTCAAGAGCGATTGAAGAACCAGTTCTACTTGCTTGGCAAGGTAAGCCTGAAAATGTCAATGAAGCTAAGAAGACTTTGCTTCACGCTTGTAAGATGAATAGTCTGGCTACTCAGGGGAAGTATGATGCAGCAGCTGATACTGTCCTTAAGTAGGGTAAACCTACACAAACGGCACACTTCTTTGTTGTCCTGCGTAAAATATTACTCACCGTACATTTAAGTATGGCTCGTAACATTTGACTTGGACGCCTTGAATTGCACTCGTTTGAGCAGGTCCAATAAAGAAAAAATAGAAAACAGAAATAACAAAAAAGTCCCCGTAAGGGGACTTTTTGGAGATGACTCGGCTATTTATTACGAGTTATGACCTTTTTCTTAGTTTTAGAACTCGAGTTCCAGCGATTTTCTCAAGGAGAGAAAAAATCGGGAACAAAGTAAAAAGATCCACCCAACCTTAATTCGCAGTAAACTGACGAAGTAAGGTTGGGTGGAATCAGGGTGTTTTTTCTAGCAGCTGAAACGGCTCCGCCGCTACTTATATTTTGTCCATTCAAACTCACTGCAAACAGATGAGTTATTCTGGACGAACTAGTAAACAAAAAGCCCCTAAGGGGCTAATGTTTACTTTTTCTGTTTGTAGACAGTGTGTGTCTTAGAAATTGGATTAAATTTCTTAGTTTCGTACTTCTTGCTAGGGTCTTTTTTGACCTTGTTGTTAAAACGAGTGTAGTAAGTATGACCTTTTCCAACACCTTTCTTATCTCCAACAGAGACCAATTTGACTAGTAAATCTTGTGACATAGTGGCTCCGATTCTAGCAAATAAAGCAGTTTTAGTCAATTAGTTTACTATTGGTTTAAAACACTATGATATAATTTCAACATTACTTAGTTAGTAGCTATTTTATGAACCTCACCCTAAAACACCCCCTAACTGCCAAACTAGGACTATCTCTCTTCCTACTCTACCTACTCTTCTCTAGAAGTGCTGTAAAACAAGCAGAAGCTGCTCCAGTAGCTACAGACTGTAGTCTACCTCTAGATACAGAAGACGGAGAGTACTTCTTATCTGGTAATGTAGTCGGAAACTGTGTTATTACTGCTAACAACGTTACTATTGATGGACTTGATCTCTATGAGATTAATGGGGATGTTTTAGCTACAAATGCATCTACTACTCAAGATTCTTTTGACATTGTTTTGCAGAATGTTCTTGTTACTGGTGATGTAAATTCAGTTGGAGCTACTAGCCTTCTGCTTAGTCGTGGTGGAGACATTGATATTACAAACTCTGAAGTACAAGGTGATATATTAGCAATGGGAGGAACAACAAGTTATTACGGCTTTGTTAATTATTCTGATGGTGGTGTAGTTACTATTACAGATTCTGAAGTAGCTAATATAAATACAAGTGGAGGGACTAATTTAAATTCCGGTTACGGTTATTATGGTGGAAGGGGAGGAAATGTCACGATTACTGATTCTGATGCAGGTAATATAACTGCAAATGGTATTGCGAGTTATTTCGGCACCCGTGGAGGAGCAATAGATGTTTCAGATTCAACAGTAGGAGACATTGAGAACGTTGGAGGTGATGGTGATGTTTCAGGTTATTACGGTGGAAAGGGAGGAGACGTCACTATTACTAATTCTGTCAGCGGGACTATTCTTAATAGAGGCGGAGACGGTGTTACCGCGGGAGACGGTGGAGACATAACGATTACTGATGAATCATTTACTGGAGACATCAATGGTTTTGGTGGCGATAGTCTAGGTGTTGCAGATAGTTTTGGAGCTGGTGGAAGTGGAGGTGCTCTTGTAATCACTGACTCAGAAGCAGGAAATATAAACATCTCTGGAGGTTATATAGATAACGGGTATGGTCATGGTGGAGACGCTACAATTACTCGTTCTACAGTTGGAACTGTAACTTCAAATGGAGGGGACGCTTATGATGGAGGAGGAAATGGTGGAGATATGATAATCACTGACTCTACAGTCGGCACTGTAAGTTCTCTGGGTGGAGATGGTTATGGATCTGATGGTAATCCAGGAGTTTTAACTCTCACAGACAACGTTCCAACTATCACTGCTCCTGACACCACCATCGCTTTTTCTGACACTTTCAGTCCACTAAGTGGAGTAACTGCCACTGACCTCAAAGACGGTAACCTCATCGCTAGTACAACCGCTTCAGGCACAGTCGCTGTAGCCGCCGGAATATATCCTATAGAATACGAAGTAACAGACTTAGGTACCTCTTTCTTATTTAACTCTGTCGCTACCAGTACTGGTCCAAACACCACCACTCTAACCAGACTAGTCACCAGAGAGGCACAAGTATCTTCAGGCGGAGGTGGTGGAGGAAGTAGTACCTCAATTAAGCGTCGAGTGGATGTATTAACCAGAGAAGGTGAGGTAGAAAGAGCAGAAGATATTAAAGAAGCACACCCAAGATTCTTTGATAATGTTACCGTCACTCCAACTTTAACTAGCTTCATTAATCAAAACCGAGCAATCTTTATCACTGCTCTTGACTTAGGTATAGAACTACCTGAGTTCATCCTGACAATTATCGGCACCAAGCCAGCTTTTTCTCTACCGACTCGCGATCTAGATCTAGATATGGAAGGACTAGATGTTGCACAACTCCAAAACTACTTGATCAACAAGGGTTACTCTATCCCAGCTGGATCAACTGGTTACTTTGGTACTCAAACCCAATCAGCTTTAGCTCGCTTTCAAGCTGACCACAACATCACACCAGCAGCGGGGTATTATGGACCGAAGACGAGAGCATATCTCCAAGTTAACTAAAATCCTAGGGAGACAAAGCCTTTGAGTCGACTCAAAGGTTTTATCTTAAATTATCACTTAAACACAAAGAGTTTATCTATCATTGAGGATAGATAAAATTAAATTTACATAGGACTTTCCTATGTCTTTAATTAGCTTCAGAAATTATTTTTTGACTCCAAGTATTCAACAATATTTTCTAATATTCTGGACTCGAATATTCGGCTGCGTGTTATCATAAATGTGAGCTGTTTTTTTAAATTTTAATATTTTCAGCTTGGTAAATAATGAAAGTACTAACATTTGGTTGGGACTTTCCGCCATCTAAAAATGGCGGTTTAGGTGTAGCGTGTTTTGGTCTAACACGAGAGCTGATCCACGAAGGTGTGGAAGTTATTTTTGTATTGCCAAAAAAACAAGAGACTATTGGGAATACTAGATTTGTCTTTGCTGACTTGGCTAAGAATGTTTCAGTCAGAGAAGTAGATTCATTGCTACAGCCATACAATGCTGCCGCTAGTGAAGTTCAGTATATCGAGTCATATGATAGTAATGGAAATCCGATTATTAAATCAAGAACAATTCTAGATGAAGTACATCGTTTTGCTCACCAGGCCTCATTGATCGCCAAGCAAGAAAATTTTGATATCATTCACGCCCATGATTGGACTTCCTTCTTAGCTGGAGTTGCTGCAAAAAGATCAAGTGGTAAACCGTTGATTTTGCATGTTCACGCCACATCTTTTGATCAGGCTGCTGGTGAAAACGTTGATCCAAGTATTTTTAAAATAGAATGTGAGAGTTTTGCAGAAGCAGATAGAATTGTAACTGTTAGTCAATTTACAAAAAATATTTTAATAAATAAACACGGAGTCAGTTCAGAAAAAATAGAAGTTGTGCATAATGGTTGTGATACAAATGAACCCGTGCGTTACGAACCAACCTTGTCGGCTCTTAAAGCACAAAATAAAAAAATCGTTCTTTATCATGGACGAATTACTATTCAAAAAGGGGTGGACTATTTTATTAAAGCGGCTAGAAGAGTAGTAGATATGGATCCAGATGTTATTTTTGTTATTTCCGGTTGGGGTGATATGACAAATCAGATTATCAATCAAGTAGGGGAATCAGGTCTCTCTCAACATGTTATTTTTGCCGGCTCATTATGGGAAGAAGAAAGAGATCAGATGTATCAAAGTGTAGATTTATTAGTCATGCCTTCAGTATCTGAGCCGTTTGGCCTGGTGCCACTTGAGGCCTTGCAGCACGGAACAGCTTCACTGATATCTAAGCAGTCTGGAGTGGCAGAAGTTTTAAGTCATGTTCTTAAGGTGGATTTCTGGGACGTTGATCAAATGGCTAACCAGATTTTGTCTGCTTTACGTTACCCGGTACTGCGGTCTCAGATTGTTAAAGAGGGCAAGAGGGAGTTATTGAAAATGTCTTGGAAAGAGGCTGCAAACAAGATCTACACGCTTTATAAAAATTTGATAAACTACTTAACAACCTAGTATCTCATGTTAAGTATCTGTCCTTATTTCCACGTTCATCAACCTTACCGGATAAAAAAATATCGGGTTTTTGATATTGGAAATGATAATGAGTACTTTAATGATGGTTCAGAAACAGATCTCAATAACCGCCGGATTATTGAGAAGGTAGCCAATAAATCTTATCGACCAACAAACAAAATCCTACAAGAACTTTTAGATAATCATCCGGAGTTTCGTTTTGCTTTATCGTTTTCAGGAACAGTCTTAGATCAGTTTGAAGCTTACGCACCCGACGTACTGGAGTCATTTCAAAAACTAGTTGCTAGTGGACGGGTAGAGATACTAGCCGACACTTACCATCACTCTTTAGCTTTCTTTTATTCTGTTCCGGAATTTGAGCGGCAAGTACTAAAGCACCGTAAGAGAATAGAAGACCTCTTTGGAGTTACTCCAAAAGTGTTTAGAAATACTGAGCTTTCGTACAGGAATGATTTGGCAAAATGGTGTGAAGATAATGGTTACATAGGCATCATGGCTGAGGGTTGGGAAAAATACCTTGGCTGGCGAAGTCCAAATTTTTTGTACCAACCACCTGGTTGCAAGAAAATAAAAGTCTTACTCAAGAACTATAAACTCTCAGACGATGTTGCTTTTCGTTTTAGTAACCAAGGCTGGGAAAGTTGGCCGCTTTCAGTTGAAACCTATACAGAGTGGATTCATTCACACCATGGCTCAGCTGAAACTATCAATCTTTTCATGGACTATGAGACCTTTGGTGAACATCAATGGGAGGATACTGGTATCTTTAATTTTTTAAAGACGCTACCACACTTACTAACAACTAGAAGTGACACCTCTTTTAAAACACCAACCGAAACAATTCAACACTATGACTCAGTTGGAGAAATTGATGTTCCAGATATCTTGACTTGGGCTGACACAGATCGTGACCTGACAGCTTGGACTGGAAATGATATTCAACGAGACGCTATTAAGTCTATTTATTCAATTGAACCTCAAGTTCTAAAAACTAGAAAGAAAGATTTGATTGAAAACTGGCGGAAACTTCAAACTTCTGATCACTTCTATTACATGTGTACTAAGTGGTCTAATGACGGAGATGTGCACGCATATTTTAGTCCGTACCAATCCCCATATGACGCATATATCGCTTTCATGAATGCCCTAAGTGATTTACAATTAAGAGTAAGTCACGCATTACTAGCAAAAGAAGAGCGTGCCAAAGAGCGAGCCTTAAAGAAAGAAAAAACAGTTGAATTTTCTACCCCAATACCTCCAGAAAAATCAATTGTTATCAGTCCAAATATTTCATTCTGGCAAAAGCTCAAAGGAAAAATCAGTCAAAGTTTAAGTTGGATAAGTTCTTTAGTAGAAAAAGTAAAGCCAAAGTAAATAAATAGTTCATTATAATATGCCAAAAAAAGTTTCAGTGACCAAAAAAGCTGTGACCAAAAAAGCTGTCAAGAAAGATACTGCAAAGCGGTCTTTGGTTTACGCAAGTAACAAGACATCTTTTTGGGTTAACGATGGCCGGATATTAAATAATTTAAAAGCATTAGAGGATGCTTTTAGTTCAATGAATGCTGAAACTTTTAAACACCATGTTACTAAAGAAAAAAACGACTTTGCTAACTGGGTAGATGCTGTCTTGGGAGATAGTGTTTGTGCTAACTCATTATTTAAAGCAAAAACACCTAAGACCGCAAAAACAGCAGTCACCAAATGTCTAAAAAATTATTCACTGTAGTATGTCCAGATCTGTCACAATCGGAAATGGAAAGATGCTCGTTGGGTTAGATAATAAGGGTCAGTTAAGAGACCTTTACTATCCTCACGTTGGTGAATCTAACCACGTTAGTGGAGCTAGTGGAAATTTTGTGCACCGGGTTGGTGTTTTTGTCGACGGTGTTTTGTCTTGGCTAGATAGTGATGAGTGGGAAGTGAATATTGGAGCCAATGATAAAGCGGCTGTTGGTACAATGACGGCTATAAATAAAAATAAGCAAGTTACTTTAGTATCAAAAGATACTGTCCACAATGAGCAAGATGTTTTTTTGAGAAATTTTACAGTTACCAATGACAGTACCGAGACTAGAGAGATTAAAGTTTTTTTATCGCAGCAATTTAGAATATCTGAATCTAGACGAGGTGACACAGCTTTTTATGACCCAAGAGTGAAGGCAATTATTCACTACAAGGGTAACACTACTTTTCTAGTTAACGCTTTTATCAACAACAACCAATTTACGGAATACAATATTGGTCTTTTTGGAATTGAAGGAAAAGAAGGAACCTACATGGATGCTGTTGACGGTATATTAGAAAAAAACCCAATTGAACACGGTTCAGTTGATTCGGTTGTTGGTCTTTCAGCTCATTTAAATGGGGGAGAAAGCGCTGATATTTTTTATTGGATTGTTGTTGCTAATACAATCCCGGAAGTCCACACTCTTGATGAGTATGTTATTAAAGAAACCCCTGAAAGGTTAATTGATTCGACTGAAGCCTACTGGGAAGCTTGGCTCGAAAAAGAAGAAAGAGATTTAACCATCTTACCCAAAGCTTTGCGTACTCTGTTTGATAGATCTCTTATTATTATGAGAGTGCATGCTGATGAAGAAGGGGGGATAATTGCTTCAAGTGATACCGATATGCTCCACCACGGACGTGATACTTATAGCTACGTTTGGCCGCGTGATGGTGCTGTTATAGCTGAAGCTCTGGATGTCTCTGGTTATCGTGACGCTGCCAGAAGGTTCTTTACCTTTATGACCAGGTGTATCGAACCAGGAGGTTATTTGATGCACAAATACCGAACAGACGGTGTGCTTGGAAGTTCTTGGCATCCTTGGATGCAAAACGGTAAGCCGCATTTGCCGATTCAAGAAGATGAAACAGCAGCGATAGTTTTTTCTTTGTGGAAATACTACGAACGCAACCGAGACCTGGAGTTTATTGAATCACTTTATAATCCATTTATTGAACCTGCAGCTAAGTTCATGTCGGAGTATGTTGAATCACTAACTGGCTTACCTCAGGCTTCGTATGATCTCTGGGAGGAAAAATACGGTACATCAACCTATACAACTGCTTCAGTCTACGCTGCTCTATCAGCCGCTTCTCGTTTTGCGATGATTTTAGGTAAAGAAGATGATTCACGTACTTATCAAGCTATAGCAGAAAGAATGAAGTCAGCTATTAGTTCAGTTTTGTTTGATGACTCGCTCGGAATGTTTGTTAAACATGTGACACATGAAGAAGACGGAGAGCTTACTTTTGATCGTACTATTGATATAAGTAGTTTTTATGGAGTCATTTTGTATGAAGTGTTTGATATTGATGATCCAAAAATTATTAAAGCTGCTAAGAGCATATCTCAAACACTACAAGTACATGCCAGTAGTATGGGCTATGTTCGTTATCAAAATGATGCCTACTATCGAATGCAAGATGCCGATAGTCCAAACCCTTGGGTGATAACCACACTATGGATGGCACATTACCAAATTAAAAAAGCCGTTAAACTAACGGACTTAAAAGAGCCATTAAAGTTGCTTGAATGGACTTGTTCACATGCTTCTCCTGGAGGTGTATTAGCAGAACAGATGCACCCAAATACTAGAGAGCACTTATCAACCTCACCACTAATCTGGAGTCATGCGGAGTATGTCTTAGTCGTCGATGCTTATTTGAACAAAGTTAAAGAGCTTTCTTAAACTAGAATAGTTTTTTCCACTCAGATTTAGTTGGGTTATAGGTACCGATCTTTTCTCGGTGAATATTAAAAGCCAGCCCAGTAGTATTTAAGCTACGAGCAATAAACTCTGCTAAGGTACGCATGTATGTGCCACTAGAGCAGATACATTTAATACTGGCCACCTGATAGCTGACTGAGACTTCTCCAGCCGTTAAAAAGTCTTGCCATGACTGTAGTACTTCTGGTCGTCTAAAATCATTTCCTAGAGCCTTACGAGGATCAGTAACTTTTGGAAGAAGGGTTATCTTATGAATTGCTTCATCGTACACCTCAACGCGAGTCTTGGTTTCAAGAGAGGTAAGTTCAAGTTTATAAATAGTAGATTCCCTTGTTGGTATTTCTATTTCGTCCAATCTACCTTCCATAGTCCAAGTATGAAGTGGTTTACCTTGAACGGTCTTGGCCGAAAAAATAGGGTAGGGCATTTCTATCTCACCAACAAAATCTTCTAGAGCTTTTATTAAAGAACTTTGGTCAATAGAAGTCGGTTTATCTGTCTTTACAATACCAAGCACGTCACCACTATCAGAAGCGGTGTCAAAAAGAATATCGACAAAGTATTCTTTGTCTAAGTCATGATACTCGGCTTGTTTTTTGCACTCCTCCCCAATCAGTATCAAAAGTTTACCTGAGGCCATTGGATCAAGTCTGCCGGCATAGGCTAAAGCTACTCCGGACATTTCCGGATTATTTGCGCGCCAATTTTCAGCTACTTCAAGGGGGGTTTGACCAATTTTTTTATCAAGTAGAACGTAGGGAGGCATAACTTTATTCGTCACTTTCGTCTTCAATTTCAAATTGAATTATCTCTTCAATAATATCTTCTAGAGTAACAACACCTAAAAAGATTCCACTTTTACTCATGACAATACCCATGTGTTTTTTTCGCTTTAGCATTTTTCCAAGCACTAAGTCTAGTTTTTCTTCCGGTCTGATTTTAAGGAAGCTTTCTTCAAAGGCGTCTTCAGTTTGGTGAAGAGCAGTGTTTGGTTCTTCGGAGATTAATTCTTTACTATAAAGAATACCAACAATATTGTCCGGGTTTCCACTATAGATAGGATATCGAGAAAAAGAAGCATCAACTACATGCTCAATGAAATCTTCATTAATGCGTTGATTTTTTTCATAACAAACAACCTTGTCTTTAGGAGTCATAATTTCACGCACAGTTGTGTGCGAAAACTTTAAGGCGCCGTGGACAATACGTCCTTCGTCTTCATCAACATCACTATGTTCAGACTGCTCTAGTTCAGAAACAATATGCATTATCTCTTTACGTGAATGCAGAGAAGGCATTTCTTTTCCGAGCATTTTATCGATCAGATAAGCAATCGGATAGGCAACAGGAGCTAGCAATACCATAATTATTTTCATTAAAGGTGCTAGCCGACTACCAAACCATAATGCATGTCTTGAAATAATCGCTTGAGGAAGAATCTCACCAAAGATAAAAATTAGTGAAGTTGCTACTATTCCCGCAATCACACCGCTCACAATTGATCCAAGATAAACTGAAAGAGCTGTATTAACTCCAACGTTACCAAGAAGCAATGTGGTCAAGAGCCAGTTACCGTGTTTCCTGATGGGGTAGATGGCTTTGGCTTCTTTGTTGCCAAGCTTAGCTTTTCTCTCAAGAACATGTAGGTTCAGAGAAAAATAACCCAGCGTTAGACCAGAGAAGAGGGCAGAGAAAGAAATGAGGATAAATGAAATTAAATACTCCACAAAGTTAATTTATATAGGACTTCCACCAAAGTAAGTGTTTGCCATTAAGAGTAGGACAAATAAAGCTAAAGCAAGTACAACATACTTCATATAGCCTCATTATAGCAGACTGAAACTAAGCCGGGACAAATGTCAGAGCTTTTCCTTGTTTGTCACTTCGTCCAGTTCTACCAATACGGTGAACATAGTCTTCGTAAGTTCCAGGAAGGTCGTAGTTAATTACGTGTGAGACATCATTAACGTGAATACCTCGAGCCGCAACGTCTGTAGCTACTAGGACTTTCACTCGACCGTCTTTGAAGTTATTCAAAGCTCGTTGTCGTTGGATGTGTGATTTATTTCCGTGGATAGCGTCAGCTTTAATTCCAGCATGAACTAATTCTAGGCTTAGTTTTTCTACACTGTGCTTCATAGCACCAAAGATAATTACTCGAGTGAATTCATCTTCTTTAAGTAGTTCAACTAGTTTTGTAAATTTAGAACTGTGTTCGTAACGAACCACGTCTTGGGTAATACTGTTTGTAATATCAGTCTTTCGAACAGAAACAGTAATCGGCTTACGTAAGAATTCGTGCACTAAGCCTTCAACGCTCTTTGACATTGTCGCAGAGAAGAAAAGAGTCTCACGATCTTCAGGAACGTCTTTCAAGATCTTCTTCATATCGTGAATGAATCCCATGTCTAGCATACGGTCAGCTTCATCGAAGATAACAGTAGTGATTCCACCTGGCTTTATATGTCCACGATCCATAAGATCTTGAACTCGCCCAGGTGTACCAATAATAAATTGATTCTTTCGTCTAAGACCACTGATTTGTGGGCGAATATTCATTCCACCAACACAAACAGTAGAATAGATATTCATTCGAGGTGTTAGTTTACGAAGTTCTTGTTCAACTTGGATAGCTAGTTCACGTGTTGGAGTCAAGATTAAAGTTTGACGTCCGCGATCTTTAAGAGTCTTTTGAATCACAGGGATCAAAAAAGCAGCTGTTTTTCCAGTACCTGTTTGCGCTAGGCCAACAACGTCATGACCGTCTAAGATGTAAGGAATAACCTGATCTTGAATAGCACTAGGAACAACTAGTCCACTGGCAGCAATAGCATCAGCTAGATACTTATCTAGACCAAAATCATTAAAAGTATGCTTTGCAACATATGGTGCTTCAGTTACTGGCTTTACTGGATTTAAGTTAATGAATTTTGAAACATCGAAAGTACTCATTACTCGGCCTCCTCGTCCACCACGAGAACCTCCTCGGCTACCGCCGAAACTTCGTCCACCACTAAAACGACGTCCACCACCTGATGATGAACCTCCTCCAGATCGACTGCTTCCAGATCGAAAGCCTGAACTGGGTCGGCGGCTACCGCTTGAACTTGAATTACTACTAAAAGGGCGACGGGTACGTCCCGCCATGGGTCGACTAGGTCGACCAGATGTATTTGGCATTTTTTATTTAATTTAGGGGAATTTAAAAATTCCGGGCTGTGCAGAATATAATCAAATGGTCACGTGAGCCCAAACACAAGGGAGGGGAAGTGACGGCTATTTGTGACTCAAGAGCCCTACACGAGAATCTTAAGGTGACAAGAGAGTAACACTAATACTAAAAATAGTCAAATATTCTGTAATTGATAGCTTTATCAGAGCTTTATAAATAAAAAACCTCACCTGGAGGTTCAGATGGGGCTTGGTCCGGACGCACCTACGGTGCGTCCGGTTAGGTAATTTTCTTCCGCTGGTTGCGACGCTGAGGTTGCCTACAGTCTGACTGCCAAACACGCGCCAAGGCAATGGACTGTCTTTCGGAACGTCTCACCATACCTCCCGTCTATCTTTGGATAGATTTCCGGGAACCAAGTCCTTTTCATCCCGTGCGGTTGAGAACCCTCAAGCCTAACAAGAGATCCAAGACAGATCAGTCTTTCCGGGGTGTTGCCCTGAGCTTTCATGGTCTTTATGTAGGCATCACACTCCGCAATGTCGGCCGGACGAAGTCCTTTTTCTTTCATCTTTTGGATGGTGTCGTACGGCTGAGCATCGTAGTTAAATCCGACAAGATGCATGGTCAGCTCTTGATCGACCGTTTTTTCAGGCACGACGTAAACGTTGTTGCTGTTTACTGAATTGACAACCATTGCCGGTTGGGCTGGGACAAAAACCGTTACAGCAGATGAGATGGTGTCCTCGCCGCAACAAACCTGGTAGACTTTTAGCGAGATGTTGTACAGTACCAGGAGGCCAAAAAGTGAAAGGACGATTCCGGACCAGATCTTTTGAAGAATTGTCATGACAATTGCCTTGTCTCTACTCAACGGAATGCTGAGCTCTTTCTGTTTTATAACAAATATAACGAAAAAGTCAATATTTCGTTAGGTACACACATAATATTTAAATATAAATAAAAAACCTCACCTGGAGGTTCAGATGGGGCTTGGTCCGGACGCACCTACGGTGCGTCCGGTTAACGGCCTATGGTCTTTTTCTTGTTCGGCCATTTGACCATCACCCACAGTATCCGTAACACGGAAAGGATAAAAAGCAGGCCAAAAAACGATATGTTAAACGCTAGAGTAAGACCAAAGAAAACACCAAGGTCTTTATCCTTTACTGCCCATAAGAAGGGAACCAAGACTCCGCCAAATGTTGTGACGATAGATAGTCTTAACCCCTCACGACAGAGTGTGCTACCTGTCTCGTGTAGTGTCGGGGCTACAAAGGCGAAGACTATTGCAGCAATGACCAGTCCGAAGATGGCGCTGGCTACAGCTCCGTTTGAAAACAGAGCTGTATAGGTAGAGTGACGAGCGTCATACAGCAGGCCAAGCATGACGCCTAGGCTGGCGCAGAACAGAAGTTTTTTCATGGAACTTTGCTCCCATGATAGGAAGGGGGGTGAGCAGTACTGATTATAATAATCTCATAAAATTACTATTGATGATACTAAGCCAGCTGTTTATATAACCTATTGCTCGGTTTGATTGTTATTTATCGCTATTTTGTGTTAATATACGCGCGCAAAAACGTTTGTCATTTTGTTTCTAATGCTTTCATTCATCAATACAGCTTACGCGGCCGGAGACGGTATTAAGGTTGCTCTTAAGCCATATGTTGTTGGTGAACTTTGGGGTATTCCAATTACGGCCACTCTTATTACTACTTGGTTGACGATGGCTCTTTTGATCGTTGCTGCTTACTATTTTACTCGTAAACCACAGCTGATCCCTAAAAAAGTACAAAGTATGGCCGAATTGGTAGTGGGTGGCGTTTATGATTATATGGCTGATGTGCTAGAAAGTCGTAAACTAGCACTACAATACTTTCCAATCGTGATGACAATCTTTATCTTTGTCTTAGCTTTAAACTGGATCGGACTACTTCCAGGAGTAACTTCAATTGGTTTTAATCACGATGGTCACTTTACTCCACTCCTATATCCGGCGGCGACTGACTTAAATATCACGGTCGCTTTTGCGATTGTAGCTTTCTTAACTATAGAGATCGCTGGTGTGGTAGCTTTAGGACTGTGGAAGTATGGTGGGAAGTTTATTAACTTCTCTTCACCGCTAGCTTTTATTATTGGTATTATTGAACTAATAAGTGAATTAGCTCGTCTAATCTCATTCTCATTTCGTCTCTTCGGTAATATTTTTGCCGGTAAGACGCTACTGGTAGTGATAATTTTCTTCGTACCTTATATAGTGCCAGTCCCGCTGTATGGGTTTGAAGTCTTTGTTGGGTTTATTCAGGCATTCATTTTTGCTATCCTAACCTTGTTCTTTATTAAAATTGCCATTGCAGAACCGCATTAGTTGATAATCACGAGTCCCGTAAATAATTGGGCGTGACTCGTACTTGTCCATTAATCTTTAAAGCAATTGCTTTTAAGTAGTCTTTTCTTCCCAGAAATTTAGACTCAGATGGCACATTATTATTTAAAATAATTATTCAAACGTATGACAGAACTAGAAACTGCTTTGCAGATTGCGCAACTATACTCTGATGCTATGAAGGCTGTAGCTATGGCTTTGGCTGCTGGTGTTGGTGTTTTAGGTCCCGGTATTGGTATCGGTATGCTAGTAGCGCGAGCGCTAGAAGCAATCGGACGAAATCCTGAAGCTTCAGGAAAGATTCAAGCTACAATGTTTATCGGTATTGCTTTCGTTGAAGCTCTAGCGATTTTTGCTCTTGTAGTTGCTTTTGTTATCAAATTCGCATAATTCTTCCAATATCACTTCGTCTGCTTTGTCGTAGTGCAGAAAAATTTACTCAACGTACTACTAAGTACGTATCGCAAATTTTTCTTTCTACTTCGCGCATACTCGTAATATTGAAAGAATTAGAAAAAGATTATTACCACTTTAGTCACTAAAATCTAATCACTATGGAAGATATCATTAACGCATTTGGAATCGATGCCAGACTCATAATCATCCAAATTGTAAACTTCGCTATTTTGATGGCGGTGTTGGGATATTTCCTATACAAACCGATTCTCAAAATGTTGCAGGATCGCGAAGATAAGATTAAGCAAGGAATTGCAGACGCTGAACAAGCGGCTGTAGCTCTAAGTCAGGCTGAAGCTGGTAAAAAAGAAATTCTTACTGCAGCACACTCTGCTGCCGAAGAAGTAGCTCAAAGAGCAAAAGGAAGCGCTGAAGAGGCTGCAGCCGACATTGTTAGAGGTGCTGAAGATAAGGCGACTCAAGTTTTGAAGACAGCAGCTGAAAAAGCGGAACAACTTCGAACGCAAATTCAAAAAGAAGCTGAAGCTGAAATCGCTAAAACAGCGATCCTGGCTGCAGAAAAAATTCTTCGTGAAAAAACTTCTTAAATTATGAAGGACACTTATATTAAAGCTTCATTAGAATTACTTAAAGCTGGGGAACCAGTAGAAGTAGTTCTAAAAAATATGCAGCAAGTAATGGCAAAGAAAGGCCATAGCTCTTTGTATGGCAGTGTCCTTCAGGGTCTTGTTACTCAAATAGAGTCTCAAGATGAGCTAGCGCAACCTATGGTTATCGTTGCTAACGCAAAAGATGTAGATGCAGAAAGAGTTAAATCACTACTAAAAGAAATTGGCAGTGAAGCAGAGAATTATTCAACAACGGTAGATGAAACTGTTGTTGGCGGAATGATTGTCTCGCACAATTACAAAATGATCGACGAGAGCTATAAAACCAAACTTAAAAACCTTTATCAATCAATTGTCTCAAAGACCAACTAATCACTAAATTTTTACTATGAACCCAACCATCATCGAAAGAATCAAGAAAGAAATTCAAGGACTGGAAACAAATAGTCAACCACAAGAAATTGGTAAGGTTACCAACGTGGGTGACGGTGTAGCTGAAATCGACGGACTCCTAAGTGCGCAAATGATGGAGATGGTAGTTTTCGCTACTCATGATGGACTTTCACTGAAAGATACTCTAGATCAAACAACAGTACTTTATGGTTTGGTACTTAACCTTGAAGAGGAGAGTGTAAAAGTGGTGATCTTGGGAGACAGTGGTTTGGTTAAGGAGGGGATGACTGTTTTCCGAACTGGAAAGCTACTCTCAGTTCCAGTTGGTGAAGCGATTGTTGGTCGAGTAGTAAATGCTCTTGGTGAGATTATCGACGGTAAAGGTCCGATTGAAACTAAGCGTGATATGCCTGTAGAACGAGTGGCTTACGGTGTAATGGATCGTTCAAGTGTAAACGAACCAATTCACACTGGTATCAAGGCTATCGACTCAATGATTCCTATCGGACGTGGTCAGCGAGAATTAATTATTGGTGATCGTGGTACTGGGAAGACTACAATTGCGATTGATACTATTATCAATCAGAAGTACGAACCAAAAGAAAAGCGCCCAATTTGTATCTACGTTGCTATTGGTCAGAAGCGTTCTAAGACTGCCAACATCATGGCTCAATTAGAAGCAGCTGGAGCAATGGAATACACAACTATTATTGCTACTTCAGCTTCTGAAGCTTCACCGATGCTTTTCCTGGCACCGTTTACTGGAATGGCTATCGGAGAATATTTTATGGAACAAGGAAAGGATGTCTTGGTAATCCTAGACGACCTTTCTAAGCACGCTGTTGCGTATCGACAAATGTCGCTTCTGCTCCGACGTCCACCAGGACGTGAAGCGTATCCTGGAGATATTTTCTATCTACACTCACGACTTCTAGAGCGGTCAGCAAAACTTTCAAAAGAACTTGGTAGTGGATCGATCACCGCTTTGCCTATCATTGAAACTCAAGAAGGAGATGTGTCTGCTTATATTCCAACCAACGTAATTTCTATTACTGACGGACAGATCTTCCTTGAAGGTGAGTTGTTCAACAAAGGAATTCGTCCAGCTCTAAACGTAGGTATTTCAGTATCACGTGTAGGGTCTTCAGCGCAAACTAAAGCGATGAAAGCAGTGTCTGGAAAGATTCGTCTTGAGCTAGCTCAGTTCCGAGAACTGGAAGCTTTTATGCAATTTGCTTCAGATCTAGATGAAGATACTAAACAGAGAATCGACAGCGGCCGAAAGTATGTGGAGTTGTTGAAACAAAAACAAAACAATCCAATGCCTTTCTACAAGCAAGTAGTATCTATCTATGGTGCTAACAACGGTTTGCTCGATGGTGCTAAGGCTGAGGATGTCCAAAAAATAGAAAAGGCTTACCATGACTTTATTGAACGAGATCGAAAAGAAATCTTGACTTCAATTGAAACAGAGCGCGCTCTAAGTGACGAACTGCAAGCAGATCTAAAGAAATCAATTTCTGATTTTAAAGAAGCTAATTCTGATTTTTATTCAAAAGCATAAATAGCCCACGAGGCATTATTAGCTTTCATTCAAATTAAATGGCACTCAAACAAATCAAAAACAAAATAATTTCTACCAAAAAAACTGGCAAAGTGACTAAGGCCATGGAGTCGGTTTCAGCGGTGAAGATGCGTAAGAGTCAGGCTCGAGCTTTTGAAAGCCGACCTTATATCAGAGCCGCAATGCGTATTTTGTCTCGTTTGTCTGACACTCGCGACGTAGAGCAGCATGAATTTTCTAAGGTTAGAACTTCAACTAAAAAGTTGGTTGTAATTGTCACTAGTGACAAAGGTCTGGCTGGAAGCGTTAACAGTGCTGTTTTACGGAAGGTGGAACTAATGAAAAAAGACGGTGAGATTTTTGATGTTGTTACTATTGGACGCAAAGCCTTTGAGTTTGCTGAGCGTGAGAAGTTGGTCATCAAAGCTCACTACCTAAATGTTAGTGACGGAGTGACTTTATCTGATGTTTACGAGATGTCAGATGTAGTAATGAAAGCTTTTGCAGCTGACCTGACTTACGGAATCGTTGAAGTTGTTTACCAAAACTTTATTTCTACATTTGAACAAAACCCAACTAAGCGGCAAATCTTGCCGCTAGATCCAAAAGAAGTAAAAGAAATAATGCTAGACATCCGTCCAAAGACTGGAAAGTTTAGCGACGAAATAGTGGTTGAAGGGGCGACTTTGCAATATGAAATCGAACCAAGTGCTAGTGCTGTTTTGGACGTCTTGATTCCACAACTAGTACAGATCTTGATCTTCCACGCTCTACTTGAAAGTAAGGCGTCAGAACACTCTTCAAGAATGGTGGCGATGAAGAACGCAACTGATAAATCTAAAGAAGTAGCCAAAGCTCTGACTTTGGTTTACAACAAAGCCAGACAAGCCGCTATTACAGCTGAGGTAGCTGAGATAACCGGAGGTATGGAAGCTATGAAATAAACTTGCGATACGACTCCATATGCTTTGTCGCTAAAATATTTTAGCCTAGGGCCTCTGGAGCCGTCTCACAAGTTTATGAGATACATTTGAAAGATTATTAAGCCAAACACAATTATTAAACAAACATTATGAAAACAGGAACTATTACACAAATCGTTGGTCCAATCGTGGACGTCCACTTCCCGGAGGGAGTACCAGCTTTATTAAATGCTCTAAAGGTAACTAAGTCTAAAGACGAGACTATTACTCTAGAAGTAGCTCAACACATCGGCTTAGACCGAGTGCGAGCTATTGCGATGCAGGACACTCAAGGTTTGGAGCGAGGGATGTCTGTAGCTGACACAGGAGCAGCAATTTCTGTACCGGTAGGTGAGCAATCACTCGGTCGTTTGTTTAACGTGCTCGGCGAGACACTAGACGGGAAAGGAGATCTTTCAAAAGCGCCTCTGCGCGGTATCCACCAAGAAGCTCCAGCTTTTGTAGAACAAGCAACAACAACTGAAGTTTTTGAAACTGGAATTAAGTCAGTTGACCTTTTGGCTCCGTTTATTAAGGGAGGGAAGGTAGGTCTTTTTGGAGGAGCGGGAGTAGGGAAGACAGTTCTTATTCAAGAGTTGATTCACAACGTAGCCTCAGAGCACGGAGGATACTCAGTGTTTGCTGGAGTAGGAGAGCGTGTACGTGAAGGAAACGACCTGTACCACGAAATGAAAGACTCAGGCGTACTTGAAAAGACAGCTCTAGTATTTGGACAAATGAACGAAGTTCCAGGAGCGCGTGCTCGAGTAGGACTTACTGGTCTAACTATGGCTGAAGCTTTGCGAGATCAGGGAGGGAAAGACGTTCTTTTCTTTATGGACAACGTTTTCCGCTTTACTCAAGCTGGACAAGAAGTGTCTTCACTTCTAGGACGTGTTTCTTCAGCTGTAGGTTACCAACCTACACTAGCTGAAGAGATGGGTAAGATGCAGGAACGTATTACCTCTACTAAGAAGGGCTCAATTACTTCTATTCAAGCTGTATACGTACCAGCCGACGACATGACTGACCCGGCTCCAGCGACTACTTTCTCTCACCTTGACTCAACCGTAGCTCTTAGCCGACAACTAGCATCATTGGGTATTTACCCAGCGATTGACCCGCTTGAAAGTAACTCTTCAGCTTTAGACCCAGTGATTGTTGGAGAAGAGCACTACCGTGTAGCTCAAGGAGTGAAGTTGGTACTACAACGATACAAGGATCTTCAAGACATTATTGCTATCCTTGGTATCGAAGAATTGTCAGAAGAAGACAAACAAACAGTTTACCGAGCTCGAAAGATTCAAAAGTTTATGAGTCAGCCTTTCTCAGTAGCTGAAGTGTTTACTGGAGCTCCAGGAAAGTATGTTCCTCTAGCAGAAACAGTTCGTGGCTTTGGTGAGATTCTTGATGGGAAGCATGATGATAAGAATGAGCAAGCTTTCTACATGAAGGGCGGCATTGATGAGGTTACGAGTTAAGTAAATAGCTAATCTGTTTTGTTGCTACGAAAAAATTTTCTTTCACTGTACATTTAAGTACACCTCAATAAAATTTTTTCTAGCGCCGCGCATCTTAACCATTTATTTAACTCTCTTGAGGAGACGATTAAATTTATAAATATATGGCAACACAAAAACTACTAAAACTAAACATCTCAAAAGTTGACGGCTCTCTCTTCGATGAAGAGGTGATTTCAGTTACAGTGCCTGGTACAGAAGGAGAGATGACTTTGTTAGCAGAACACGCTCCAATCGTCTCCGTGCTTCGTCCAGGGGTTATTACTGCACGCAAAGCGGATGGTACAACAGCAGAATTTCCAGTTGAAGTTGGTACTCTCGAAGTCAGTCACAACACAGTGACGATCCTACTTTAAAACTATTTATATAAAAATGGGTTGTGTTAAGGCCCGCCACTATGATGGTGGCGGGCCTTGGTTTTTTGCGCTTAAGCTGTCCTTCAGTAATACTTCAGGAAGTCAGTCAATGCAGCATGAACCTCCCTGATCATCACTAGACCGTAAAGGGTTGCCTTGTAACGTGTATCCAGATCGCCGACGATCCTAACCTCGTCTTTGATGGCTTCCCAAATCACACTTCCGAAGCTCCCCTCAACTCCGCCGTCAAGGAAGAAGGAGTGATCGACGTTTGGTTGCTCGATGATTTTCGCCAGAGATTCAACTACGTGAACCAAAGTGGTCCTGTATTGAATCCGAGCGTAGTGATCAGGGACCACGCTGTAGATTCTCACTCGGTGGCGGTCACGACAGAGAGAGACGAGAGGTCGGTCCAATTCGTGACCTATGACCACAAAGGTGTAAGGGGGTTTTTTGGGAGGTGTCGACATGAGCTAGGTTCCTGTCTGGGAGATAGATCGAAAGGTCTGAAAATCCATTTTATTTATAACACACTAACGATATTAGGTAAATATAATATATATCACCAAATAATTTTGCTCTGGTTATTTTTTATTAAGTATTCATTTGTTTGACTAAAGTGTTTACAGCCAAAAAATCCTCAATATGAAGATAGGGGAGATGACCTTGCTCGCAGAACACGCTCCAATCGTCTCTGTGCTTCGTCCAAGGGTTATTACTGCACGCAAAGCGGATGGTACAACAGCAGAATTTCCAGTTGAAGTTGGTACTCTCGAAGTTAGTCACAATACTGTTACTATCTTACTTTAAGAATATTTGCATAATAAAAAGAAAGAACCGCCGCACCGAATGGGGAAGTCGGGACGGATGTCCTTTCTTCCGCCTGGTGTGGCGGTTCAGCTTGCTTTTTTTGGCAATTCGCCGCGAAAAATGAATCTGTGGGCATCGCTGCCAGTAAGAACAATGGTGCCGCCGTCGCATTTCGTTACCTTGACCGCCGACGTTTTTCCAATAAAGCTTGCATCTTGGATGCATGCATCGACACTAGACCTAGGCATAGAAAGCACTGCGAGCAACAGACTGGCGCTGGCAAGCACTATTGCCAGCAAAACACTCTTGATGAACAATGGAAATAATGGGAACATGGGACACTCCTCGTTTGTCAGCGTTTGGGTTGAGCTTTTATATAATACAATGTTAGTATCACATGTCAAGTCAGTGAAGATTTTCTAGTCAATTTGAGGTAAAGTACGCAATAATTTTTTATTTTACCAAACAATTTCATTTTCACCTTGACCCTTTAAATAATCATTAGTTTTACTAAAATGTTTACAGCCAAAAAATCCTCTATAAGAAGATAGGGGAGAGGGATGTGGCGCAGTTAAGATTAAGTGCTTACTGTTATCAATCAATTTTTTCTTTGCTTCAGCAGGCTTTCCCCAGAGTAAGAAAACAACGTGATCTTTTTCTTCGGAAATTTTCTGAATGATTGCATCAGTAAATCTCTCCCAGCCTAAGCCTTGATGTGATCCGGGAGCATCTTCTTTTACTGTTAAAGTGGTGTTAAGTAAAAGGATTCCTTGTTCAGCCCAATGTTTTAGATCGCCAGACTCTGGCATCACTTTTCCTACATCAGAAGTAACTTCTTTATAAATATTTCGCAGTGATGGTGGAAGAAGAATTCCTTCAGGTACTGAAAAACTTAAGCCGACGGCTTGTCCGGCACCATGATAAGGATCTTGACCCAGTATAACTACTTTAGTTTCTCTTAGAGGGCAAAGTGAGAAAGCTCTGAAGACGTTGTCTTTGTTGGGGAAGACCTTTTCAGTCTGGTACTTTTCTTCAATGACTCGCTCGAGGTTTTTGACATAAGTAAGTTCAAGCTCTTCTTTTAAAGCATTCTGCCAGTCTTGAGGTAGTTCCTGAAACATATCTATACCTTACTATGCTTAGGTCTTTCTGTTAAGAACACCAGTCTTTTGCTCCGTGGGCTTATGCTAATATTTAAATATATGCTTGAATCACATACCCGTAGCGTAGTTAAAGGAATGACTTGGAGAATCATTGCTTCTGGCACCACTATGGCAATTGTCTATGTTTTGACGGGTAATTTAGAATTAGTTGCTAGTGTTGGAGCAATTGATGTTGCTTTGAAGATTTTCTTTTATTACTTACACGAAAGAAGTTGGGGTAAGGTTGGCTGGGGAATTTTACCAAATAGATTATCTAGACTAAAGCGCTAAGCAAGCTTTTGACACGAAGGACAAAAATGCGTACCGCGACCAGCGACGCGCATTTTTTTGATTTCAGTCTTACACCTAGGGCAAGGAGTTTTTTGTTTTCCGAATACCTTCAAGTAGTTAGTATAGTTTCCTTTGCTTCCGTCTGTATCTTTAAAGTGCTGGAAAGTAGTGCCACCAACGCTAATGGATTTATTCATCACGTCACCACTAGCTTTTCCAATACTTCTGGCTTCTTTTACGGTAATGGTGTTAGCTTTTCTTTCGGGGTGTACCTTAGCTTTAAATAACGCTTCATCGACATAAATGTTACCCAAACCAGCAATGAAAGTCTGATCTAAAAGTACGGCCTTGATACTACGGTTCTTTTTTTGTAGTCCTAGGTAAAAAGACTTTTGATCAAAATCAGGATGAATTGGTTCTGGTCCAAAACGACTTCGTGCTTGGGCTACCCTAGCTTTGTTAGCGATTTCGATATAACCAAACTTACGCATGTCATTAAAGAAAAGAGCTGACCCGTTTTCCAAGTAAAAAGCTATCCTGGTGTGTTTGTTCGGTAAGTTTTTAGTATCTGCTTCAGATAAAGAGTGTCCACCGCCACTGACTGACTTTTTTCTATCAACAAAAAAGAACTGCCCAGTCATTTTCAGGTGTGCAAGGAGATATAAGTCTGGTTCAGCTTTAAAGCTAAAAATCATCAGCTTACCAACTCGATCAATACTGGAAAAAGTTTTATTTTTGAGTATCTCACTAAAAGTATAGTTTCCACGAGCAGTTTTTGGATTAAAAACCTCTATTTTCTTGATTTTTTTATTTTTAATCTTATGCAAAAGCTGTAGACGAACAGTTTCTACTTCTGGGAGTTCTGGCATGGTTTTATTGTATGACCTTAAGACTAAAATGCCAAATTACGTTTAACTCTAGCCAAAAAGGGATTATTTGCCTATAGTAGGCACATATGGCCCATCCATTTACCAAAATATTTGATTTAGCTTTGAAAAAAAGTTCAAGCGAAGAGAACTTTGTCTTAATCGAAGCTGAGAAAATTATTAAAAAAGGCTACTCAGCCACAGAGATTCATACTGTGCTTACCAAACTGCAAAAATCACTCATAGACCAAACTGAAGCTGAAATTGTCTCTGAAGCAGCTGAAGAGGTGAGTCGGTACTTGTAATACAAACGATCAAGGCCGACTGGGGTTACCAATCGGCCTATCTTTCAGTCACGTTCTCGTTACCGTAAAGGCTCTCTTGTACAGAGCTGTATTTTTTTCAATGCTTGCTGAACAAAGAATACCAGCTAGCCTAGGTAACTTTTCCTTGAATAATTCCGGCAACCGGGTCGCAGCAGAAGAACCTGCGACAGAAATTATGTAGCAGTCGCCAATGTCTTGGTATCCGTTGACACCAAATAAATCTCGAACATCTTCCGCTGAAATTCGACGGCGAATGCAACCGCTGTCTCTAAAATTGGAGTTCCTGAAAGCCAAGACTATTTTGTCAAACTTGCCTTCACTTAACGCTTCTGGTGTTATCAGTACCAGAACTGTTTCAGGAACACCTAAGACGTTAGCAATCATAGAGCACCCCGTGGTTTAGATTGAAAGTACTTTTGGCACAAATTTTGTGCCGAAGGAACTGCTTTACCTAAATATTACACATTTAGGTAAGGGTGACAATTTATATATGTGTAGAGACGCAGTGTCAGGTTTACCTGGTGATCTTAAAAGCTGCCCAGATGCCCAAAATAGCTCCAAGTGAGCTAAAAATGATCGATGAGAAAGAGAAGTAGGCAGCACCCCAGAGCAGTGGAATATACCCACCAATAATGCCCCCAACAGAAAGTAGTAACCACATTATTTTTTTACTCTCCATAGGGTTAAAAGTTAAGATAGGTGATCGTTAGTTGAAGAACGGTCGCAAATGAAACCCAAGCTAAGTAGGGAATATTTACATAGGTTACCCAAGGAACGTACTGATAGATAGCGTAAAGCGCCCAGACCAAGGTACCTAATACTAAGACAATATCTAGCGAAGCCAGGAGATTATTTTTTAAGCCAAATTGTAGGGGAGTGAAAGCAAAGTTAAAGAGTAGGTTTAAAATAAAGGGAAGGATAACAATGAAGGGAACTGACCCTTTAAAGTATAAATAAAATACATAGCCAAAAGAAGCTGCAATGATAGCGTAAAGTACACTCCAAACAGGACCAAAGAGCCAAGCTGGTGGAGCCCACTCTGGTCTGATTAGTTCCTGGTACCAATTACTTTCATTCATATACTTAAATTATATCAGAGAGATTTTGGTTGAGGTTGATTTAAGCAGCTTCAAATCTACTTTTGTTTTCGTTCATCCATTTTTCCATGTCAGTTTTTGTCTTGGTTGGGTCACTCATAACGTCAGCGTGTGCTTCCATATAGTGAGGGCGTAGAGCTACCATCCATTCTTCAAAAGTTTCACCAGAAGCAGTAGCTTCACAAAGGTCACATTTCATCGTTTTCATATAAACAGATTTAGGAAGTAACAATTCAATTTTAACATAACAGCATGTAATGAATTTATCTTTTGAAAATAAGATACTTAAATCTTCGTGCTGAATTTCTCTAACTTTTATCTAGAACACTGGAACAGCGATATACGTCACTGTGGTGGTGTAGTCTCCGGCCGGTTGGAGGAAACCGACCTGAGTTTTGTAAACTATATCACTAACGTCAAAAGTGACAGGGATATCACTGGCCATAATTTCTACGGGGCCAGATTCGATTCCAGCATAAGTATCATCGGCTGCAAAGCGGTCTGATCCATTGTAAAGAGAGTTATCTCCAGAGTGATAACCAAAACATCCGGGGTTCGTCCCTGTACAAGCAGTTGCCCAAGTATTTGGTAATGCATTTGTTGAGCTGACGCTGGCGATTGGGGTACCATATGAGTTGATTAATTCTTGATCAAATTCCATAAAGATACGATATCCCTCGGTACCATTGGTAAATACAGTTAAGCGTTGGGCGATTTCTATTTCTGCATCAATTGGTAATGAGCCGAAAGAAATTGATTCTGCTGTTGTAGTGGCATTTGTGATAATGCCTTCAGTAGCTACATTGGCGTCAATTCCACTAACTACAAAAGTAAATACCGCACCAGCTGTTGTCAGGCTTGGAAAAGAGCTACTAGCCACTAACTCTACTCCATTAGTGGCGTCAACTAAACGGAAGTAATAGACCGCGTCTACACGCGCGCCGTCGTGACGCAAAGTAAATTCATGTTCTGAAGTTGAAAGTGCAGGCTGATCATAGGTACTAGAAAGGCCCGCTGCTTCGTTGACGGTACCGCAACCAGTGCCTACTCCAGCTGAACAACTATCGACACCACTTAAAACAGTAGTATCGATTGTGTCGTTATCGTTTCCATTACCATCTGCGTAACACCAGAGAGAATTGCCAGAACAGGTCGTAGTTGAGGTCAGTAAAGTACCATCTCTAAAATCTGGATATTCAGAGTATTCAAGATTAAATTTAATATTGTCCCCTGGTGCGCCTTCAATTTCAGTTACTGAAACCCGGAGTTTTAGTAGGTTTCCATTTTGAACAGAGCTCGGAGATACATTTTCTCCAGCTAGTGGGGAAGTAGGGGTTAGACTGGTTTCGTCATCGTACCAACGCCAGTTATTTATGATCGGAGTATAACCAGAGGTTCGAACTGTGGGATAGGTGTCATATCCATCAAGTAATGATCCGTCACTTTCAACCATTCTAAAACAGTAACTACTCTTTTGAATGGCTGCATTATTTTCAACCAACCAGTCATACTCAACATACTCTCCGATATCGACCAGGTTTGGATTGATGGCTGATGGACTATTTTCTTCATAAGTCCCAGCTATATCTGATACTGAAATAAGTAGATTTCCATCATCAACCTCAGTGCCATCTACCGGCGTACCATTATATCCTCGCCACACTTCACCACTTCCTGTGGTACCAACATCACTCCAAACTGATATTGCAGAACAGGTAGTGTCTCGTCTGGCATATTGCAATTTGAAATTAACACTCTCTGCCACCAGTGAAGCATTATTTATAAATAGGGAAGTTCTAATACGGACACGCTCGCCAATACCAAGAGGTTCATCAATATCAGTGATTGGTGTATTTTCACCCAAATCACTCACAATACCAACAGGCCATGGATCTGTAGGAGTTAATGAGTCATTATCGACATAGAAACGATAGTGAGTTTGTCTAATAGATGTTTCAGCCACGGGCCAATCAACTACTTCAACTCGGAAATTTTGGTTCTGTCCTTCATCACTCTTCCATAATTCAAACTGAGTACTATTTAGAATCCTGGCGCCAAGTTGGGCTCTTGGGTGGGCCGATCCGGCTCCAGAGCTCCGAGTTGTGGCCCAGATCGAAGCGTTGGCTGGTTCAACAGTGCTGCCGATATTGTAAACATAAGCAGTTGGTTGGGTACTAGTGGAGGCAATTAATCCGTTGGTACGATAAACTCCTAGAGAGCCATCACCGAGTTGGGTATTTTCAATTACCCAAGCAACAGATCTTTGTTGCCCAGGGTTAGTAGAACCACTTTCAAGTTCAAAGGAGACAGCTCCAATACTTGAAAGCCAAACCTCGTGACCACTCTCGTCAAGATTGAAGAGTTCATCGCCAGATAATTTTTGAGCGTGTAGGAAAGTACGCTGCAGACTATTAACTGCTGTAATTAACTCCGTCTCAGCTACTCCAGCAGCAGTGAAAGTGTGCTCGGTTCGTTGTATTCTCCAGTTGGCACCTGTAAATTCAACCACAGCATAACTTACTCGGGCCGCTTCACCATCTGCATCCCCACGCTCAAACACTGGTCTGTCACTAGCTGAATCCCAATGTGAGATTGATAATCCAGTATTGTAATTATTTACATTTGTCGCTGAATTGTATTGTCCAGTAATAAATACCACCACAGCACTGTCGTCAACAATTCCTGTTGCGGCTGTACCGGTGGCAAAAAGAGCGCTAGTGCCATAAGTTACTTCGCCAGCATCACGAACTATTATTTCATTGTCAGCTCCGGATATTCCAATGTATTCGACAATCTCCCAAGAAACACGAGTATTATCAGTAGCACCTGGAGGTCTTACGATCGAAAAACTAGTAGTCAGATTTTCACCATTTTCTATATAAGCAAATACCTCATTTGGATCTCTTGTCTGCCCTAGAGTGATACTGCCGGCTCCGGTCATGCTTGTATCAGTAATGCGAACAAAAGATGCGCTATTGGTAGAGGGAGCATCGTAATCTACTCCTGCAACAAGAGTAACTCCAGACCCACTGACAGTTTGTGTCCCTCTTTGTATATAGAAGTCTTGCCGGTCTTGGACAGATAACTCAGGATAGTTTGAGTATGTTGAGATAGGTATTCCGTCATCAGTAACTCTAAAACAATAAGTACCACTAAAGGCTGATGCTTCAGTTAGCCTTAATGCATATTCTAGTTCGATGTATTCAGAATTGGAAATTGTAGTCGAGGCTAACTGATCTGAATTTTCAAGCTGAGCACCGTTGGGAGATAAGAAAGTTGTATTCGGATTACTAACTCCACCAAGACTTGGAGAAATATCAATCGTGTCATTTCCGTTGATTAATTGTGAGGTACTGGCCATTTCAAACGCAACGCTCCCAACTACTCGTTGCCAGGATCCAACATTTTCGCAGGTTGTGATCTTAGTGCCATATTCAAGCCGCAGTCTTGTATCAGTTGCTGTAATACTTCCATCATTTGAAATAGCCACACGAAGTCTTTGAGTACTCTTTTGAAATACTCCATTTACTTGGGTATTCTCAATACCATTAGTGGCAGACGAGGCTGTCGCTTCATTTCCATTGTCATTTCGCCAGTGATAATTAGCCTGAGTTAGTGAAGGGGCTGCAATACTTGTAGTACCGTCGATTTCTATAGTACTTCCTGGTCCAATAGAACCAGTACTAGCAACAACATCAAGAGAAGGGTTATTAATAGAAAGGTCAATTGTTTGACCGTCGGTAACTGATTTGTTGACTGAATATACCGTGTAAACACAGAGTGCCGAAGTATCTGTAATAGCTACTGATTGGTTAAATGTAGCAGTACCATCTGCCCCTGAGAAGCTACTGGCAGTACTACCATACTGGCTTTCAGTTCCAGAGTAAGACTCACTAACACAGTTGTAGGGAGCAGAGGTGTCGAGTTCATAAAATAATTTAACTGAAGTTAAATTAGTAGCGTCAACGGTTCCTGATTCTGTCAGAGTGATCTCAGTAATGTCTCGACTACCTGAATTGTCTGTAATAGAAAATACTCCACCACTGTAATTATCGACTGAGTCACTGTTGACTGTTGCGATTTGGGTACCGCTAGCACCAACAGATACATCAGAACTGAGCGTGGCTTCTGGATACTCCGAATAATTTTTTAAGGGGGTTCCCGCATCAGTTACTCTAAAACAATAGCCAACACCTTCAGTAGCATTGTTTGTAGCTTGGATTGAATACTCAAGTTCGACAAACTGACTTAAAGAAGTAGTCTCAATAAAATTTCCATTTGATTGAAAACTGATAACAGCTACTTCTTCAGCAGCGTGACCACGATCAGCTCCAAGTCCGTCTTCATCAGTTGATAGGGTAACAGCTGAAGCTGTCGGCGCTGTATCGGTATCTACTTGCGCAAATCCGCCATCAGCCCCGAGTTGGGTTAAGGCCTGTACGATGATTACGGATGGGGTAGTGGAAAAAGCTGAACTGTAATTAATAGTAATTGGCGTATTAGAAACATTGGCGCTCCCTGAGGTAATAAAGTCGAAGTTAATTGAGTTGTTGGTTCCGTTGCTCTCTTCAAAAACAATAAAATCAATATCTTCAGCGGCGGTGTGCCCATCTGCGTCCCAGTTGTCATTTAAGAAGGCGGTTAGTCCGGAGCTGGTGGGAGGATTATCGACATTGGTTCCGTCATAGACTGTAGCGAAAGTCCAGTCTGAGTCGTTAGTGGTCACAACAGAAGCAAGGACAGTTGGATTAGTAAAGGTGCTTGGATAGGTCACAGCTGCTCCGCCAGGATTATCTGGTAGGGCGCGCCCGGCTGAAACACTGGTGCTGGTGGTACTAGCAAAAACTTTAGTTCCAGTCCCACCATCATCTATAGTCCATTCTCCAGCCTCAATAACTAAATAATCCACCGTTGAAGTACCAGCAGAAAGAGAGCCGTCAAAGTTATCAACCAACACATCAAAAGCAGAAGTTGTTTTGTTGGAAATACGAACCGTTCTTTGGGTTGAGGTTCTAGGGTATCTAACAGAAGCAACAACTATTGGGTCAGTATAAGTATTATCTAAATTAATCGTTGTTGTAATTCCATTTGTAACTGATACGTTTTTAAATTCTGCTAAATTTGGAAATACGTCACTGTCCAGAATAATTGAGCCAGTTTGCGCGGAAGTGTCACGTACTCCTCCGTTGGGGCTTAAAAACAAATCTGCTCCGTCAGTTACTCCGCCTGAAGCAACAGAAATGTTTGTGGTATTACTTGCTTCTGTTAGGAAGCTTGAGTCAAACATATTCCAGTCACTACCACCTGTCCCGACTTCAGTCCAGCCTGTAGCTAACGAACAGGTGGTGACTTTTTCAGAGTACTCGAGACGATAGTTATTGGATTCTGACTCAGAACCAAGAGCTGCTAGTCCGATTCGTAAGCGTTGCGGTGTTGAGGTTGAGAAAGAAAGTCCTGGTGTGTTTTCAGTCCCCCCGGTTGCGGAAGTAGCACCGACTTCACTACCATCATCATTGCGCCAATGATATCCAGTTTGTGTTATAGCAGCATCAACAATGGTGGTCAGCGAATTACCAACTGAACCAGCTGGATTTACAGTACCTCCAGCAGTAACCACAACATCAGACGATGGGTTTCCAATCTCAACGTTTATAGTTTCGCCATTTTGGGCTGTTGCCAAAACATCTGCCAAGATGTATCCACAAAACGCTTGTGTCTGCGAAATAGATTCACTGCTGGTAAAAGTGATAGTTCCATCTGCTCCACTGAAGGTTGAGGTTGCACCAAACTGTGCTTCGCTGCCTCCGTATGATTCACTGGCACAGTTGTATGGAAGAGTGGTGTCTAAGTCGTAGTACAAACGTACATTCTCCAAGTTGTTCTCTGCATCAATTGTTCCGTTTTCAGTAAAGATTATGTTCGTAATATTTCGACCGCCTTGATTTTCGATGATTGCAAATTGTTCTCCTAGATACAAGTCATCGGCTGGAATTGTAGTTGTTAGTACTTGATCTCCTGAGACAGTGACATCGGTAGTTGCTTCTCCAATCAATGTAGAAATCTCTACGGCTTGCAAGGCAATACGATCGGCAATAAAGTTCGACACCGGAGTACCAGTTGTTTCATCTGATTGAATTAATTCAACCACCTGACCAGCGGTCAGGTTAGGGAAGAGTGCACCACCAGAAGAACCACTAGTATAAGCATCTTCAGAACCTTCATCACCTCGGTTGTAGCTACCATGTCCTCCATAGTTTTGAACAGAGCCATCAATTCGCCAGTCAAGTTTGGGAACATCTCGACCAGTACCAGCACTTCTGCTGGTGTAGGCAGTAGACAAGAAGAGGTAGTTTCCGTCACTGGCGATTTCAATATTGTCGTTGTTGGTACTGGTAGAGTGGGTAAAATAACTTGAAGCAGTGCGAAGTTGCGAATTCCAAGTCATCACACTTTGGGAGGTGGTTAGTGCCTGGTCACTAGAACTAGTCAAGGAAATTACTTCTGCTCCAGTAGGCAGAGCAACCATAGTCAAGGCAGTCTCACCGCCAACAATATTTGTTGCCCCTGCAGCTTGTCCAGCGTTTCTTACTTCCACATTGAAAGTTTGGTCACCCGCAGAACTTTTCTTAACTATCCCGACATACTGCAAGGTTCCGTTTGTGGTTCCATTATCAAATCGCAAATAACTACTACTGCGTGTACCAACTACTTCTGTACCATCAAGAGTTAATCTCAGTTCGTAGTTTTGTCTTGGTCCACTGCCATCAGTAACGTTTAGCTTAACGTTGGCTGTGACTAAGAAAAGTTGTTCAGATCCGCCTTTTAGTGTTACGTCAGCGGCGGTTGGGGTAAATGCAAAAGACCCAGTGTCAACCTCGTCAGTAGTGTCCCAAGTAACATCAGTAAAACTTGAGTTAGCACTAATATCGCTACTGTTTGAAGCTTTGTGTATTCGTAAATAATCTAAGTCGTCATCAAGTTTCAGGACACTAACGCCGTTGCTGTTGGCTCTAATGGCTGTGCCGGCAGAAGGATTTGCATCATCTCGTTCTAGCTCCACTCGTAAATTTTGATTGGTAGTCGCGTCAATTATGGCAGCTCCAGAGTTGTAGGCAGATAAATTATTCTCAGTATCACGGATGTACCCAGTAGCCCAACCTGCTTCAATGGGAGTACCGTCAAGTGTTAGGTATGAAGAAATCGAACGACGATTTGTGCCCCCGGTAGATCCTTCTTCGGTGTAGGTGTTATAAAGCACTAAGTATTTTCCACCATCAGTGAGGGCAATGTCGGCATCATTTACATTGAGTACTATGTTGGTACTCTCAGACAAGGTGGTGTCCCATTTGACGTCAAAGCCAGTTCCGGCTACGACCTCGCCACCAGCCGCTTGACGAAAAACTGAAAAATCTCCAGCTACCGCTCCAACTTTGGCTGCGTTAAATAAACCATGTTCTAACAACAAAAACGCATCTGTAAATACCATTGAAAAAATAAGAACAAATGAACAGTATGTACGCAGCCAATTAGCTGAGTTTTTTCCCGTCACCTTTCGCATGGGCCTACCTATTATAGTAAAAAATGAGGCGAATGCGAAAAATAGCCTTATTTAGAGCCTTCTTTCTGTGTATAACTTACTTGACGGTGAGAGGTCCTTTTATACAAAAGCCCATAGAGGGATTGGTAAAAAATATGTAAAAATTGGTCACTTATGCCCGTTTAGTACACAAGTAAACCCCAAGTTATCCCAAGAGTTATACAGCTGTCTCCACAGGATTTTCCACAGAGTAATCCACATTTTTTTATTTGAGTTTTTATGGAAAATTATTATTAATTCCTCTATTTATTTGTACCCTATGAACAGCTTTTGTATAATTAGCAAATTAGTATTGCTGTAACTCAAAATATATGGACTTTGAAATTGGAGATGTGAGATCAGAAAGTGAAGCTAGTGTTTTAAAAAGAAATATTGAGATGTTAAGAGATGAAGAGGTAAATAAATTGTCATTGTCTAGATTGGCAATGTATCGAAAGAAAATTGATGAATTGGTTGATGGGGAAGAAGCAGTATTACTTAATGCTCAGTTAGAACAATACGCTTTTGATTACGTGTCACATGAATTATCTACTCTAAAAGTTTCTCAGTTAGATTATCTGTCACTTGAGACCATAAAGCTGCAATTAGAAGGAGAGTTTCCTTTGCAAGATAAGGAAAAACATACAACACTTTTGTTAGAAATAGACAAAAAAGTTTTAGAATATCTCCAGTATGCGTTGTTGTCTCCTGACTACAAACCATTACTTGCTAACCCTGAGACCTACGAACGAGAAAAATCATTGATCGCAGAATTTCCTTTCCACGATGAAAGCAAAATGGTAGAAGCTTTGAGATTTATCGAGGAAGTTAAGAGAGTGAATCTGATTACTTAATATATTTCAATTAATAAACTTTATAATTTAAATAACCTGATTAATTAAACCTTTAAAAGCTCGCTGGTCAATATCGGTAACTGAGAATATTTTTATGTGTCTAATAAATTTTCCATCACCCTGGAGTAACTTGCGAGAGTCTCTTAACTGAGAGCCAAGGTAAAAACCAAGTTGGATATGGTCTGGCTTACAATGAATAAAGAGCTTATGATTTTTACCCTCAGTCCAACAACCTTGTCCCCATTTAACAGTTTTTTCTAACTTAGGAGCTATAGAGGATATTGTTTTGAAACTTCTGTAATAAGTTTTATATTTTTGCTTGATTGGTCTTTCTTCCAGTCAGAAAAAGAGGTGTATGATTTCATTTTTGGCATATAAAATATTGTATCTAAGTGATATCGTCCTTATTTTATTCAACAATAATTGAAGAGCTAAAGCGCGTACCGCTAACAGCTGGTATGACTTCAAAGTTATATTGTCCAAATTGATAAATAGTAAATACTTCGTAGACACTACCGTTTTCATCTGCAGTAACTGTTCTTACATTAGACCCGCCATCTGGCCCACCCATGGTAACTTTCACATCTTCGCCAGGCTGTGCAGCTGTAAAAGCAACAAAGATTTCACTATATTCACCTGGTTTGGTGTGTTCGTAGGTAATCCGTAGTTCTCGACCAGATTCAGCTATATTATTTGCAAAATCTTCACCTAAGGCTGGTTCGTTTTCTTGTACTGATTCTACTTCTGTCTCTGTGTTATTAGTAAATAGTAATGTCGCAACTACTGCTATAGCAATTACGAATAAAACAAAAAACAAAATATTTTTATTCATAATTTTAGTATACCAAAAGTTCAAAAAGATTTCCTTTTGAAATCAACTTAATATATTCTTTCCATATCCGCACCGTCTGAGTAAATGATCTGAGCTCTACTGTCCTTAATTCTCTTGAATGTAATTACTTCTCCTGGTGAACCGTAACCAATCTTGTCTTGGTTTTTGAACGAGTGTTGTTTAACTTTTTTATACTTTGACCAAGCTTGCACAGGATTAGGTGCTGAAGCCCCAAATCCAACCAAATCATCTCCTGTACTTACAATCACCTTGTCACCCCATCGGTTGCGATACAAGCCTGAGTAGGGCTCATTAGAAATAGATTTTATATCCTTTGTGTTCTTGAGGTCATAAATTAACCTCATTAAATTATCACTAACAGCTCCAGCAGTGTTTGATTGTGTATTGGTAAGGACAATTACCTGAACATTATCCTCAATATGGCTGATGGCATTAGTTACATATCCTGCAAAACCTCCTGAGTGTCCGTAGGTCTGTTGACCTGTGACCGCTTCGATGCAAAGCCCTAATCCATACATTTCGTCCTTATTCACAATACTTTGTACCTGACGCATCGCTTTTCTAGACTCTCTATTGAGTGCGCTCTTCTTACTATCAGGATGTAAAGATGATAAAAACAAAGCCAAGTCTTGCACATTTGAAATAAATCCAGTTGCAGGAGCATAGGCATTTGTTTTAATGTTAGGCTCTTTTTGTCGGTCTGTCACATCTGGTGTCCAGCGTTCATACCCTATAGTTAGTTTTGCTGGTATCTTATCCGGTAAATCTGGAAGAGTATTTTTTAATCCGAGTGGTTTGGTGATATTTTCAGTGACATATTTATCATAAGAGTCACCAGATACTTTCTCTATAACAGCTCCAAGTATGGAGTACCCATGATTTGAGTACTTCATGGTTGTAGCATTATCAAACACAATTGCTTTTGAAGAGACCGTACCCTCAAGCTTAGTTGGAAACTTATCATTTACCCATTGCTGTGCCTCACCATCTCGGAAGAGTCCAGCACTATGCGAGAGTAGCTGCCGGATAGTGATGTTAGAAAGATCAGTTTCTTTAGTCTTACCCTTAAACCAAGATAAATAATCAGAGACTTTATCATCGAGTTGAAGTTTACCTTTTTCTTGGAGCTGCATGATACTTACAGCTGTAAACATTTTAGACATTGAAGCAACTCGAAATTGTGCATCTTTCTTCATCTCGACATCTTTTTCAATATCAGATAGTCCAAAGGCATTAATATATTTCGGTACACCATTAACCGCAATGCAAACTACCGCACCCGGAGTATGATCGTAACGGATCTTCATCGGTAGCCAGTTGTCTACAATTTTACCTGCTACTTTGATTGCTTCAGCTAATTCTTTTTTCATAATAAAAAGTATACCAGAGGTTCGAACCTTCGATAAAGGTATAAAAAAGAACCGCCACACCTTGAGGAAGGTGGGACGGCTATGTCCTTTCTTCCACTAGTGTGGTGGCCTTGTTATCCGCGTTGCAATTTTTGCGAGACCCTCATTTCGGTCAATCGACCAAGCCCCTCGTCGTCAGGCACAAGCAAAGGGTCCTCTACTTTCCGTCGCCCACGTTCGTCGGTGCTGATGTACGTGAGGATCCTAAAATCTATCCTCCACAAGCCATAAGTCACTGGCATTTCGGCACCGAGAGGATCGGTAACCTTTCTGGGGAAGCGGTGTGTCATCTCTCGAAAAAGGCCACTGCCGATATCTTTGCGGAATTGATTATCTGTCGGATTTGACCAAAAGTGGCTGGTGTCGATAACGATTCGATTGGGACAATTCTTGTCCATAAAGTCGTAACTGGCAGTATTGCCAGTGGTTAGACTCTCAAGTAACGCCTCTGTAAACTCTTTTTTTCTTATATGTACAGAGACTGTCACCATAAAAAATCTACGATTGCGTAGGGCGAGAGAAGGCTCGTCCATAATGTACTCCCTAGTGTTGGTTAAAGAACCGATTTATTTTAATCCTTGCGGGCATAAAGCTGCAAAGAATCTAAAGTTAATATCGCAAAAAAGAAACTCATCGTCAATACACAAATCAAGCCTTTCATGTTCAAAAACCTCCATGTTGTTAATATTGCATGGATTTGTTTGTAGGTTAGGGAAGTTCGAACTTTCTGCATGCAGAATGACAGCGTTCTGATGTAGAAGTCTAGTTCAAATATGAACGTAACTTTTCAGTAATATTTTTCACCTCTGATATATACGGCTCTACACTTCTTTCGGCAGTAGCTGCGTTCATAATTGGACGTACAGATTCAATTTTTCTACCAAATTTCTCCATCCAATCATGTCGGGGAAAAATCCAAACATGGAACCCGTGTTCAGTGTCTTCATTTTGGAAAATGTATACATCTTTGATATTCAAGACATGCTCCATTGCGACTCGAACTTTCTTCAAAATATCTGCTAGCTCGCGGAGTTCTTCGTCTGAAAAATCAGAAAATGAGCGTTTTGTTTTATCATTTGCTCCAATTACAAAAAAAGCTTCAATTGGAGTTTCCCAATCCTGGCCCACATTGAATGTTTCTGTCTTGAGAATTGTACTGTCTGGGAATAATACTTTCATAAGATAAGTATATCAGTCCCAGACAAATAAATATCTTGCTAAAAATAGAGTGGTCTATAGTGGAATTTCACACTCAATGTCGCCTTGGTCTATCATTAAACGCAAAACATCAGAATTGACTACAATCTCTTGTTCTGTTGGGACAGATTCATCCGAGTAAACTTCATAATGATGGTTACCTTCACAAAAATTTGCAGGATCTAGTACATAAATATATCCTTCACCATTAAGCTGAATATTGTTAGTTTCACTCCAGATCCTAGCCTGTCCGTTTCGCTCGGATATCCGCAAACCCATTCGTTGTTCAGGATCAAGTGGTTTTGCAAGAGATAGAACTAGAGGGAGTAAAAAGTCTCCTGGAGCTCCATAAACCACTTTCATATGTTTGTTGTGTTTTGATGAGTGGTCAAAAGCTAGATCCGGATCTAGTTTATTTAATCCTTTCTTTTTTGAACCGTGAAAATTTTTTCCTTCAGCTTTAGCTCGTTCAAGTAAATTCAATGATTTTATAGGATCAAATTTTTCAGGAGTATTGAATTTTTCTTTATTCATAACAAAATTATAGCAGAAGTAAAAACCACACTTGCGTGTGGCCTAACTTTTATATGCTCCACATAGTGGACGAGATTAGAAACAGTATATCTAGTGTATAATTAAGCTCACAGATATGAAGATTTACTCCTGGAACGTCTTATTCAAGAATAAGAAGCTCGACAACGTTCTTGCTTTCATTGAAAAGCTAGATTTTGATATTCTCACTCTCCAAGAAGTCTCTGAAGAGTTGTTGGAAAGACTAAAACAGCTTCCTTATAGTCTTGCATCCAGCACAGATAAGGTTCGTATAGATGAATTTGGAAAAAATTTCACTGATTCGCTCGTGATCCTTTCTCGATATTCTATAGTCCAGCAAGAATCTATTTTATTTCCAGCGGAGTGGTATCAAGAACCTGTCGCATGGCAGTCGAAGCTAGCGAGAAAATTATTGAGTTGGAGGCATTCGTATAAAAGCAGAAGCGGTCTCCGTGTCGAAGTATTTTTACCAGATTCTAAACGTATCCAAATAGTCTGTGCTCATCTCGCAATCGTATTTGCTACCCCTGAAACTCGTCAGATGGAGTTTGATTTTTTGATGCAGAAGCGGAATAATGAACTACCCGTTATCTTTTGTGGAGATTTTAATATCTTGGAACTACCTCACATAACTCTTCTGAATTGGCTATCTGGTGGAAAGTTAAGTGATTGGATGTTCTGGTGGGGAGAGCGACAAACCTTCGAGAATAAATTTCAGGAATATTTTTTGCAAAATCCTCTCAAAGGGATGATGACCCATCCCATCGCCATATCTCAGATTGATCACATTCTTATTCCAAAAGATTTCCAAGTCATCTCGAAAAAAGTCTTGCGTAGCAAGTTCGGTTCCGATCATAATCCGGTGATGGTGGAAGTGGACTAGAGAGCAAAAAAGAAACACAATAGCCAGAAAGAATGCTTTTCATGTTGGATGCTCCGCTGGGTGAGGGAAGTTCGAACTTTAGTATAAAAAGAAACCGCTCGTGAAGACGCGGTGTCTTACGAACGGTTTTGCAGACTCTTTAGAACATCTGATACGGCACTGCATTTCCTGGAATTCGAGTGAGAATCATTCCGCAGCCATATCGACCTTTAATGGTCGGCACAACAATGCGAGAACTGATCTGTCTCTTTCCCAGTCCGATGACTTGGTAGCTGGCTGCAGATACTGGGAAAACGGTTGCTATTCCCAGGATTACCAGCCCTCCTTTTGGAAGTCGTTCTTGCGCAACCGCTCCTGATTGGTACCACTTGCGCCAAAAACGGCGATCAGTTTTTTTGCTCTGGTTCATGACACATTCTCCCTTTGGACAAATTTAACAATAGCACAATAAATGTATTATGTCAATATTTGTCCCGCTGAGTCAGGGGAAATGACGACAAGTTTTGTATAAAAAACCGCCGCACCGTGGGGAAGTCAGGACAGTTGTCCTTTCTTCCACTAGGTGTGGCGGCATGTGTCAGGAACTGCCGGACAGCCCCAGATAGAGCATTTTGTCATTAGCAGCTGCGGTACATCATCTCACAACTAATCCTCGTCGCCGATTTCGGATTTGATGTTGATCGTAATGACGTGCGGGGCAGTCTGCTGTCCTGAAAGGAACAAGAGCCAAGAAAGACCGACGAGCTGTTGCTTGGTGTGTTCAACCCCCAGCAAATCAAGAGCAAGCGACAGTTGATCAGGTGAGTAATTAACCTCACCATTTCTGATTATCCCTGCGATCGCCGGGAAGAGAGGACCGTTTTTGAAGCCGTCAACATCGCCCTGATTCAAGTGATGCCGCAACTGTTCCTCCCTGGGTACAGCAGCGTATTCCGCTGCCGCATCTTGAGCACCACCTCGCTCATGAGTGATCTCTTCACTGTACCAAGGAGGTACGTCTCCGTCGCAGTCGACCAAGACATTGTCTTTATGGCTCCAAATGAATGGATTACATCTCACGTCCGGCGCGGAAATCGGAAGTTCAGTCGATGGAAATGACAAAAAGACTTCACCTTGGTCGCCGACACGGAGTACTGTGACTTGAAACATCGTTGCTTCGTCTGCACTCGGATCTGGCTTGAAAGGTACAATCAGCAGATCACCTGCTGAAAGTGAGGTGAACAACTTTTTTGGGCTCGTTGGCATCAGATTTTCCTCTAGTTGTGGCTGAGATGGCTTTGATTACGTGCACCATAAGGAGCACTTTGTTTTTATACTATAATTTATATCTAATGTCAATTTAACATTGTAATGTCTAAACACATCTGTCACTTTCTCCATTGGAGCACAGAAAAATCCCCAAGAGGGGATTTGTTCAATGCTCCCTCAACTGGACGCATTCAGAACCTCAAACTGGAGGCGAATACAACAAGAATTGGAAATGAGTGGAATTTTAGGACAGTTTGAAAATGTTCAACTTCAGAACTCGTAATTGGAGGAAAGCTCAAATGTAATAAAATTCACTGAATTAATTCTGTAATCTATAGTGGCAAATGCTATTATTTAACTATGAAACTAGAGCAACTATTACCCAAGAAAGAAACAGCGGAAAAACTTTCGGTAGATTTAGAAACAGTTCTGGATGATCTTGAGGGATTGGATGCAGAAGATTTAATAAATGCACCCCGTGAATATATTCTCAAAGGAAAAATACTAGCTAGACAGCTCAAACAGATTAGAACACTCGGGGTAGAATTTACAGTCTCTGGAGAAAAGGATCGTTTAGTTTTATCTACAGGTTCAGTCGGTTGTACTGAGCCTGACCCCAGAGCGTATATACAAGCTCTGATAGACGATAATAAAGAGTTCCCATCGGTTACAGAAAGAATTCAAACATCTCCACTCAGTATGCATTCACACGACTCTGAGATTGGGGTTGTTCCAAGTATTCCAGATATCATTGCCCTGAGAAACGCTGTAAATTCTGCAAGTCTACTTTTTACCAGCGAGGGAATACTGTCATACTCTTGGAATAAAGATTTTGATGTGGAGCAAAAGTTCTTGTCTTTTTTAGAGATAAAATACCCAGTTGAAAATATTTTTGACGTCGATACGTTTTATGAACTAGACAAACCAAGACAGATAGAACTCCTTTCTGACTTTTACAATAATTTTGACGTACTCATCAAAAAAGCGACTTGGGATGAAGAAGAAAAGTGCCAAGCTATATTAGATCAATATTTTAGTCAGAATAGCTAAAGTAACACTTTACAATTCTTTACAAAAGCTCCGCTGGGTGAGGGATGTTCGAACTTTAGTGTAAAATTAGAAAGCAATACATGAAGAATTGGGGTTTATTCGCACTTCAGAATCTGTTTGTATACAAGCCACACTAGTCTGATATACTTTAATCATAAATAACATTAAATTATGGAAGAATTTTCAAGATCATCTAAAGAAATGAAATCTAATTATGAGAGGGCTATGGTCAATTATGGTGATGAAGACTTATCAAAAGATGGAACAATGGAGAAGGACCAAGTCTTTCCAACTGCTTTTATCACATCACGTTGTTTTGCGGAGCAGACTGATATTCCAAATGCCAAAGAGTTATACGCCTCATTCTGCGATCAAATGGGTTTCGTGAAAGGAGAGAATGAACCAGATCAAATAGATACACCACATTTTATGGAACTCAGGTATCTGTCTACTGAAAAAGTATTAAAAGAGGCGGTTAAAAATGAAGGAGTTACTCAGGTTGTTGAATTAGCTTCTGGTTTCACTCCACACTCAGTAAATTTACTTACTTCAGTAGAGGGAATTAATAATTACATTGAAAATGACTTTGCTGTTAATCTTGATGTGAAAAAGAAAGCCGTAAATGATTTTGTAGGAGGTATTCCCGTAGCCTTTGTTCCTGGAAATGCAGTGGAACAGGAAACTTGGGAAAAAATCGAAGCTCAGTTAACAGATGAACCAGTGGCAATATTTTGTGAGGGTTTAATGATGTATCTCTCTCGCGATCAGCAAATAGAGTTTTTTAATAACATCAAAGAAGTACTTAAGAAAAAGGGTGGTTTCTTTATGCATGAAGATATTCTTAAATACCATCCAGAACTAAAAGAAAATCCAAGATTTGCCAGGATAACAAACAAATTGAAAGCTATAAGTAGTAATACTGCTTTAGACGAAGCCTTTACTCAAGAAGGAGTGACTCAATTCTATGAAAGTCTCGGTTTTGTTGTTGACCGTGTTCCAGAAGATGTCCCGTTAAGTATTGATAGCTACCCTGAACACACTCGAGAGAACGCAAGAGAATTACAGACAGCTGGCTTTCAGATGTGGAAACTAAGTTTGCCTAAGGAGTAATTCAGCTATTGCCTCAGGGTTGGAAAACATAGCCTCATGATCTGCATCAATTGTCATTATTTCTGCAGCGTTTGGTAAAAGAGAAATTATTTCATCAAAGGTTTCTTTTTGTAATGAGATATCATTTTGACACTTTACATAAATAACTGGAACTTTTGTTTGCTGGAAAGAATCAAGTACAACTATCTCCTCGTAGGGTTTAATTGGTTGAGGTTCAAGTTTAGATAAGAAGTCATTTAATTCATCAGAGTCCGGGCTGCTGTTAAATAAACCTTGTCTTATTTTCTCTATGTTTGGAGGAATTGATTTGTCAGCACGATTGGACGCAATTTGTCTGTATTTTTCTTGAACTTCGGAAGGAAGGAGTGAGGAAAAGGCTTTATTTTTTAAGATAACCGAAGTGAGAAAAAACGCCTTGTTTATCTTTTCTGGTATTTTTTCAATTACTTTAGAAATAGTTATTCCACCTAGGCTATGACTTACTAATACAATATCATTCAATTTATTTGAATTTATATAATCTATTACATAGTTTATATAATCATCTATACAAACATCTTCTTTTTTAATTGAGTCATTCAATCCGTTTCCTGGTAAATCCAGAGTATGGCAAATGAATTTGTCATTTGGTATCAAATTTATTACCTCATTCCAACACCATCCAGCATGATACGCACCGTGGACGAAAAGTATATTTTGCATAAATATAATTATATCAAAAGTTTTATGTTCTGTTTTAGTAACAAAAAATAACCTTGTTTTGCAAGGTTATTTTTGTTGCTCCGTCATGGGATGAAGTTCGAACTTTAATATAAAAAGACCGCCCAAAGGAAGTCTTCCCTTAAGCGGTTGATTGTGAGAAGAGCTAGCCATCATCGTCGTCGTCATTCCACAGAAGAGAAAGAGCGACACCAATAGCCACTCCGACAGTGATATTGTCCATTGCAACCCCGATGGCTATGCCTACAGCTAATCCTAAGGGATTCATTCCAGACCTCCATAACTTTTCTTGACTACTCAAAATATATCATATTATTGTCATATTGTCAATTTGCTCCGGCAGTAAGCAAAGCTTTCTATCCTACACTCACAAGAACTAAGTAAAAGTGAACTTTGACTTAGCTTGTTCGTTTGAATAGTAGGAATTTCTCTTGTTACACAAGCAGTACACCTTTTGGATTTTCTTTTCGTAAACTCAAGAAAATACTCAAAAGCTTTTCGAATCCTAACGAAAGTGACTTATGTCACTTTCTCCGCCGAAGCACAGAAAAATCCCCAAGAGGGGATTTGTTCAATGCTCCGCGTGCTGGACGAGTTTCGAACCTTGGATTGGTTAAATATTGAAAACGATTTGAGGTATTTTGATATTGCTCTAACGAAATGAGACCCTGCGGTGTATTGCAGGGTCTCGTGTCGGTCTTACCGACGGGGTTATTCAGGCATATGGACGGCGCAGTGGGTTTTGTCCCAACGGAGCACGAAGGTGTTCAGGGACTTCATTACCGAACAGCTCGCGATACTCCATTGGAGCAAGGCCGTAACGCCGCACAATGTCAGCGAAGACCCGCAGACCTACCTCGCTGTCGATGTGATACGACGTGACGAAAGGCTTGCCTTCGCTGGAGGGATCATCGACGAACCTGTTGCCTTGAGACTCTAGCAAGTTGACGAGGCTTTCGTCCGTCGGGCGCTCTGAATTGGCATACAAGACATGGCCTTGGTCATCAAGACGCGTGATCCACTCTTCGGGGGGCAGGCAACCGCAGTGGCCAGCGACCCGAATGTCGGTTTTGCCAACAGGGTCGGCGTAGAGTGCCCGTGCGATTTCGAGTGGTACGCGACAGTTGACGACCCAGTAGCACCAGCCACGCTTGAAGGTCATATCGCCTAGCTTGCCGATGACCGAGTAGGGCACTTCTGTATTACCCCTCTTGATGTCCACGGCGTCGATGTAACTGCGAGCAAGCTCGCGTCGGATATCTTCGTCGCAGGTTGCGACACCAGCCAGGTTCTTCATGGTGCAGTCCTCTCTGTGGTGAACGGAAAATCAAACCAAATAATTCACTATTTATAGTGTATTGTCAATAGTGCTCCGCAGGTGGGAATTTCGGTCACGAGTTACTAAGCTTTTTATTTCACTTAGCTCATAAAAATCTAAGTACTCTCGACCCCGGCTCATTCGCCTACGGCATCATTCCGCCTTTCGAATCCTAACGAACGTGACGTTTAGTCACGTTCTCCGCCGGAGCATATAAAAGCAAAGACCACACTTGCGTGTGGCCTAACTTTTATATGCTCCCTAAGCTGGACGGGTTCAGAACTCTTGGTGCAGGAATTTAGACGAGCAAATTGGTCACTAATTCAGAAAGAATTGGATCGGAGTGGGATTTTGTATTTTTATCAAAGTCAGGTACTTCAGAACTATATTGTATAAAAGAAAGAGGCCCGTTGATGTTATCGCAGGGCCCCGTGACGGCAATACCGTCGGGCGTCAGAAGCTGATGATCTCGCCCTGCGGACCCCAAACCATTCCCATGGTCATGGTCATCGTCATGCCATGACTGGTGTGACTGGTCGATGTCAGAGCGGCGGCCGCACCATTGAAGCCTGCTTCAGTGAGGCGACGACGGATCTCGTCATGAGACCCTCCCTTGCACTTCTTGGCAAGATCGGTCGCTTCGTCCTTGGTGAGTTTGTGAAAGGGCTTATCGGCCATTCGTGTTCTCCGAGTTAATGGGTGAAATGACAATACCTACTATATCATATATAGTAGGTATTGTCAATATAAAGCTCCGGCGGTAGGATTCGAACCTACTTGGACAAACGAAAAAGGACCTGAAAGTTTATTTTCAAGTCACTTTTGAGTGCAGTTCAAGAAAGCTATGCTTACGACCAACTCGTTAAGGGGAATCATTTTTGGGCTCCGGCGGTAGGATTCGAACCTACGACCAACTCGTTAACAGCGAGCTGCTCTACCGCTGAGCTACGCCGGAGCCCAAAAATTATTCATTATTTAAATTTTAACAGCTCACCTTCTTACAGAAGCTGTTCAGGTTGTCGCCATTGTCATGGCTGGCAACCTCTTGCGAAAGCCTACAAGGCTTTCTCACTCCACCGCTCCGCTACGCCGGAAAATGCTCATGTTTAGCTATTCTTTAGCTGAACGTCACCATTGTACAGAAAAGTAATGATTATTCAACTATTACTGTAATCCACAGGTGAGGGAATCAGTAAAACGTAGTATAATGAAATTATTAAAAGGTTAAATGTATTATATGCTTACACTTTACTACAAACCAACTTGCGCATTCTGCCGTCGAGTTTTAGCGGTCATTGACCGTCTGGAGCTAGAGGCAGAGCTAAAAGATATCAGTGAAGATACAGCACTTGAAGCTGAACTGATTGCTCTTGGAGGCAAGAAGGCAGTGCCTTACTTGGTAGACGCAGATAAGGGTGTCTCGATGTACGAATCAGATGATATCGTGAACCACCTACAAACTACTTATGGAAAAGCGACCACCACAGCGACACGACCACGTATGCATATTGGCGATAATGTCTGTGTTTCTTGCGAAGGTTAATCTTGCATGTATATAAGAGTGGCGGTTTGGCCCGGATCTAAAAAGGAAGAAGTTAAAAAAACAAAAGAAAACTACTTTGAAATCAGGGTAAAAGAACCAGCAGAGAGGAACCTGGCTAATAAAAGATTAAAAGAAATACTAGCCCAAGAATTTGAAGTCAGCACAGGCTCTGTACGTTTAGTCTCAGGGCATCAGTCAAGCAGAAAAATATTTTCATTACCAGATGAGGTAACCGATAATAAAAAACAATGATCTTCAAAAATATAACATTCAAACATACCAATATAGAGACCGATCAAAAACTGGACGCTTTGGTAGAACAAAAATTAGTCTCACTAGAAAAATATCTAGACCAAGGACATGAAGTAAGGGCCGAAGTAGAGTTTGAAAAAATACCTTCGCATAAAACGGGACTAATCTGTCGTCTGGAAATAAATGTTTGGTCAGGAGGAACTTTGTACCGAGCTGAGACAACCGAAGAAACTTTTGAGATGGCGATAGACGTAGTCAGAAATGAATTAGATCAAGAAATGCGTCGAGCTCACAAAAAACACCACAGTCTTATCAGAAGAGGAGGACGAAAAATTAAAGAGATGATGCGCTGGGGAGGGAAGTAGAAAAGCTTAATAAAAACCAGTCTAAGGAAACTCCTTAGACTGGTTTTTATTTTGTCCCCATAACTTTAAGGACGACTTATTTAAAGGGGTATAATTAGTCAATGAAGAAAATCCTATCTTTTATCACGACACTATCACTCTTAGGTGGTGTTTTTCCAACCTTGGTTGTGCCAGAGATAGTCACGGCGCAAGGTGATGATTATTGTGCCGAGTATTATGGTGACTATGTTCCGAGTAGCTCAAACTTTACCGCCCATGGTTTAACTAAGGTAGAAGTAGCTTTCTCGGATATTTGGAGCGTAGAACCAGGTATGGGCGGTGGTAATACTATGCCAGTACCCGGTCCGTTCTTGCCAGAAACTCAAGGACATTATTTGACTATACCAATTGTCTTTACTGGTGATCAGATAGGGAATGGATCAGTTCAGACAAACTTTTCATTTGTAGAATGGCAGCCCCGGCCAAATATAGATTACCCGGTTGTGACCCATTCAATTTCTTACTCAATTAGTCCATGTCCTGGAGATTTTCGACCAGTAGTACAAAATTCACCTGATCCATATCTACGTTTTTCTTGTCGTGGTGGATCTCCTACGATTTCTGGTAATTTTTCTTTAAGTAGCATTGCTTCTTTGGCAGGCTGTCCGACACCTAAAGGAAAAAAGCTTTACTTAAATATTGCTACTTACAATATGTTTTTGTCAGATTTGCCATTTGACCAGTACTGTACAAGTACTTGTGGGGTAGCCTTAAGAGTGCAATAGAATTTTTAATTGGATATTTAAGAGAAATAGACAGAGAAGTCCATTTCTTTTTTACCTTCGGGAACGATGCTTCCGATAACTAAATGTCCTCGATTATCTATTTCAGCACTTTTGATTTTTATTCTTTTTCCTTCATGAATAAAAAATGTTTCTGGCCAACCAGCAAAAGCGCGAATCTTGAGTAACATTTGATAGGCGTCTTTACCACTAGGTAAGTTGCGTGGGTCTATTTCAAGTTGACTCATTTCTTTGGTGATCTTGGTACAAAAAGTTGCTTCTTCGTGGTTCTGTTCAGTTGGGGTAATTTCAGCATTTAAATATTCAGTCAAAGTAACTGAAAGTAGATCACCACCAAGTTCAGCTAAAATCTGATCCAAGACTAGTCCATCCATTGGCCATTCAGTCTCCGGAATACGAGCCTTCTCTTGAGTCAAAATTGGTCCGTGATCCATTTTTTCATCAAGTAGCATTACTGATACGCCAGTGTTTCTTTCGTCATTTAAAATTGCACTACGAATTGGACTAGCGCCACGAAATTTTGGTAGTAAGGAAGGATGTACATTCAAGACTCCTTTTTTAGGTAAGTCTAAAAGCCACTTAGGCAAAATCTTGCCATATGCAACTACGATAAAAACATCCCAGTTAGTTTTACTTAATTCTGCAGCTACACTTTCGTCCTTTAGAGTTTCTGGCTGAAGCAGTGAGATTGAGTTTTCACGTGCATAGAAAGCAGCGGGTGGGGGAGTAAGGATACCTTTCCTTCCTACCTTAGCATCAGGATTACTGATAATAAGATCTGGAATTATATTAGCTAACTTGAGTCTTTTTAAAACAGTGACAGCAATTTCCGGAGTGCCAAAAAAAGCTATTTTCATGTAAGTGGAGCTTCGCTTCGATCTTTATCTTTCATGTCTTCTTTAGTCCAAATTTTTTCAGCGCGATCAGTAAATAAGATTCCATCCAAGTGATCAGTTTCGTGTTGAATAATTTGAGCTAAAAGCCCACCAGCGCCACGAGAAAATGGTTTTCCATTTTCATCTAGTGCCTCTAGAGTGACATTTGTAGATCTTTTGACAGTGCCGTAGCGGTCAGGAATTGAAAGACAACCCTCACCGACTATGTGGGTTTTTTTAGAAAACTTAGTAATTTTTGGATTAACAGCAATGATAGTTGGTAGCCGGTCCTCTTCACCACTTTGGTCTTCGATGATAAACAGACGCTTACTAACTCCAATTTGTGGGGAAGCAATAGCAACAGCAGTATAGCCGTCTATTTTATAGGTTTTAATAGCTTGCCTCAGGTCTTTAAGGAGTTTTTTTACACTACCGTCAGCAAACTCTGCTGGTGTGATTTCCTCAGCAATAGTATGTAAAGCAGGATGGTTTTCTGGTACTAATTTAGCCATATTTATGTGTCTTAATTATAGCAAACTAACATAAGGAGTGAAATTAGACAATTCTGCCGGGGTCAATTTCAATTCGGATATACGGCGGTAATTTTTTTAATTTTGTCATAAAGTCCTCCGCTTCTTTTCCACTACGATTTATTTTAAAGAGAGCGTGTCTGAGGATTTTATCGTCACTAGAATTAGGGTTGTTGTAGTAACTGGCTGTGTGCGGGCTAGCGATAGTCTCAATAACTTTCTCAGTGTTAGTGACCACCTCTTTATTTCCGGTCCAGCTGAGTAAGACAAAAGTAACCACTGGAGGGTACTGAAGGGCTTCTCTTAGTTGAATCTCCTCATTATAAAAAGCTTCTAAGCTACCATGTTTAGCGCTCTCTAAAACGGAGTCTGGTTTGATTCTGGTTTGAACCATCACTTCTTGGTTAGATAACTCGCGGAGTTCTAAAAGTAGTTTAAAGATATTCTCATCAGCTCGCCAAGTCGGATTTGACCTAGCTGCATCAAGAGAGACTATGGTACTTAGATCAACTCCGTTTAAAGCAAGGTAGGGAAGACACATCTGCGTTCCCACTAAAATAGAACTACGATTTTCATAAAATTCGGCTATTATTTTTTCAGCCCGTTTACGGGTGGAACCCATAATGTGATCTAGGAGGAATATCTTACTATTTGGGAATTGAGTAACAGCTTCGTCGTAAACGTGTTGAATACCAATGCCACGTGCTCGCAACCTCCAAGAGCCACAAGAAGGACAAGTATCAGCAGCGCGAATTTTCTTACCAGAAGTACCAGAAACAAACCAACGCTCCTCCTCACCTGACTTGTTGATTGTTTTAACTAGAGAGTATGGTGTTTCGGAGTCAGGGCAACGAAAGATGTATCCACAGTCAATACAAGTAACTACCGGAGCGATACCCCTTCTGGCACCATAAATAAAGACACGTCCCTTACCTTCAAGAATACTATTAACCCGTGCTGTCAGTTCCTTTGAAAATAAGACAAAAGGTTTTTCTGGGGTGGATTTATCTTTTTGTTCAATAATGGTTAAGGGAGAAGAAAAAGCAATTCTTTTAGTTTCGCTGTTGAAAGTGTTGTAAGTTTCCATTCGCCTGCGGTACTCGTCTTCTGTTCTAGGTAAAACATCACCAAGAAGAATACTGCGACCAGTGATGGCAGCGTAAGTAGTGAGGGCGGTACGGTGATCAAAGTAGGGACGTAACTGACTACGGTAGGTTTCGTTGGCTGATTTTTCAACTACCACAGATATGAGATCAACTCGATCAAGATAAGCATGAGATGGGGTAGTGATGATAAGACGAGCTAGGGTTGTATCTTCAAAGGCGGCGTAGGCTTTTTCTTGCTCGTGTTTACTAGCAGAAGGTGAGAAGACCACAACTCTGTCTTCGATACCTTGAGCAAGATGTTTTTTGGCGTATGCGATATGAGCTGAAGTGGGGACAATAAACATCACTGATCCACGTCTAGCTAAGACACTACGGATATGGCTCCGATATGAAATATAACGATCAGCAATAGCTGCTGTTAGTAGTTGAGGCACTGTATCCTCGTCATGAACGAGAGAAGAAACAATTGGATACTGATATTGGCCAGTGCGAACGTCAGGTGGAAGTAGTTGATACAAAATAGCACCGATTGAGCTAGGATATATTTTTGTCAGTTTTTCAGCAGTTAACTGAATATTTTTTGGGACAACTGACTCTGGTGTTTGTTCTGGTAGTTTACGAAGTGTAAAAGAAGCTGTTTTAAGTGAACTTTTACTTTCACTAACCGGCTTTACTTCAGTCACAACAGCTCGGTGAGTTTTTCCGCGGATGGGTATGTTGAGAAAAGTACCTATCTGGTACTCCACCTTACTGTAATACGACAGCGAGTCGATTTTTGTGCCGCGAATTAGGGGAATTACCTGAATAACAAACATGTGAAGGTCATTGTAACAGACTTCCGCCAAGCGGTCAGATTTTAGCTTTTTATTCTAGAATAGAGACTAAACTTCGTCCAAGTAAGACAGTTTGGCGCCGATAGATGATAGACGTTCAACTAAGTTCTCGTATCCGCGTTTGATGCTGTAGATGTTGCGTAAGACACTATGTCCTTCAGCTCCAAGCATGGCTACTAGAAGAATAGTGGCTGGCCGTAGGGCAGGTGGGCAGATCAACTCTGTAGACTTTAGTTTTGTTGGTCCAGTTATATAGATACGGTGCGGGTCAGCCAAAGCGGTGTCAGCTCCAAGTTTTTCAAGTTCGGTAAAGTAGATAGCTCTTTTTTCATACATCCAATCATGAATTAGAGTTTGTCCTTCAGCTTGTGTGGCGATAGCTGCAAAGAAAGGAAGGTTGTCTGCATTTAGTCCTGGGTAGGGTCTAGAGTGAATTTTTTCTGGAGAAGCAGTGAGCTTGCTGTTTTTTATTTTAAGGTCCACTAGTTTAGTTACACCGTTGTGTGAGAAGTAAACTTTTGACTTTGTGTATTCGAGTCCCATTTTTTCTAACACTAGTAATTCCAGTTCCAGAAACTCTATCGGGCAGCGGGTGATAGTTAAGTTTGATTTGGTGACAATGGCTGCTGCAATAAAAAACATACTATCGGTTGGGTCTTCAGCTAAGTTGTATTCTATCGGGGTGTTGATTTCAGCTATACCGGTAACTGTCAGTGTAGTAGTACCAATTCCTTCGATTTTTACTCCTAGTTTTTGTAAGAAAATACAAATCTCTTGCACCATGTAGTTGGCTGAGGCGTATTTGATTATGGTTGTGGTTGGTGTTTTCGCTGCGGCAAAAAGAGCATTTTCAGTTACTGTGTCACCAGACTCATAAAGAATGATCTCACTAGGAGTTGCTGGTACTTTAGTAACGTTATAAGAGGTTGCAGTGGTTTCAATATTGACGCCAAAGTTCTCCAGGGCGTAGAAATGAGGACGTACTGTTCGACTGCCAAGTTTGCAGCCACCAGTTTGAGGAAGACTGAATTTATCCATTAAGTGGATTAGTGGTCCGATAAACATCACAATACTTCGAGTTTTTTTGGCAGCTTCGATATCAATTTTCTTTAGGTCGATTTTCTTTGGTGGAGTAATCTTGAGATTGTTTCCTTGCCATTCTATTTTTACACCAATACTTTCAAGTACTTCGATAATACGATGAACTTCTTCAATCCGAGGCATGTGATGCAAGGTGGTGGAGCTTCTGTTTAGAAGGCTGGCACAAAGGAGTCCAACAGCACCGTTTTTTGAAGTGTTTGTTTCGATGGTTCCAGAGAGTTTTTTACCACCATCAATTTGAATATTATAGCCACCAGGTGAGAGGCTGATAATGTTTTGTCCCAGAGCCTGACTGACCTTGGATAAGGTGTCAGTACTGATGTTTTGTTTACCTGACTCTAGTCTGGCGATAGCGCTTTGAGTAGTTTTCATTTTTTTGGCTAAAGCTGCTTGGGTGATACCCTTACTTTCTCTAACCTTAGTAATACGTTGTCCGATATTTTTCATAATAGAGTTGATTATAGCATATATGCTATAAGTTGTAACTTTGTTATGTGGAGGAAAAACGTAGTATAGTATAGGACCTAATAACATGATAAATAATGTTCTGGAATAACTTAACTCCTAAAATCGGTATTGATCTTGGTACAACTAGTATCTTGGTTTTTGTTCCTGGACAAGGGATTATTCTAAACGAACCATCGGTGGTAGCAGTGTCAGATGATAATCAAGTTTTGGCAGTAGGAGTCGAGGCTAAAAGAATGATTGGTAGAACCCCTGATAGCATTAGAGCGTATCGTCCTATGAAAGATGGAGTGATTGCTGACTACAGAGTAACTGAAGTGATGTTGCGTTATTTTATCAGGAAGGCTCTAAGCCGCTACAACCTCTTTAAGCCAGACGTGATGGTCTCTGTACCAGCGGGGGTTACTTCTACTGAAAGAAGAGCGGTTGTAGAGGCGACCATAAAAGCTGGAGCCAGAAATGCTTATGTAGTTAAAGAGCCGATCTTGGCGGCTATTGGTGCAGGAGTACCTATATATGAACCTCAAGGTCATATGATCGTCGACATTGGGGGAGGAACAATAGACGTGGCAGTAATTTCTCTTGGAGGAATAGTAGCCGCTAACTCCGTGAAGTGCGCTGGAAATAGAATAGACGCTGCGATTATCGACTACGTCAAAAAAACTCGTAATCTGTCGATTGGAGATAAGACCGCTGAAGAAATTAAAATTAAAATCGGTTCAGCTTTACCTTTGGAAGAAGAGTTAATGATGGAGGTCAAAGGGAGAGATGTTTTGTCGGGCCTACCGCGTACAGCTGAAGTTCGTACTAATGAAGTGGTGCGAGCAATTGGGCGTGAATTACGTGAGATGATTAAAGCGATCAAAGACGTGTTCCAAAACACACCACCTGAGCTTGCTGCCGATATTATTGACGGCGGAATTATTATGACTGGAGGAACTTCACAATTACGCAATTTTCCTGAGTTAGTAAAAAGGCGTTCGGGGGTTAAAGCTTTCTTGGCCGATCAGGCACTATTTTGTGTAGCGACTGGTACTGGAATCGCACTGGAACACTTAGATACATATAAACGAACTGTTTTAGCAAAGAGATAAATAAAAGAATCGCAGCCTTTGGCTGCGATTCTTTTATTAAGACAGGGGATTTCAGGCAGACATATATTACTCCCTCCTGCTACACTAGAGTGAATGATAGAAGGAACACCACAACAGTTTTCTTCGGCAGAAGAAGAGTTGAAATATTTGCGCAATAAAGTAGCTGAGCGTGAGCGCGAGTTATTAATGCGCAATCCAGAAAGTGATCATTCTGATACCGAAACTATTGCCAGACAAGAGATCAGAGAATATTCCAGCTTTACTCCTAAGATGATTTTGGATCAAGAACACGCTTTAGATGAGCCGACTCTAGCCGCGTCAGTAGAACAAATAGGAATCTCACATGATCCGGCTCAGGATATTATTGATTTGGCTGGAGAAAAAGGAATTAGGAATGCGTTGTCCGTCTTAGATAAAGTTGATAATCCTTATGTGATTGATGAAGTCCATCGTCGGTTAGTTGAGTTAATAAAAGGAGGAGCGCAAATACAAGATCTTAAAGAAGGAGTTGAACCTTGGCATATACTTCACATGACTCTATACGAAGTGACTTTGCCCGAAATCACTGGAGAAGGTGGTAAAGAATATCAGCTGTCTGAGCTTGTCGGTATGATGGAGCAACTTTTCGCTGGACTTAGAACTATCGGTGCAAATCAATCGGCAAATCATTTTGTGATTGAGTTGGCTGTGGCAGACAATAGTGACGATATCGTTTTTTATGTAGCCGTACCAACCAAGTTCGTCTCACTGTTTGAAAAACAAACTCTTTCTCTTTTTCCTCATGCAGAGTTAGCAATCCAAGCCCATGACTACAATATCTTTGTCGATCAGGGGACTACCTATGTGGCTGAAGCAAAACTCAAAAAGAATCCTATCTACCCACTTCGAACCGCGGATGGTTTTTCAGCTGATCCACTAGCAGTTATTTTAAATGCTTTCTCAAAGATTGAACGAGAAGGTGGTGGAGCAGCAGTGCAGTTTGTTATCCGTCATCCACAAAAGAAATATCGTAAGACCTACGAAGAGGTAATAAAAAATATTCAAAAAGGAATGAAAGCTAGTGAAGCGATATCTCGTAGTTCTATTGGAGGTGAGATTTTAGGATCAGTGTCAGACTTCCTGTTTAAGAAAGAGAAAAAAGATGAAGTTGATACGAGTTCAACAGATACTGACAAAATTGAAATATTCAATCGCAAAATAAAGACAGATTTAGTGGAGACAAATATTAGAATAGCTGTCTCAGCTCAGAATCCTGATCGAGCTGAACAAATTTTAACTGAGATTGAATCAACTTTTAATCAGTTTGATTTGGTAGAAGGTAATGCTTTTTCTTTTAAGCGAGCAAAGGGTAGTGCTCTAAAGCAGGCCCAGAAAGCCTTTTCTTTCCGTGAATTTAATAGGGGTGTCAATATACCTTTGTCTTTAAGTGAATTAGCGACGCTAATTCACTTCCCAAGCAATGGTATTAGTGGATCACCGCAGTTTAAACAGTCTCAGTCCAATACAGCCGCCGCACCAAACGACATGCCAACTAGCGGTACCATCTTGGGTATCAACAAACATAGAAATTCTGAGAAAGAGATTTATATGACCGAGCTTGATCGAATGCGTCACTTGTATGTCATTGGTCAAACAGGTACTGGTAAGTCAAAGTTTTTAACTAACTTGATCATTCAAGATATTCAAGCAGGAAACGGAGTTTGTATGATTGACCCTCACGGGACAGATATTGAAGATGTGCTGGGTGCGATACCGCCAGAGCGAGAAAAAGATGTAATTTACTTTGATCCTTCAAATCTAGACCACGTTGTTGGGTTAAACATGCTCGAGTATGACGAAAGTAAGCCAGAGCAGAAAACTTTTGTAGTCAATGAACTCTTCTCAATTTTTCAAAAACTTTATGGAGCCAATCCAGAAAGTATGGGGCCGATGTTTGAGCAGTATTTCCGTAACGCTACTTTACTCGTGATGGAAGACCCGTCTACTGGTAGTACTTTGATGGATATCTCCAGAGTAATGGTAGACGCTTCGTTTAGAAGAATGAAATTAGAAAAAGCTACTAACCCAGTAGTGGTTCAGTTTTGGAAAGAAATTGCGACTAAGGCGGGTGGGGAAGCAGCACTAGAAAATATCGTTCCTTATATTGTGTCCAAGTTTGATGTATTTACTGCCAATGACTACATGCGTCCAATTATTGGACAGCAAAAATCCGCTTTCAACTTCAGGCAAGTAATGGATGAGCGAAAGATCTTGCTTGTAAATCTATCTAAGGGACGACTAGGAGAGATAAATGCCAATCTAATCGGAATGATTTTTGTAGGGAAGATTTTGATGGCAGCATTATCACGAGTAGATGATCCAACTAAAAGCTTTCCGCCTTTTTACTTACATATAGATGAGTTTCAAAACGTTTCTACTCCAGCTATCGCTTCGATTTTGTCTGAGGCCCGTAAGTACAAACTAAGTCTTACTGTAGCGCACCAGTTTATTGCGCAGCTAGATGAAAATATTCGTGATGCAGTTTTTGGTAACGTTGGTTCGATGGCTGCTTTCCGAGTTGGTTCGGAAGACGCTCAGTTCTTGGAGCAACAATTTTCTCCTGTCTTTGAAGCGAAGGATTTGATGAATGTACCAAACTACAATGCCTTAGTCCGCATGTTGACAAATGGTACTCCAACCAAACCTTTCTCAATGGCCACCTTAGCTCCAATTGTATCTGACCCAGCAAGACTAGCTGAATTAATCAGACAAAGTGCTGAACGGTATGGACGACCACGAGCGGAAGTAGAAGCAGAGATTGCTGAGCGCTATGTAAAAAAGCCAATGATGCCCCGAGACCCAAGTGCTATGATGTAGATAATAATATGGAGAATGAACCCAAAATAATAAATTCCAAACCAGAAAAAATAAATCGTCGTGAATTCGTAGGGGATTTGTTGATAGATTTTTCTGAGTATGACGATGACGGACCTGCTTTTCGTAGTTTTGATTCCATAAAAGGTGTCGTTGAAGCAGAGCTCGAAAATACAGGATTAGACCCAGATAAGATAGCTGTTTTCAAAAAAGAAGTCTTAGATCGTACTGGTTACCAGGTCAGACAATTTGGCGACAAGCTTGGTTATGAAGAATTAAGGCAACTTTATAAAAGTCTGGCTCAGAATCTAGTCCAATTAATTGAACAAAATGATGAGACTGAGAAAAAGGATGAAATTAATAATATACCAGATAACCTACCAGGTGCAGATGAAGTAGAAATCACTTTACCTAAAAAATATGAAGTATCTCAGGAATACAAAGACTGGCGAGAGAATCTAATTAGTGCTAAGAGAGCATATTCAGAAACAGAAAGTAAATATAATCTAGCTTTACAAAAGTATTACCATAACTCTGTTATTTCTGATCTGAGAAGAATTGGCTCAGGAGTCAAGGATATATTTGGACTGAAAACAAAATTATCTCCTGAATTAGATAATCTCAAAAAAGAATTAATTTTACACAGACAGCAATATGCAGAATCCCTAAGTGCTGTTTTGCAGGCTCGTGGACTTAAAAATTTTGATTACGAAAGTGAAAAAACAAAAATACATTTTGTTGAAAAATTTATCATAAAACCAAATAAGAAGCTGTTGGAATATCAAGAGAACAATCAGTCAAAAGAAAATAGGTCAATAACAGCTAATATTTTAGAAAGGTTTGCGGGAGGTTTTAATAAAAACAAACAATTGATTCGATATGGTGCGATGACGATCGGAATCACTGCGGCAGGCGTGGCTGCTGCTGCCGTTGCTCCAACAGCAGCGGTAGGGGCTTTCATAGGAGGAGCTTCTTTTAAGGCTTCTAAAATATTCGCTTCTTTATATCTTGGAGCTGAGGTAGGTGTTAAAACTCATAACGCTATGGGTAAATTTGTCACTAAAGCAGAGAATGAGTTTGGTAATACAGAAAAGAAGATTAAGTCTGACTTCAGTCTTGATAATCTTAGTCGTGATGCAGAAATTTATGAAAAAACCAAAAAAGATATTAGAGTCGCACAAAAGCGGCAAACTGCGGCTACGGTTTTTTCTGGTGTGGCAGCTGGTGGCGCAACATATGGTTTGGGTAATGTACTTGAGTCGCAATTTTCAGGTCCAGAAGTAAGTGAGAAAATTACTTGGGAAACTGATACAGATTTCGAAGCAGAAACAAATATGATTGAGACTCAACAGACACTGCCTGGAGTCCAGGTCACATTAGACAACAGCTCTTTTGGTGAAAGTAACTATCTAATCTCTAGCGAAATAGGATTTAACGGTTCAGAACTACCGGAAGATGCTAAAGAACAGCTGGATGATTTGATTAAAAAAGAAGTTACAAAAGCTCATATAGACAACCATCACTTTAATATAGATAGACTTGAAGGTGTTTTACCAGGAGAATTAGAAAGAAAGTTCGGTAAAATGGATTGGTGGCCAGAAGGTGGAGTTGTTGTTGATTTAGAGGCAAGGGAAGTAAGTAACCCGTTAGAAAATAATGCTGAAGAGACACCTCCAGTGCAAGCTGATTTACACGAGCCCGAACCAGAAACAGAACCTGAACCTGAACCTGAACCTGAAGCAGTATCTGAGCCTGAAAGTGCTGATATTCATGTAGTAGAAGAACTAGATACTTTATCTAAAATTGTAAATGATCATTTCAGGACCCAGTTAGATCAATTACCTAAAGAAGATTACAATAAAGTGCTTTATGAGTTATTGGATCGGGTAAAAGAAGACTCAGATTTGCGAGAATCTTTAGGGATGAGAAGCACTAACATAAATGAAATTTTTGTTGGTGAGGAATTAAATTTGTCTAGCTTAGATGCTGAATTTGCGGATATTATTTCTGAAGACAATCAGGTTGGAGCTCCAGAGGTTGAAACTGTTGAAAGTCCAAAAGTCGATGCAAATAAATTTTACACCGGGGATATAGAACTTGAATCGACGGCTGCGCTCGAAGTAGATGATTCAAGGGTGTCAGATTCTGCTGAGACCATACCTTCTAGTGTAGAAAATGAAGCAAAGTATACGCAGACAAACTATGAAGTTGAGCGATTAGTTCCACCTACCGGCAACTTTCCAATATCTGGTCAGTATTTAAATGATCCTGCATACGTTGAATATAGGCAACAAATATTCCCAGACGAGAAATCTTTCCTTAAAGCAGTAGATCAATCTGCAAAGCTAATAGATAATTCTACCAGTGGTTTCCTGGATCGGTTTTTTGGAGAAAGTTATAAGAGTCCTTACGAAGTAATGTCATCTATGACTTTGTCTGAACTAGAAGAGCTAGAAGAAGCTCCGCGAGATCTTGCTCGAGGTTTTTGTGAGCAAAATAACCTCAAGTATGAATCTTACCGTAATTGGCAAGATCAGATTCAGCAAATGAAAGATCTTCCGCATCAGGACAGTACGACCTTAAAAGATTTATTCTCTCGCCAGGTTGTACAAAATGCTGCGGAAAATTATGATCCTTTAAATAGAACAATAACTACATAATGTATGATAGACGAAACTAATGACAACCTTCCGCCAATAATGCCAGATCTCTCTGAAGATGAACAAAACGCTTTCTTAGAAGAGGTTGGTACTTTGATTTTTAAAAGCACAGTGATGCGTTATCTTTCGGTGTTATCTCCAGAGCAAGCGCAAGTTTTTGAAACTTTTGTAAAAGTGCATTCTGAGTCAGATAATTTTATTGAAGAACTGTCTAAACAGTATCCAGAATTTAAAATACTACTAGACGAAGAGATGGAAGCGTTCAATAATGAACTTGGAGAAAATAATACACAGAAACTTTAATGCTTAGCAGAGAGCGGGGTGTTATGATGTAGAAGTTATGGACTCAAATAGTTCTTTAGGTTTTGATCTTAATTCTCAAAAAGGAGTTGCAGTTCTTTTGGCATCTTTACGTGCTAGTGATTTGACTGGTGCTCAAAAAAACGAGATTCGTGATTTAATTTTTTCATATACAAATGGTGGAGGAGACGTTTCAATAAAAATTGCTTTAGAACAAAAACTACGCGCACACAATATTAAACCTGTTAGTCCAGTTGGTGGCGCTCAAACTTCAGCTGCAAAAATAGCACCTACACCGGTGTTGCCGTTTGGTAGTTCAAGGCCGTCTCCAGTCTTTAAGGTGCCCGTTTTTTCAAATGCTAATTCCAAACCATCACCAGCGCCAACTGAGCAAAAAACAGCACCAGAAATTAAAAAAGCTGAACCAGCTCCAGTAGTAGAGAAGAAAAATGAAGAAGTAAAAATACCAACTCCAACTCCAACCCCGCAGTCAAGGCCAGAACCTAAACCAGCGGCTACAAAAGTTGAGGTAAAGCCAGTAGTAAATGGCAGTAGTGTTGCTAATTCTAATGACTATATAGATAGAATTCGAGAAATAAAAAGTGCTGTTAACAGCAAGGTTGGTAATCCGGTAAATCTAGTAGATATAGACAACGAAGTTGGTCGTGAATACATGAATGCTCTACTTGAAGCGATGAAGCGTTTGAGCGGAGGAGCGTCTGGACAAATGGAGGCAGCTATGAAGAGACTAGAAACAGCTTTTTCTGCGGTTGAAAAAGCTGTAGAAGGACACAAACCAAAGGCTGACGTACCTCAAGTAGAACCAGCTCGTCCAATAACTCCAGCACCTGCACCTACCCACACTCAAGCGCCAGCGCCAAAACCAACAGCTCCAGAAGTAGATACATCACCGGTCTTGGGAAGTAATTTTGCAAGTGCTCCAAAACCTCCATCAATACCCACACCCACAGCTCCGGCTTCAAAACCACTTCCACCTCCTCCACCTCCTCCACAAACCCAACCAAAGACAGAGCAAAAAAAAACTGATAGCGAATCAAACCCTTGGCAAGCAGCTAGAGAAACAGTTGCTGCAGCAGCAGTCGCTACACCACCTCCAGTAAAACCTGTAGCACAAGCACAAAGCCAAGCTCAAACTTATCAGGCTAAGTCTATCTTGGGGGAAGACCGTCTTGCTACACCAGCAGACCTTCCACTTAAACATGCTTCTGATACTAGTGATTCAACAGACCCTCTTTATAGTAATGAAGTAAATACTGGCCTTGATCAACTACTCTCTGACTGGAGTCTGTTTAAGAAAAGTGGGTTGTTTGGAACTGGCCCAAAAGGGAAAGACCACCCATTGTTTGTTAAGATTGCTGGACTCCAAATACCGCTACTATTAGCAGGACGCTTTGAAGGATCAACTCAAGAAATAAAACAGAGTATTACAGACTATATGAATGGTTGGCGCTATGAACAGGGAATTATCTACGAAAAAGGCGAGACTTTTGAGCGTTATCTAAGACGAGTCATTAAACTGATTCTAGATTTACAAAAAAAGCGCATACCTTCATAATAGGATGATGTTAGATCATCATGCCTATCTATATCGACTCAAAGAAGTTGATATAACTAAAGTTACTCAAGCTGTAGAGAAATTTGAAATAAATGAAATCGAAAAGTTTGATCTAAGTAATTTTGGTATTGACGATTCAAGAGCGCTAGTAGAAACTGCTTACAAAAGACCAAATTCAGGAGAGAAAAAATTAATCATTGTCGCTTTAAAGAATATTACAGTTGAAGCACAGCAGGCTTTGCTTAAAATCCTCGAAGAGCCTCCAAAAACTGCCGTCTTTGTATTTTGTGTACCAGTAAGTTTATATCTTCTACCGACTCTTTTATCTCGTTTTTATATAGATCAAGAGTTTGAATTTTTAGATCTAGAGAATGACCAACCTAACTTCTTAAGTTTTAAAACTCTCTCCAGAGCAGAAAGGATTACCGAAGTTACAGCCAGAATGACAGCTAAAGATACAGATTGGGTTGCTTCAATCAAGGCTGGTCTCATTAGTTACTTGTCTACTCAATCTTCCACAGACAAAGCTGATAATGGGGAAGTGTTGCTTTGGATCGCTAAGCATCTTCAGACCAGAGGCGCTTCAAATAAGCATCTTTTGGAAGAACTGGCTTTGACACTTTAAGTCAGCTGCAGAAAAATGAGAAAATGTTACACTGTATTAAATTGATAAAATAATGTTTTTATGAACCCGGAAATTAAAAAAAGACTAGATGAGGTCGTGGTGTGGTTACAAAAAGAATACTTAGGAATTAGAACTGGACAAGCTAGTCCTAGCTTGCTTGATTCAGTAAAAGTTGAGACTTATGGATCTTTTTTACCAATTCAGCAAGTTGGATCTGTTGGGATTGAGGACGCCCGAACTATCCGTGTCTCAGTATGGGACGTTAGTCAGGTAGCTGCAGTAGAGAAGGCTATTAGAGACGCTGACTTGGGTGTTTCTGTTGTCGGGGATTCTTCTGGTTTACGAGTTATTTTTCCTGAGTTAACTAGCGAGAGAAGAGTTCAGTTACTGAAGTTGGCCAAAGCGAAGTTAGAGGATAGTCGTATCTCTGTTCGAGCTGTGCGTGACGAAGAAATGAAAGAACTAGAAAGAGCTTTTAAAGCAAATGAGTTTGGTGAGGATGAAAAATTCACTCGTAAAGAACAGATTCAAAAGAATGTTGAAGAGACAAATTCAAAACTAGAAAGTCTGTTTATGAGTAAAGAACGAGAGCTTCAGCAATAGGTTAGTTATATGTCAATTATTATATTTTTTCTCGTTCTCTTTGTTTTGATTTTGGTCCATGAATGGGGGCATTACATTACTGCTAAAAAAACCGGCATGCGAGTTGATGAGTTTGGTATTGGTTTTCCACCAAAACTCTTTGGTATTAAAAAAGGAGAAACTGAATACACTTTTAATGCTCTACCGATAGGTGGTTTTGTGAGAATATTTGGCGAGAATCCAGAAGCTTTACTCGATGAGGAACAGTCCGATAAAGATCGCTCTTTTGGTTCTAGACCACTTTGGGCACAAGCTGTCGTTTTAGTGGCTGGAGTTACCATGAACGTGATCTTTGCTTGGTTTCTGTTTGTCATTACTTTTATGATCGGTGTACCGACGGCTGTTGAGGAGAGCACAGCTTCAGATGAAGCTGTCTTATATGTATCTGGTGTTTTAGCTAGCAGTCCACTCTCTGGTCAAATTCCTCCTGGTTCAGAGATTGTGAGCCTCGCTAGTAGCCAAGGAGAATTAATGGCACCAAGCCCAAGTCAATTTAGTGAGTTTATTCAAAACAGTGCTGACGAAGAAGTTGAAATTACTTACAAATCAAATGAAGTTGAGAGTACTATCAGCGTACAACCGGTATCAGGACTAATAGAAGGTGATCAAGAGAAAGCAGCTGTTGGTGTTGCCTTAGCTTATGTAGAGACGAGAAATTATTCTTTTCTTGAATCGCTTGTAGCAGCAAGTTCAGCTACCTATAATGGACTAATAAACATTACTGTCGGTCTTGGTACACTCTTAGCTAATACTTTCATGGGAACAGCTGACTTTTCTCAAGTAGCTGGTCCAGTAGGAATTGTTGGTATGGTGGGTGATGCTGCTGCTTTTGGTTTGACAGCTCTTCTGACTTTCACGGCCATGATTTCACTTAACTTAGCGGTAATAAACTTACTTCCAATTCCAGCTCTGGATGGCGGTCGTTTAGTTTTTGTCGCTTATGAAGCTATAACTTCAAAGAAATTAAACCCAGTCTGGGTAGGGCGAATGAACTTAATTGGCTTTGTATTACTAATGGCTTTGATGATTGCAGTGACTTATAGCGACGTTCTCAGAATTATTAATTCCTAGAAGTATTATTAGATTTCTTTAACTTATTATTTATGCGACAGTCACAACTATTTACCAAGACAAGAAAAGAGGCTCCAGCTGATGAGGTGTCAAAAAATGCACAACTCTTGATCAGAGCTGGTTATATTTCTAAAGAAATGGCTGGGGTGTACGCATACTTACCGCTAGGTTTAAGAGTACAAGAAAAAATAAAACAAATAGTTAGAGAAGAAATGGATGCTATCGGTGGCCAAGAGCTGATCATGACTGCGCTACAAAATAAGCAGATCTGGGAACAGACTGGGCGTTGGGACGATAAGGCTGTTGATGTTTGGTTTAAGTCAGAATTAAATGCCGGTGGTGAAGTTGGTTTTGGCTGGAGTCATGAAGAACCAATCGGTAACATGATGAAGACTTACATCAGTAGTTACAAAGATTTACCAAAAACTGTCTATCAGTTTCAAACTAAACTCCGCAATGAATTAAGAGCAAAAAGTGGCATTATGCGCGGCCGGGAGTTCGTCATGAAAGATGCTTACTCATTTTCTGTGGGCGAAGAAGACCATAATGTTATCTACGAAGCGATGAAAGTTTCTTATATGAATGTTTTTAGGCGAACAGGAGTAGGTGATGACACCTTCATTACTTTTGCTTCAGGTGGAGCTTTCACGGAGTTCAGTCATGAATTTCAAACTATTTGTGACGCAGGGGAAGATATTTGTTATGTTTCAAAAGAAAAAAACATCGCTATTAATGAGGAGGTATATTCACCGGAGACTTTAAAGGAGCTCGGAGTTAGCGAGTCAGAATTAGAAAAAACTAGCACTGCAGAAGTTGGTAACATCTTCAATTTCGGCAGACAAAAAGGTGAAGATATCGGACTTCATTACAAAAATGAAGCAGGAGAAAATGTGGCTGTTTGGATGGGTTCATACGGAATTGGAATTACTAGACTCATGGGTGTGATCGCTGAAAAATTTGCTGACGAAAAGGGATTAGTATGGCCAGAGAGCATCGCTCCATTTAAGGTTCATTTAGTAGCTTTAAATACTGATAACCAAGAACTGGTTGACTGGGCTGATGGTCTTTATACTTCTCTTAAAGAAAAGGGAGTTGAGGTTCTATACGATGACCGTGATGCTAGGGCCGGGGAAAAGTTTGCTGACAGTGACTTGATCGGTATCCCTTACCGGATTGTGGCTAGCAAAAAGAATAAAGAGGAGGGAAAATTTGAGGTTGTCACACGAGCTACTGGTGAAGTTAGAAACTTAACTGAAGAGGAAATATTTACTGATTTTGATAGTAATCCAGATACGTAGTACAATCCTTACCCATGAGTCGCATCTCCAAATACTTAAATAAAATACTAGCCTCAGTCTCTACTGATATTGCTATTGACCTAGGGACTGCAAATACTTTGGTTTATGTAAAAGGAAAAGGGATTGTTTTAAATGAACCTACTATTGTAGCGATCAATAAAAAAACCGGACAATTAGTAGCAGTTGGCCATGAAGCGAAGACAATGCAAGGAAGAACCCCGCAGCATATTGAAGTAGTGCGCCCACTAGTAGACGGAGTGATTTCTGACTTTGAAGTTACAGAAGAAATGCTTGGTTATTTAATTAATAAAGTTCATAGCGATATCCGAACTTTTATTGCACCAAGAATTCTAATTGGTGTACCTTCTGGTATTACAAATGTAGAAATGCGTGCCGCTAGAGATGCTGCCAAGAATGCTGGAGCACGCGAAGTACTTTTGATTGAAGAACCAATGGCAGCTGCTATTGGAGCAAAGCTTCCTATTGGTAAGGCAGTCGGAAGCATGATTATTGATATTGGTGGAGGCACTACTGATATTGCGGTAATTTCTCTAAGTGGACTGGTGGTTTCTAAGAACTTGCGTGTCGCTGGGGATCATCTAAGTGCTTCAATAACTTCATATGTCCGAGATCAGTTTAAGATTTATGTTGGTGAAAAGACGGCCGAGGAAGCGAAAATAAACTTAGCCAATGTTAGAGAGACTAATGAAAGTGGAGAAATGGTTGTTCGTGGTAGAGACGTTATGACAGGACTTCCACGAGAAGTAATTATTACCGCTAGAGATATTCATGACGCTATCGAAAATCAAGTTGATATTATTGTTGAATCTGTGAAGTTGGTCTTAGAAAAAACACCACCAGAAGTTCTGGCTGATATAATGCAGAGAGGTATTCATCTCTCTGGTGGAGGAGCTCTTATTCCAGGCCTAGCTTCTTTCTTGGAAGAAGCTCTTGAAGTACCAGTGATCGTTGTGCCTGACCCACTGCGAGCAGTGATCCGAGGGGCTGGTATCGTAATTGAAAACCTAGAATTATATGAACAAGTACTCATCGACAACGAAGGCGAACTATCGCCACAACTCAACTAAGACCAAGTCAAAATCAAGGTGGTTAATTATATTGATTGGCTTGGTTATTCTGGGGCTTATTTTCCCGTGGTTTTTCCCTAAGATCTCAGCTGTAATTCTTTATCCCTTTCACGCTACTTCTACATGGATAAAGACATCAGAAGGAGTATTTCCATTGTATTTAAGATCAAGAGGTGAGTTACTTCAGGAGGTTGAGGATATGCGAGTGCAGTTATCGACTGGGGTTGGTACACAGCAATCAATTCAACGTCTGCTGGAAGAAAATATGAGCCTACGTTCTTTACTTAAGATGGGTAAGGATGAGGAGCGTCTTGTAGCTCGTGTATTGCAGAGACCAAATATCTTACCTTATGATTTATTACAGATTGATCAAGGTAGTCAAAATGGAGTTGTATTAGGAGCACCAGTTTATAGTGGAGTCGATTCACTAATCGGTATTGTGGTTAGTGTGGACACAACTTATTCTTTCGTTGATTTGTTTACTTCTCCTGGTTTTATTTCTACGGCCTATATCTTTGGCCCTGATGTTTTTGCACCTTTAGAGGGTGTTGGTGGTGGTGTAGCTAGGGTAAAACTGCCTCAAGGTGTACCGATTGAAGTTGGTCAGTTGGTTATCTTACCTGGAGTCTCAAGTGCTATTTATGGTGAAATTATTGAAGTTCAAAATGAACCAACTCAACCAGAACAGTATGGATACATCACACCTCCGTTGGCGATCAATAATTTACTATATGTATCAGTTGGAAGACAGTCAGTGACTGAAACCGATAATGTGATTATTGATGATGAGGTTAGAAAATCTTTGCGCCAAGAAACTATTATTACAAACGCTTCAACAACCGCTGCAACGACAAGTACTACGACTGTACCTGAGAATTAATATGAACATGATTACTCGACTAATATTTATTTTAATTATTATTTGGAGCTTAGTTGCAGGGTTTCTTTGGTTGAGCGCACCTTTGGTTATTTGGTATCTATTTAAATATGACGCCGTGGAGTTACTTTTTGTTGGGGTATTAATAGATGCTTATTATCAACTCTTCTACCAAGTGCCAATTTTTACCATAACTATGACCGGACTCTATCTTTTCTTTGATTTTATCAAGCCTCAATTATTGATGTATACTGAATAGATGAAGTGGTTTTTCAAAAAGAAAAAAATCAACCTAGATCTTGAAGAAGTTTTGTTAGATTCTTCTAATATTCCTGCTTTTAATCAAGCTCGTCTAGAAGGAAAGCGGGAACTGCCAATCCTGCCAAGAACTGTTGGTTTTGTAGGTTTGGTGGCCATTATGTTTGGCTTGCTTTTCTTTGGTAAAATTTTTGACCTCCAGGTAACTCAAGGAGCTGAGTTTAAACAAATTGCTGAAAGAAATAGTGTCGATAAAGCACTTATCATTGCAGAACGAGGAGTTATTTATGATCGAAATGGAGAGTTGGTTGTCTGGAACGAAGTAGACCAGCGGGGGATTCATGACTTTCCGATTAGAGCTTACACCAACCGTCTAGGTCTAGGCCAAGTTTTAGGTTATGTAAGTTATCCAAAGACAGATAGTCGAGGTTTTTATTTTAGAACAGAGTACCTGGGTCGAAGTGGGGTGGAGCTAGCCTATGACGATCAGCTCAGAGGCCAGAATGGTGGAAAGATTGTGGTGGTAGATGCGCTCTCTGATGTGGTCGGCGAACATGCTATTTCTGGCGCACTGCCAGGTAAGGCCATTAATTTATCCATTGATGCTGAGCTTTCTGAGGCGATGTATCAGATTATCTCTACTTCAACCACTCAAGCAAACTTTCGTAGCGGTGCCGGAGCGATTATGGATATCTACACGGGTGAATTGATAGCCATGACTAGTTTTCCTACTTATGACCCTGAAGTAATGGCTAATGGTTTTGATGTTGAGACTATTGATTCATACAATAACGATGACAGGTTACCGTTTTTAAATAAGATGATCAGCGGCGCTTATACTCCTGGATCTGTAGTAAAGCCTTTTTTGGCTTATGCAGCTTTAGCTGAAGATGTTATTGATCCTAACAAAGAGATTGTCAGTACCGGCGAGATCATAGTTCCAAACCGTTTTAATCCAAGCAACCCAGCTCACTTTACGGACTGGCGGGCACACGGAGTAATGACTATGCGTGAAGCTATCGCTTTTTCATCAAATGTCTATTTTTATATTATTGGTGGAGGTTTCGGTGATCAAAAAGGTCTAGGTATTACAAAAATGGCTGAGTACTACAGACTCTTTGGTTTAGGTACAACAACCGGCATTACTATCGCTCCTGAGCAAGCTGGAGTCGTGCCAGACCCAGAATGGAAACAAGAAGTTTTCCAAGATGATTGGCGGCTCGGCGACACCTACTTCACTGCCATTGGACAGTTTGGTTTTCTAACAACTCCAATACAAATGTTAAGAGCATATGCAGCACTGGCAAATGGAGGCATGCTTGTCGAGCCACATGTCATAAAAGACAAACAGGGAACTGTCAAAAATTTAGCTTTAGACAAATCTTATCTAAAGATTGTTCACGAAGGAATGAGAAAGACAGTAAATTTTGATGGTGGTACAGCTAGAGCCTTTGATCGTAAAGATGTAGCTATAGCAGCTAAGTCTGGAACAGCCGAAGTTGGCGCCGGAAACGCCTATGTTAACTCTTGGGCAGCCGGATTTTTTCCATACGAAGAGCCTCGTTACGCTTTTATTTTGATGATGGATAAAGCACCAAGAAGTAATGCACTTGGAGCTACTCGGATCATGGGAGATGTGGTGGAATGGATGTCAAAAAATCGTCCAGAATATTTAGGAATAGAAATTGAGTAGTAGTTTTACCTGTTATTTACTAGATATTATATTTCTTAAAAAGCAATATATTTATCAAAATTTGACCTATGGTTTCAAGTGCGTATAATTGGGTAAATTAAATTGTATTATGAATGACACACAAGCTTTTTTAACCGCTGAAAAGTTCGAGGAATTAAAAAAAGAGCTCGACCACTTAAAAACAGTAAGACGAAAAGAAGTCGCTGAATCTTTAGAATACGCACGTAGTTTGGGAGACTTATCAGAAAATGCTGAATATCAAGAAGCTCGCGATATGCAGGCTGCTATCGAAGAAAGAATTGGTTACCTAGAAAAGACAATCAAAGAAGCAAAGATTGTTGCTCACGAAAAGAAAGGAGGTGTAATTGGTTTAGGGTCAGTTGTAACAATAGAAAAGGATAAGGAAAAAGGTGGAAGAGTTTACACTATTGTTGGTTCAGACGAAGCTAATATTCACGAAAAGAAGCTTTCATATCTTTCACCGCTTGGAGAAGCTTTAATGGGAAAGAGTAAGGGAGATGATTTTAATTTTGAGACGCCAGCAGGGAAGCAGAAATATAAAGTATTAAAGGTCGAGTAGTTTAAACTATTCAAAATTCCCATCTACTTTGTTGCGTTCGTCGCTCACAAATTCACTGTACACTTGTACACCTCATGTGTTTGCTCCTCCGCGCCGCGTAGCTGGAAATTTTTAATTAGTTTAAATAACTTGCGAATCGTAAAATTCTTTGTTGCACCAAGAAAAAGACCGGCGCCTTACGGCGCCGGTCTTTTGCGTTTCGATCATTAACACGCTATCATTGAGCTACTTATGTCAGGATTAGATGAAGTGCGCGCAGAGCGCCTCAAAAAACTAGAATTACTAAAATCAAAAGGAATTAACCCTTATCCAGGAAAGGTAAATCGCACACACGAAATCAGTCAATTATTGGCTGACTTTAGTAAGATTGAAGCCAATAAAGAAATCGTTACTATTGCGGGAAGAGTTATGGTTGTTCGAGGTCAAGGAGCAATCATGTTTGTAGTGCTTCAGGACGCCTCAGGTAAGCTCCAAGCAGTTTTTAAGGAAGATGGTATCGATGCTGAGCTATTCCAACTTTTTAAGGATGTGGTTGATGGTGGGGACTTTATCGAAGTAACCGGAAGTCTCTTTGTTACCCAAAGAGGAGAGAATTCTGTCTTAGTAGAATCATGGCGCATGATCACAAAGAGTATTTTACCTTTACCTGACAAATACCATGGTCTGCAAAACGAAGAAGAACGTTTTCGTAAGCGTTACCTAGATCTTCTTGGGCGAGACGAATTAAGAGAGATGTTCAAACGAAAAGAAAAGTTCTGGGATGTTACTCGGTCGTTCTTGAAGGATCAGGGCTTTACTGAAGTTGAAACACCAACTCTAGAGATAACTACTGGCGGAGCTGAAGCTAGACCTTTTGCAACCCATCACAATGACTTCGATCTTGAGGTCTATCTCCGGATCTCTATCGGTGAACTTTGGCAGAAGAGACTACTGGCTGCTGGTTTTGAAAAAATATTCGAAATAGGACGAGCTTACCGAAATGAAGGCAGTAGTCCAAACCATCTACAAGAATTTACGAACCTAGAATTCTATCAAGCTTTTGCTGATTACGAAGATGGTATGAGGTTAGTTGAAAGCCTGTATCGGACAGTAGCCGAAGAGGTTTACGGTACAACTAAATTCACTAGAGGGGAGCATACTTTTGATCTAGCAGATGACTGGGTACGAGTTGACTATGCTGGTGAAATCAAAAAACAAACTGGAGTAGATATTACTACTGCCACTGAAGCAGAAATAAAAGAGAAGCTCAATACACTAAATGTAAAATACGATGGCGAAAATCTAGAAAGATTAACTGACTCTTTGTGGAAGTATTGTCGAAAGAATATTTCTGGACCAGCTTTCTTAATTAATCATCCAAAGTTAGTTTCACCACTAGCTAAAGCAGTCGTCGGTAATGAAACAGCCACGCAACGTTTCCAACCGATCATTGCCGGAACAGAAGTAGGGAATGGGTACTCAGAGCTGAATGACCCAATAGATCAGCGGGCACGGTTTGAAGAACAACAAACTCTGATTGATCGAGGTGACGCTGAAGCGATGATGCCTGACTTCGAATTTGTTGAGATGCTTGAGCATGGAATGCCGCCGGCATGTGGGTTTGGTTTCGGTGAAAGACTCTTCTGTATCTTTGAAGATAAGCCAATTCGCGAGACACAATTTTTCCCGTTGATGAAGCCAAAGGAATCAGAATCAGCTTTGTTAAACAAGGAAAAAGAAGTTGCTGTAGTGATAATTGACACTAGTAAGTTAACAGAATCCTGGCAAATATTAAATACAGTGGCTCATCTTTCTGCATCTTTTGCAGCTCGCGATGGTAAAAAACTTTTTTTCACAGATAGCGCTAAAACAAGTGACGGAAAAAATGTTCCAATGAATATTCAACATGCAATTATGATAAAAAAAGGAGTTGGATTATCTTTAAATATTTCCGATTTACCAGCGAACTGTGATTTTTTCCCATTTACTCGTGAAATGATCGAAACAACAAATGATAAAAAAATTATCATTTCTTTGAAAGAAAAAAAATCTGCTGATGTTGAGTTACTGGGAGTGTTAATCTTTGGACCACGAAGTGTAGTAGAGAATTATACAAAAGATTACGAACTATATTCTTAATTAATCATTACTTAAAAAACAGCCGGATTTTCTTTCAGAAAATCCGGCTGTTTTTTATTTTCCAAAATATATTGCTACTTATACACAGAAAGTGTGAATAAGTGATTGCTTGTGGGTTGAAGTGGTATACAATGTAGGAGTGGTGGGAGATAGTGGAATAAACGGCGCAAGTCGTATAGACTAGTCGAATATGTTAATAGGTGAATACAAACATACGTTGGATCCCAAAAAACGGCTGTCCTTGCCGTCTAGATGGCGCAAGGAACTTGGGAAAAAGCTTGTAGTCACCCGTGGACTCGACAACTGTCTCTTTGTATATCCGCTCCGGGAGTGGCAGAAGATCACTGAAAAAATTGGTCAACTGCCGCTCGGACAGGCGGATACAAGAAGTTTCAATCGATTCTTCTTATCAGGAGCTGTGGAAGTGGAGGTAGATTCAGTTGGACGTATTCTCGTGCCAGACTTTTTGAAAGACTTTGCAACCTTGAGTACCGGAGTGGTACTTGCAGGAATCCATAGTCGGATCGAAATTTGGGATGAGAACAAATGGACAGAGTATAAACGCAAAATCGAATCACAAGCTGATGCACTCGCAGAGAAGCTTGGAGAAATTGGCGTCCTTTAACTCATCTACACCATGAAGCACATCACAGTACTACAGCAAGAAGCGGTAGAGTCTCTATCACTTAAATCAAACAGTGTCATCGTTGACGCTACGTATGGTGCTGGTGGTCACGCAAAACTAATTTGCGAAGAGTTAGGGAAGAAGGGAGTTTATGTCGGCATAGATGCTGATAAGCAAGCATTTGCAGAAAATTCTTTGTCAGAAATAAAAAATGGACCGACGGTTCATTTAGTTAATGACAATTTTGCAAATTTATCGAACATATTAAGTTCTTTGAATATTAAAGAAGTAGACGGGATTCTGGCTGACCTTGGTTGGCGTACTGATCAATTCACTGATGGAGGAAAAGGTTTCTCTTTCAATGCTGATGAGTCGCTACTGATGACTTATGGTAACCCAGAAGACTATATTTTCACTGCCCTAGATATTGTAAATTCTTGGGACGAAGAAAATATAGCTGACATCATCTACGGCTACGCTGAAGAGCGTCACTCAAGAAGAATTGCAAAGAGTATCGTTGAGGCTCGCAAGAAAATTGAGATAAAGACATCAAGCCAGTTAGCCAAGATAATCAATGACTCAGTACCAGGGTTTTATAGGGCAGGGAAGATCCATCCTGCTACAAAAACTTTTCAGGCTCTACGGATTGCGGTTAACGACGAATTCGGAGTACTAGAAAAATTCATCAATCAAGCTTTGGATTCATTGAAAGATAATGGCGTCCTATCAATCATTAGCTTCCATAGCCTAGAAGACAGAATCATTAAGCTACGTTTTAGAGAAGCGGCTAAGAGTGAAGATTTTATTTTAATCAACAAGAAGCCGATTGTAGCCAGTAGAGAAGAGCTAGTAGAGAACCCAAGAGCTAGAAGCGCAAAGTTAAGAACAATTATGAAGATAGCCTCCACTTAATTCATGAAAATATCATTTACACATAAACAAAATAATCACTTAATTACATCAGTCTGTATCGCTTTCTTTATTGTAAGTGTCATAGCTTATATGTATTTTTTAAGTCTTTCGGTTGTTCATGTGGTAATGCGTAAAGAAGCTGATCAAAAAATCAGTCTAATGCGCTCAGAAATCTCAAACCTAGAATCTTCATACATCGAAGCAAAACACCAAATAAGTGCTAAGGTTGCTAGTTTAGATGGATACAAGAATAATCAAGAAAAAATATTTATCAGTCGTGTTGAGCCGAGTTTGGTACTTCGGACTCCAAATTTTTAGTACTCCATGAGAAAACAAATGGTTCTTCGGATACGTATCATAACCGGCGCCATTTTGCTTTTGGTAATTTTGTTGATTGGTAGACTTTACCAAGTTCAGGTAATGAACAATGACCACTATACTGATTTGGCTGAAAGTCAGTATGTTTATACTAAACAAGATCTTTATTCCAGAGGTTCTATTTTTTTTACAACTAAAGAAGGAGAGAAGGTGTCAGCGGCCTCTATCCGGTCTGGTTTTGTTTTAGCTTTAAATCCAAAACTAATTAAAGACGCTAATAGTCTTTGTGAGCAGATCATTCCACATTTAGATATAAGCCAAGAAAAATGTATCGACAGAGCGAGTTTAAGCGAAAGAACCTATGTTGAAGTCGCTACCACTCTATCTAAAGAGGCATCTGACGAAATAGATAAACTAGACTTAGATGGCGTTAGTTTGTATCGCAATCAATGGCGCTATTATCCTGGCGACAGTATGTCAGCTAGAAGTATTGGTTTTGTCGGCTATACGGACAAATCTGACAATGAACTTTATGGAAAGTACGGCTTAGAAAGGTATTACGACTCAGTCCTAGTCAAAGAAAAAGAAGAAAGATCGGTTAACTTTTTTGCTGAGATTTTTAGTAATCTAGGTGATTTGGTTTACCGCAAAGATAAGACATCACAAGGAGACATCATCACAACCATGGAACCGACAGTGGCGCGAATGTTGGACTCGGTCTTACTTGAGACAAATGATAAATACGATTCAAAATTAACTGGCGCGATTATTATGAATCCGCAAAATGGGGAGATCTACGCCATGAATGCTGTCCCAGGATTTGATTTAAATGATCGTGGCACTAGTACAGTAGAGCACTTTCAGAATCCAATGGTTGAAAACGTTTATGAGTTTGGTTCGACTATTAAGGCACTGACAGTGGCTGCTGGGCTAGATAGTGGAGCTATCACTGCCAGATCAACTTACTACGACGCTGGTTTTATTACCTTAGATAAATTTACTATCAAGAACTATGATGGTCGGGGAAGAGGTACAGTAGAAATGCAAGAGATCTTAAACCAATCTCTTAATACGGGAGTTTCTCATATTGTCCAAAAAATGGGCAAGGAAAAATTCCGTGATTATTTTCTTAATTTAAAATTAGGGAGTGAAACTGGTATTGATTTACCAAACGAAGCTTATGGTCTAGTTGATAACCTTCAGTCTCCACGGGATGTTGAGTACGCCACTGCCTCTTTCGGACAGGGAATTGCCTTTACGCCAATCGCTGCAACTAGAGCATTGGCCACCTTAGGTAACGGGGGTTATTTAGTGACTCCACACTTAGTTAAAAAGATTGAGTATCAAGATGGAACTAGTAGGGATGTGTTGTATCCTAAAGGTAGTCAGGTATTTTCTGAAGAGACTAGTGAAGAAATATCGCGCATGTTAGTTGAGGTGGTGGACGACGCCCTAGGTGGTGGTAAGTTTGCTTTACCAAACCATACTATCGGAGCTAAGACAGGAACTGCTCAAATCTCTGACTCAGTCGGAGGAGGGTACTATGAAGATAAGTTCTTGCACTCATTTTTTGGCTATTTTCCTGCCTTTAATCCACAATTTATCGTCTTCATGTATACTGTAGAGCCACAGGGGGTAAAATATGCGTCAGAGACTTTAAGTGAGCCGTTTATGGATATTACTCGTTTCTTGATCAATTATTACTCAGTACCACCTGATAGATAAAATATGAAAAATCTTTTTAAGAAAATTGTTGTTTCTATCCTAAATTTTGAAGCTAAGATTTTATTGGCTCGACATAAGCCGAAGATTATCGCTATTACCGGAAGTGTCGGCAAAACTTCCATGAAAGATGCTATCTACAGTATCTTAAAAAAGCATTACCCAACTCGTAAGAGTGAAAAAAGTTTCAACTCTGATATTGGAGTCCCTTTAACTATTCTTGGTCTACCAAATGCGTGGAGTAATCCTCTCTTATGGATTAAGAATATTATTGATGGTTTTTTTACCGCTTTCTTTAGTCGTGAATATCCAACTCACTTAATTCTAGAAACCGGTGTTGATCGCCCGGGGGACATGCAAAAGTTAGCTAAGTGGATTAAGCCAGAAATAGTGGTCTTGACTCGTTTTCCAGACGTTCCAGTGCATGTTGAATTTTTTAGTACTCCAGAGGCTGTTGTTGAAGAAAAGATGGCTCTTGTTGGAGCTCTAAAACCAGACGGTGTTGTGGTCTATAACAGCGACGATCAGATCATTCTTTCACAGTTACCAAACATAAGACAACAAGCAATAGGATATGGTCGTTACCTTAATTCTCATTTTAAAGCGACATCAGATAAGATTGTTTACCGTGACGATGTACCAACAGGAGTTGAGTTTTTAATAGAGCACATTGAAGAACAAGTACCCGTTAGAGTCCTTGGTGCTATCGGTGAACCGGTAGTTTATACCTGTGCTGGAGCAATAGCCGTAACAGTGCAGTGTGGTATCTCGCTTACAGATGCAGCAGAAGCTTTAAAAACACATGAACCCCCACGTGGCCGGCTTCGAATCATAAGTGGCTTAAAAGGGAGTGTTATAATCGACGATACATACAACTCTTCACCAATTGCAGTAGCAAATGCGCTTTCAACCTTAGGTGAGATGAAATACGCCAAAAGAAAGATTGCTGTTTTAGGAGACATGTTAGAGCTGGGTCGGTTTTCTGCACGTGAGCATGAAAAGGCTGGAGAATTAGCAGCTAAGAGTGTTGATGTGCTTTTTACTCTTGGCATCCGAGCCAGAAAAATTGCTGAAGCGGCTTTAGCTCACGGTATGGATGAAGCTAAAATTTTTCAGTATGAAGATGTAATGAAGGCCGGGAAAGAACTTCAAGTTTTTCTCAAGGCTGGAGATGTGGTTTTAGTAAAAGGCTCGCAAAGTATTAGAGCAGAGAAAGTAATCGAAGAGGTGATGGCTGAACCAGAACTGGCTTCTAGTCTACTGGTACGACAAGACAGAGCTTGGCAAAAACGTTAGTCATATTTAAAAAAGCTCTGCTGAAAAAATAAATTTTGACAGCAGAGCTTTTCAGATTTATAATGCTGTCATGGTGAATAAAAGCAATAAAGATACACATCAGGACGACGTAAATATCACCACGGAAGACATTGAAATTACCGAACCTGATCTTGAAGAGGTTGAGGCAAAACAAGATTCATTTAACAATACCTTAAGAGACAAGCTTAAAGCTTGCGAAGCTGAAAAGCGGGAAATTTTAGAAGAAACCCAAAGAGCTAAAGCTGACTTTCTCAACGCTAGACGCAGACTGGAAGAAGAAAAGAAGCGAGAACGTGAAAAGACAACTGTAAAACATATCGAGGATCTTATACCTCTGTGTGACAGCTTTCATGTCGCTATGTCAAACAAAGAAGTTTGGGAGAAGGCTGACGAAAACTGGCGTAAAGGAATCGAAGGAATTAATTCTCAGTTACAGAAAATTCTTTCAAACAATAAAGTTTTAGCTATTGATCCGATCGGAGAAAAATTTGATCCGCATCAACATGAAGCTCTATCTACAGTTAAAGCCAGCGAGGCAGAGAACGATAAGGTAATGACAGTAATTCAGATGGGTTACGTATTAAAGAGAGATGACAACACCACAGAACTGATCAGGCCAGCACGAGTCATAATCGGAAGTCACGAATAAAATTAGTATTGAAAACTTAAACATTGAATAAAAAATTATTATGGCAAAAATTTTAGGAATTGACCTTGGAACAACAAACTCAGCAATCGCAATCATTGAAGCTGGGGAACCGACAATTATTGAAAACGCAGAAGGGAATCGAACTACACCATCTATTGTAGCGATTTCTAAAACCAACGAGCGCCTAGCGGGACAAATCGCTAAGAGACAAGCTGTCACAAACCCAACCAACACTATCTACGGTATCAAGCGCTTCATGGGACATACTTATGAAGAAGAAGCAGTCCAGAAAGATAAAGCGATTGTGCCTTATGAAGTAAAGAGAGGAGCTGATGGCGGGGCAGTGGTAGTTATGGGTGGAAAGGAATATCGTCCAGAAGAAGTTTCAGCGATGATCCTGTCTAAGCTTAAGGCAGATGCGGAAGCAAAGCTTGGTGAAAAAATCACTGAAGCGGTTATTACTGTACCAGCGTACTTTAACGATACACAACGAAAGGCTACTCAAGACGCTGGTAAGATCGCTGGACTAACAGTTCGACGAATCATCAATGAACCAACAGCAGCTGCGCTAGCTTACGGCTTTAATAAAAAGAAAGACGAAAAGATAGTAGTTTACGACTTTGGAGGTGGAACTTTTGATGTCTCAGTCCTTGAAGTAGGTGACGATGTTATCGAAGTACAGTCTACTGACGGAGACGCTCACATGGGAGGGCGTGACATTGACCAAGAAATCGTTCGCTTTTTGATTGCAGAATTTAAAAAGAGTAGTGGTGTTGATCTAAGTAAAGACAAGCTAGCGCTACAACGTCTAGACGAAGCAGCTGAAAAAGCGAAGCATGATCTTTCTTCAACTCCAGAATCAGATATCAATATTCCATTTATCTCACAAGGAGCTGATGGCCCACTACACATGGATGTTAAACTTTCTCGCGCAAAGCTTGAAGAAATTTCACATGAATACATTGATCGTTCTATCGAGATCACTAAAAGAGCTCTGGAAGCTTCTGGTATTAAAAAAGAAGATGTAGACGAGATTATTCTAGTCGGAGGTCAGACACGAATGCCAGCTATTCAGAAGGCTGTTAAAGATCTCTTTGGTAAGGAGCCAAACAAGAGTGTAAACCCTGACGAAGTAGTGGCTTTAGGAGCAGCTATTCAAGCTGGTATTTTCCAGGGAGATGTTCAAGATATTACTCTTGTAGATGTTATTCCACTTTCTCTTGGTATCGAAACTATGGGAGGAGTAAATACTAAGTTGATTGAAAAGAATACTCACATCCCAACAAAGAAGCAGCAAGTCTTTTCAACTGCTGCTGACAACCAAACTTCAACTGAAATTCACATCGTTCAAGGTGAGCGACCAATGTCAGTAGACAACAAGTCACTGGGTAAGTTTGTTCTAGATGGCATCCCACCAGCACCACGGGGCGTACCACAAGTAGAAGTTACTTTTGACGTTGATAGTAACGGAGTCTTAAATGTAACTGCTAAAGATAAATCGACTGGAAAAGAACAATCTATCCGTATTGAAGCAAGTTCAGGTTTAACAGAAGAAGAGATTGAGCGAATGAAAAAAGAAGCTGAAGAACATGCTTCAGATGACGAAGCTAAGAAAGCTTTAATTGATTCTCGAAACATGGCTGAACAATTAATCTACACTGCTGAAAAATCTCTAAAGGATCATGGAGAAAAAGTACCAGCTGAAACAAAAACTGAGATTGAAGGAAAGGTTTCAGCTCTGAAAGAAGCACGAGAGAAAGATGATAAGGCTGTTATCGACACTAAGACAGAAGAGCTTTCAGCTGCACTACAAAAAATCGGTGAGATTATGCAAAAAGAAGCTGAGGCAGCTAGTAAAGAAGCCGCTCCAGATCAGGCAACAGCTACTGACGCAGAAGTAAAAGAAGAAGAGAAGCCAAAAGACGCTGACGAGACAAAATAGGAAGCTGTTTTGCAGACACTGGCTATCTGTGCCATAATCGCCCGTATATTAAGATCTAAGCCACTGTACTATGAATGACTACTACAAAGTTCTTGGACTACAAAAAGGAGCTTCAAAAGATGAAGTAAAGAAGGCTTTTCGTAAGCTGGCTGCTCAGTATCACCCAGATAAAAAGACTGGTGACGAAGCTAAATACAAAGAGATAACAGAAGCTTATTCTGTCCTAGGTGACGATAAGAGAAAGGCTGAATACGATAGCTACGGACATGCTTTCAATGGGCAAGGAGGAGGTGGGGCAGCTGGAGGCTTCGGTGGCTTCAACTGGTCAGACTTTGCTCAGCAAGGTGGTTTTGGTAACGGACAAGGTTTTGAGTTTGATATCAATGATATCTTTCAGAATTTTGGTTTTGGAGGAGGACAGGCCAAGCAAGCACGTGGACGCGATATTTCAATTGAGATTAATCTAAACTTTAAAGAAGCTGTCTTTGGTGTAGCTCGAAAAGTTTTGATTACTAAGAATTCACTTTGTGATACTTGTAAAGGAACAGGAGGGAAACCTGAGAGTGGCACCACTGACTGTACTACTTGTAGTGGTAACGGAAAGATCCGCGAGACTAGACAAAGTGTCATGGGAAGCTTTACAACTGTACGTGAATGTAATGTTTGTCACGGAAAAGGAAAAATACCAAAAGAGCGTTGTGCCAAATGTGCTGGAGCAGGTATTCTCCGAGCTCAAGAGGAAATTGAAGTTAAGGTTCCTGCTGGAATTGAAAATGGGGAAGTGATCCGTATGACAGGACGCGGAGAAGCGATGCCTAACGGACAGCCCGGAGATCTATATATTAAGATTCATGTAGAGGGACACCAGACAATCAAACGAGACGGTACGACTTTATTCACTACACTACCAGTAAAGCTTACAGATGCGATGTTGGGCGGAGATTATTCAGTTGAAACTTTAGATGGACCAGTTCAGATTAAAGTACCAGCCGGGATCACTCACGGAGAATTACTCCGCATTCGAGAGAAAGGAGTACCGACAGAAAGAGGTCGTGGTGACTTTATGGTCAAAATCAATATTGAGATCCCAAAAAAGTTATCCAGAAAAGCAGAGAAATTAGTCGAAGAATTGAGGGAAGAGGGAATATAATAGAAGGGCGGGCACAAGTGCCCGCCCTTCCTCGTATATCATGGACACAGCTACTATTCTTACATTTCTATCTGAGTCAGCTTACTTACTTATAGTTCTCGGAGTCTTCATGTTCTTGGCTTTACTGAAAGGGAGACAAGCCTTGATCAATATTATTTGCGGTCTATACCTAGCGCTTTTGATTACAATCCAATTTCCATACTACGATGTCTTGCTTGGTAACATTTCCCAAACTTCAGTCTTGGCAGCAGTGAAGTTAATCTTTTTTGGTATCATCGCTTTCCTCAGTACTCTTCTATTCAAACGAATCATGCCCGACGAGTATCGTGAAGGGAAGTTTGAAAGTTTTGGTAAAAAGCTAATGCTCTCTACGGGAGCGACTATTTTAGTGATGATCTTTAGCTTTAATGTTCTACCAGTAACTGAGTTCCTAACTCCCGGCACCCCAATTCAGAACCTCTTTGCAGCTGAGCAATTCTACTTCTGGTGGCTGATGGTCCCGCTGGTGTTTTTGTATATAAATTAAGATATACAGTTTTTTAGTTATAGTATTTAACATATTAAAATTTAAACTTGAATTATGTTAATATCACCTAGTGTTAATCAAAACTCCACAGATGTTACTAAAGGTAATGTAAAATAGGAGCAATATCTTATTCATATGAAATTTTCTGATCAATACAGCAACATAAGTGATGAGATTCTAATGATCCGAAAGAAAATTTTTACTCCATTAGATCAAGCTGTGGAGCAGATCGCCATAAACCGAAGTCAGAGTAAAGTCTTGGAGAGTGTAAAAGACTTTTTAGATAATGACATACCGATCCATTTTGACAACGATGAGTTTGTTTTTTATCTATCAAGGTTTATAGCGACGCCAAATTTGGAGCTTCTTAAAACACTTTCATTAATAAATTCTTACCCCAACAAGCTTGTGATAGGTGAAGATTTAGACAGCATCTTTGTTAGTAATAATAAATTAAAAAAAGCTTTAGGTAAATTATCAGTGATCGCTAAGTCTACGAATAGAAAAGATGATATTTTAGAAAATTTCACAATACTAGATTTCCATAATTCGAATGGGAAAAAGATCTCAACTTTAAAGAATAATCATGGTGAAAACTTAGTTAATTTTCACCATGATTTGTTTAAACAAATTAATTTTAAGAATGAAATACGTATTTGTGACGAATCGAAATGGATCGACAGGAATTTTAGAGATGATATCTCAAAACAGTATGAACGTATGTTAGCCTTGCTATGTTACCACGGTATTATGTTTGAATCATATCCTACAGAAGAACACAATTTTCTAAAAACAATCGTTTATCCCGCCTTTATGAAAGTTTATGAAAAAACAGGAGTCAAACCTTTGATCGTAGAGCATATATCTGATGAAGAGGAATTAGATACAAATTGGAATGCTTATCCTATTGAATTGTATGAGACGATAAAAATTAAATCATTATTACTATGAGTTGGTTTCTGATAGCCCTGTTAGCTCCATTTTTATACTCAATTACTAACCATATTGATAAAGTTTTGCTTGAAAAGCATTTCAAGGAAGGTGGTGTTGGTACATTAATTCTATTTTCCTCACTCCTAACAGCAGTTGCTTTACCTGTCTTATATTTCATAGACCCCGCAGTTATAGATGTCGGATTAATTAATGGACTTATATTGTTATTTGTCGGCTTTTTAAATATTTTAGTTCTATGGCTTTATTTAATTGCCTTAAAGGACGAAGAAGCCTCAATTATTGTTGTGTTTTACCAATTAGTTCCTGTAATCGCTCTTATTCTCGGTTATTTTATTTTAGGAGAAACTCTTACTGTAAGTGAACTTTTTGCAATGGCAGTTATTATTTTCGGAACGACGTTAGTGTCGTTTGAAATTGATGACGACAATAATTTTAAGTTACGCAAGCAAACAATCTACCTGATGACAGCGGCATCATTTTTTTGGGCCGCCGAATCAGTTATTTTTAAGATGGTAGCACTTGAGGAAAATCTTTGGCGTTCCTTATTTTGGGAGCATGTTGCGATGACTGTAATTGGTATCATTATATTTATTGCAGCCGCAAAATATCGAGAACATTTTATGCGAGCAATTAAACATAACTCACAAGCGGTTTTGTCATTAAATTTTGCAAATGAGGGCATCTACATGATAGGGAATTGGATCAGCTCTTATGCGTACTTCTTGGCACCGATCGCCTTAATTCTTTTGACAGAATCTTTTCAACCAATATTTGTATTCATGATCGGTATTTTTATGACTGTTTTCTTTCCAAAAATTACTTCTGAAAAAATTATACTTAGGGACATCATCCAAAAGTTAGTAGCAATCTTAATAACAGGAATTGGTACCTACTTACTTCTAGGATTCTAGTTTATTCACCTAAAGACACATTCCCTCCATCCCCTAGTGTTATAATTTAGCTAAATGAAAAAAGATCCATCACTATTTAGCAGACACTTTTTAACTATCGTACTCGTTCCTTTTTTGATACTAGCTGTAGTGACTAGTTTTTATCGTTTTATGATCTTAGGTGATTATGAAGTCACATATGAAGTTGAGTGCGATCCCTATGGTCAGAGTTGTTATGTTTGGTGTGAAGATGATGTGTGTGAAGAGCCTTTTTATTATAGTTATGTATCCAGGTCAGCGAATGATGTTGAACAACTTTGTGGAGAAGATATAACTGATTGTGAGTTGGCGTCCGTGTGTACATCTACCGAATCGTCATGTCTTATTACATATTGTGATGATGAGGAGTGTGACACACTGTCCCCCGAAGATGAGTCATTAGAAGAATTTAGTAGCGAAAATAATATCTAATATGATTTGTCATTACTACGAAGCTCCAACCTATCTTTTCTTTGCGGCGGACTTGCCAGCTCTTTTGTATTACTCACATATTCCAACCGCAATCCTAGCCTTACTGATAGGCATGGTTTTACTAGTAAACAACCCCGGTAGACTAGTAAACAGACTCCTTTTCTCAGTTACTGCATTATTCGGAGTGTGGACTATCCTGAACTTAATTACTTGGACAGCCATTAATAGCGGCATGATCCTTTTCTCATGGTCAATGATGGCAGTCGTAGATTCGTTAATTGCAATTTTTTCAATTTATTTTGTATATGTTTTTACGCACGAAAAGGATGCCCCTCTGCGACTAAAGGCCGCGTTAGTTGCGTTAGTTCTGCCGGTAATTTTATTTGTTCATACAAATTTAAATTTAAGTGGCTTTAATATCTCTGATTGTGACGCTTTTGGTTATGAGGGTTTTTGGTATGATATTTATTACACCTCGCTCAGCGCTGTAGCTATAATATGGTCACTGTACTTTTTTATTAAAAGATATAAACAGGCCGACAGACAATTTAGAAAACAAATTATAATGATGGCTGTTGGAATCAATTTTTTCCTGCTTACCTTTTTCTCAGTTGTTTGGTTAGCAGGGTATCTAACCACTATCGGAGTTTTTGAGGATTCAGATCTTGAATTGTACGGAATGTTTGGAATGTCAGTTTTTATGGTCTTAATTGGAGTGTTGGTGGTAAAATTTAAGACCTTTAGAGTAGGTATATTAGCTTCACAAGCATTGGTTGTCTTACTCTTGATATTGTTAGGAGCCCAATTTACCTACCTTGATCTTAGCTTGACCTCAAGTATTCTCAATGGTGTTGCACTCATAATCACTGCAGTGATTGGGTTCTTGTTGGTTAAGAGTGTAAAGAAAGAAGTTCAACAGCGTAAAAATTTACAGAATCTAACAGAAGAATTAGCATTTGCTAATGAAAAACTGATGAAAATAGATAAACTTAAATCAGAGTTCGTTTCAATAGCTTCTCACCAATTACGTAGCCCTCTTACAACAATCAGAGGTTACGCCTCACTATTGGTAGAAGAAAGTTTTGGTAAGTTGCCTGAAAAAGCTTTAGAATCAGTTAACCGAATTGCTGAATCAGCAAGGCTTATGACCCTGTCTATTGAGGATTTCTTGAACGTTTCTCGAATTGAGTCAGGAAATATGAAGTACAATTTAAGCGAATTTAACGTTCGAGATAAAGCAGAAGAGGTTTGTGATGATTTACGTCCAGTTGCCTTGAAGAAAAGTTTAATATTACTATTCAAAAATGACCTTAAGGGTAGAGGTCTGGTAAATGCAGACGTTGGTAAAACTGTACAAATTATTCATAATCTTATAAATAATTCAATAAAATATACGGAAAAAGGGACTATCACTGTATTTGTCCACGACGAAGAAAAGAATAAAAAAATCTTTATTGAAATTATTGATACTGGTATTGGAATGAGTCAAAAGACCATTAGTTCCTTGTTTGGTAAATTTTCAAGAGCAGATAATGCTAATTCTGTTAATGTATCTGGTACAGGCTTAGGTCTTTTCGTTGCAAGGAGAATGGCAGAAGCCATGGGGGGTGATATTACTGCATACTCTGAAGGAGACGGAAAAGGCTCTCGCTTTGTCCTGACAATGCCTTACGTGATGTAATAAGACGGAAACTTTGCTAAGATACTGGATATGGTAAAAAAACGAGTCCTAACAGGATTACAGCCTTCTGGCGTATTGCATATCGGAAACTACTTCGGTTCACTTAAACCTTTGGTTGATTTAGCTGGCGATAAGAATAATGAGACCTTCTTAATGGTGGCTGATTATCACGCTTTAACTTCACTTAAGGATGCTGAACTCCTCCGAAAATATATTTACGATATAGTAAAAGATTATCTCGCTGCCGGAGTAAATCCTGACGAGGTTGTCCTCTTTAGACAATCTGATAATCCAGACCATATGGAATTAGGTTGGATTTTAAACTGTCTAGTAACAGTACCTTTTTTGATGCAAGCACACTCATATAAAGATAAGGTGGCTAAGGGCTTAGATGCTAATGCTGGACTCTTTACTTACCCGATGCTCATGGCTGCAGACATCTTGCTCTACGATACAGATATGGTTCCAGTGGGCGAAGACCAGAGGCAGCATATTGAATACGCACGTGAAGCAGTGACTAAATTTAATAATGCATTCGGTGAAGTCTTAAAAGAGCCAAAAGAATTGATTGTTCAAGGAGTCGGTGTTGTTCCTGGCACAGACGGACAGAAAATGAGCAAGAGTTACAAAAACACTATCCCTCTTTTTGGTACTAAAGATGAAATAGAAAAAGCAGTTATGAGTATTGTGACTGATTCATCTGGAGAGCGTCCTCAGCACGTCTATAACATTCATAATGTTATTTACCGAGCCTTAGGTAAAAGTCAAAGTGATTTAGTTACTCTATACGAAGACCATAAAGGGAAGTACAAGATTCTTAAATATATCCTAGTAGAAGATATTGAAACTGTTGTTGGACCAATGCGAGAAAAACGAAATACAATTACTGATGAAGAGGTTAAAGAGTTGCTAGAAAAAGGAGCTAAAAAGGCTAGAGCAGTCTCTAAGGAAAAGATGGAGACAATTAGAAAAGCTGTTGGTATATCGCTTTAGTTTCTCCTTGACCAAGTACAGTTCTGTTTATACAATCAAGTAAACCAAAGAAGCAGCTGACACTGCTGAGGTGAGAGCAGAAAAGCCTGTCGGGCTTAGTAGACCTCTCCGTCTTTTGCACGAAACGCATATCTCAAAGCGCTCTACCTTATAAGTAGAGAAGTAGGGTGGCACCGCGGTTCTACCGCCCCTATATTACTAACTAGTTAATATACAAACCCTAAAAAGATATGCAAAGAACAATGATAAGCTCACTCAGTGAGCAGGTAGGAAAGGAAGTTAAAATCTGTGCCTGGGTAGACGTATCACGTCTGCAAGGGAAGATGGCTTTTTTTGATTTTCGAGATCGAAGTGGGAAAGTGCAAGGAGTTGTTTTCGGAAAGCCTGAAGTATTGGAGGTGGCTAAGTCTCTTAGAACAGAGTTCGTGGTGGCAGTTACCGGAATGGTTAATGCTCGTCCAGAAAAAATGCGAAATGATAAAGTTCAGAATGGTGACATTGAACTTGAGATTACTGGAATTGAAGTACTAAACGAAGCAGAAACAACACCATTTGAAATTACTGAGAATTCTATCAATAAAGATGAGGAAATGCGTTTAAAGTATCGCTACCTTGATCTTCGGACTGAGAGAATGCAAAAGAATATAAAAGTTAGAAGTGAGTTCGTACGACGCTGTCGAGAGTTTTTGATGAAGCAAGACTTTGTTGAAATTGAGACACCACTTTTGACAGAATCAACACCAGAAGGTTCACGTGACTTTGTGGTACCAAGTCGTCATCATCCAGGTAAGTTTTACGCATTGCCACAATCACCGCAACAGTACAAGCAGCTCCTAATGAATGCTGGTTTTGAACGCTATGTACAAATTGCTCGTGCTATCCGTGACGAAGACCTCCGAGCTGATCGAGGATATGAACATACTCAAGTCGACGTTGAAATGTCTTTTGTTGAGCGCGATGACGTGATGCAGATGATTGAGGACATGATTACAGAAGTAGTTGAATCAATGGGTCATACAATCAAACAAAAGCCTTTTCCACGTGTTACTTATGCTGAGTCAATGGCAAAATATGGAGCCGATAAGTTTGATATGCGAGACGAAGAGGATAAAAAGAATGGAGTGCTGGCTTATGCTTGGGTAATTGATTTCCCTTTCTTTGAAAAGACTGATAAAGGTACTTGGACATTTACACACAATCCATTCTCAATGCCAAAGGAAGAACATCTTTCAGACTTGATGGAAGGAAAGAATATCGAGAATATTTTAACCTCTCAGTACGACTTGGTTTGTAATGGATTTGAAGCTGGAGGGGGAAGTATCCGTTCACATAAACCAGAGATCTTAAAAGCAGTTTACAAAGTGATGGGTAATACAGACGAAGAGACGGCAGAAAAGATCGGACACATTCTAGAAGCATTTACTTTTGGTACTCCACCACATGGAGGTATCGCTCTTGGGGTTGAAAGAAATGTTATGAATCTAACTGGAGAAGATGCCTTACGTGAAGTTCAGGCTTTCCCAATGACACGAAAAGGACAAACCGCTGTGATGAATGCTCCTAAAGCGCTGACTGTTGAACAGATGCTAGAGCTGGGTCTTTCAGTTAATAAAAAGAAAGGGGAGTAGAGATCTAGTGGGGTAGAAAAAGGGTGTCAGGCTTTGCCTGACACCCTTTTCTCGTTTATAAGCGACATAGGGTATAATCTTCAATATGCTTAAAATCCAGACATCAAACAAATCAATTGATCAACTTCCAAAAAATATTTGCCGCTTTATTTTTACTGAAAATCCAGCTACGTACCACCGTTTTGTTGAAACTAGCTCAGGTGAGACAGAATATAGAATGGGTCTAGGTAAATGGAACAAAATTAATCAGCGAACTTTTCGAACGCTAGTTCGAACAATTATCCAGACAGCCAAAAGCCATAAAGTAGAATCTCTTGCTCTAGATTTTTCTGCTTTAAATTTCCCTAAACTAGAAAATTACGGCGATAAGTGGCTTGCTTCAACCTTGGTAGAAAATCTTCTTTTGGCTGACTATGAGTTTACTACCTACAAAACTAAAACAAAGGACAAAGAATCTCTTAAACAAGTCACTGTTACTAACTTAACTAGCAAAGAAGCAAAAGCTGGTTTTGCTCGAGGTTTAGTTTTGGGTGAACAAATAAATAAGGTCCGGGATATCGCCAATGCTCCAGGGTGCGATATGACTCCAACTCAATTTGGAGAAGCAGCCAAAGATTTAGCTAAAGGAACTAAAGTATCTATAAAAGTTCTCGGCGAAAAAGAAATCAAAAAACTAAAAATGGGTGCATTGTTGGCGGTGGGGCAAGGAACCAAGAGTGAGACTAAATTTATCATTGCTGAATACTGGGGAGCAGGGAAGGCGGCTGGTAAAAATATTCCTGACTCAAAGAAGCCAATTGTCTTGATTGGAAAAGGAATTACCTACGATAGTGGAGGACTAAATGTAAAACCTTCAGGTTTTATGCATGAAATGCACATGGATATGTCTGGCGGTGCTTCAGTCTTGGCAGCGATAGTTGCAGCGGCAAAGCTTGGCCTAAAAAAGAATATTGTGGCGCTAGTTCCTTCTGCTGAGAACGCTATTTCAGATGATTCTATGCGGGCTGGAGATATTGTTACTTCAATGAGTGGTAAAACGATTGAGGTGCTCCACACAGACGCTGAGGGGAGAATGGTCTTGGCAGACGCTCTTACATACAGTGAGAGATATTCACCAAAAGTTATTTTAGATGTGGCTACTTTAACTGGAGCAGCGTTGTCAGCTTTAGGTCAGATGGCTAGTGCTGTTATGACTAAAGATGATGCTTTGGCAGCAAAGCTAGTTACCTTAGGTGAAACCAGTGGAGATTTAACTTGGCCATTGCCACTATGGGAAGAATATAAGCAAGCCCTAAAAGGTTATAGAGCTGATGTTAGCAATATAGCCACAAACTTCTCACGTTTCGGCGGTGCGATTGAGGGAGGTACATTTTTGTCATTTTTTGCACCAAAAAATGTTTCTTGGGCACATATTGATATGGCACCACGAATGAATAGTGTGACTGGAGATAAACTTGCCAAAGGCTCAACCGGAGAACCAGCAAGACTACTTGTAGCTTTTATTGAACAGGCTTAAAATAATCCTATAATGAATTTAGAAAACTATACACCTGAAGTTATTATGGAGGATCTTAAAAGACTCCAGTATCTTTATGGTTTAAAAAGGGAGGTTCGCTATGCTCAAACAAGGACTCAAGAAGATAGTACAGAGTCTGTAGCTGAGCATGTCTACGGGATGCATATTTGTGCACTGTATTTTTTACACCTTGAAAATCCTGAAGGTAATTGGGATAAGACTCGTATTTACGAAATGATGACCCTGCATGATATTGATGAGATCGAAACTGGCGATATATTAGGTTACTTGAAAAACGATGCTATGAAAGCCGCTGAAGTAGATGCGATGCGTATAGTATTGGAGAAAGCACCAAACAACATGAGGGAGCAAATGACAGGATTAATAAATGAGTATTCTGCCAGAGAGACCCCTGAGGCGAAATTTGCTAAGGCGATAGATAAGATTGAGCCAATGGTACATTGCTACAATGAAAAGGGTAAGGCAATCTTCTTAAAAAACAAGACAACTGAAAAAGACTCACGATCAATGAAGGAACCATATTTTGATGATTTTCCATATATCACTGCTTTTAGTGAAGCTATACATTCAGCAATGGTTAACGAAGGTTTTTTCTACAAAGATTAATTTTGGAACAAAAGAGCGTGGTATTATTAATCCATTATGACAGCTGCTATAGCTAATTCTAATTCTGCGTTTTCAGTAAAAACCTCAGTCTTTGAGGGGCCGCTTGAGCTATTACTTGATTTAGTTGAGAGACGCAAGCTTCTTATCAATGACATTTCTTTGGCTGCGGTAACTGATGAATACATGCGACAGGTAAGTGAGATGCAGGAACTTTCACTTCCTAACACGGCTCAGTTTATCACTCTAGCGGCAACGTTACTTTTAGTTAAGTCAAAGTCACTTCTTCCAGTACTCGAGCTCACTGAAGAAGAGGAGTCTAGTATTGAAGATTTAGAGGAGAGATTACGTTACTATCAAATTATTCGTGACGCTTCTTTGGTATTGCAGGAAAATTTTGGAAAAAATATTTTATACACACCTCAATTCACTCCAATCAAAGAACCTCTCTTTGTTCCAGATGATTACTGTAATTTAGAAAATCTAAAAGAAGCAATTTTTAACGTGCTCCGAGATCTACCAAAAAAAGAAGCTCCGGCCAAAGCTCAGATCAAGATAACTATCTCACTAGAAGACATGATGCTTCGACTTCAAGATCGTATTTCCAAACAACTCCAAGTCCGTTTTTCTGAATTACACATCGGTGAACCAGAAAGGAAAATAGTCATTGTCGGTTTTTTGGCAGTATTAGAGCTATTCAAACAAGGAAACTTACTCATTCGACAAGACAGCCTGTTTTCTGACATGGAAATTGAGCTAGATAAGGGCCAAACTCCTTCATACCACTAAATTTAGCTATCCTAGGGTGCTAGGGACTACCTTATTATTTAAGTGGTTAATTACTTAAAATAAGGCTATTTCTTGTGTTAGAATATAACATATGCCTATAGACGTCCTGATAGAAGGATTGCTTTTTTATAAATCTGCTCCGCAAAAAAAGCAGACTATTTTGAAGTTGTTTGAAATTTCTCCTGAAGAAATGACAAGTGCTATTGCTGTATTACATGAAAGACTTTCAACTGGCGCTACTAGACTAGTAGAAACAAATGAAGAATTACAGTTGGTTACTTGTTCAGAATTAGCGCCAGTGATCGAAGCTTTACGAAAAAGTGAAATGAAAGCTGATATTGGAAAGGCAGGTGCAGAAACTTTGGCAATTATTTTATACCAAGAGCCAGTATCTCGAGCTGAGATAGATCGTATTCGTGGTGTGAACTCTTCTTTTATTTTACGCAACCTAATGATCAGAGGATTGGTCGATAGAACTCATAATAAAAATCGAGGTGCTTTTGAGTTTACTATTAGTCCAGCACTGTTAAATTACTTGAGTATTACTCAGAAACATGAATTGCCTGACTTTGCTGTTATAGCTAATGCCTTGGAAAAATTTAACCAAAGTAATACTGAGGTAGAAAATGTATGATAGACGAAGAAAACTACATTATTGAAAGTCCGGAAGAGGTTACCGAAGATCCGGAGCCAGAGAAAGGAAAACCTCGATTTCCTGTTAAAAAGCAACTTATTTTAATAGCTGCTTTTCTGCTTATTTTGTTTGGTAGTGTAGTGATTCCACAGACCATGGCCATTTTTGATGGTACTAATAATGAACTCAAAGTGCCACAAAATTCTACTTTAACAATTGATACAGAAGTGGTGTCGGTACCACAAAAAATTGAGTCAGTAAATCTTCGGGCTAAGTCAGCCTATGTTTGGGATATTGTTGGTCAAAGAATGTTGTACGAAAAAAATCCAGATGAAGTTTTACCACTAGCTTCAATTACAAAGTTGATGACAGCCTTGGTGGCTTATGAATTAGTTCCAGATGAGACTCTGGTAACTATCTCTAGTTCTGCTGCAGCTGAACAAAGTGGGGGAGGTATTGCCGCTGGGGAAGTCTTTGTTGTAAAAGAGTTGGCGGACTTTGCGCTAGTGTCTTCGTATAATAGTGCTGCTCATACTTTGGCTGAGTCTGTGGGAAAAAAACTTGGTAGCGGAGACCCAATGGCACAGTTTGTCGCAGCAATGAACATTAAAGCAGAAGAATTAAGTCTAAAAAGTCTAGAATATTTAAGTACTACTGGCTTAGATATTTCAACTACTAAAGCTGGTGCATATGGTAGCGCTAGAGATACTAGTTTTCTAATGGAATATATTTATTTAACTTATCCTGAAATATTATTGCCGACAGTTTCTCCTAGTACTCGGTTGTATAACCAATCTGGAAAACATCATGACGCTGATAATACTAATGACATTATTGGTGAAATTCCAAATCTGCTTGGATCTAAAACTGGCTACACTGATTTGGCTGGGGGTAATTTAACTATAATTTTTGATACTGGATTTAATCGACCAATAGTCGTGACTGTCCTTGGTTCTACTCGAAACGAAAGATTTGCCGATATAAAAAAGTTAGTAGCAGCGGTACAAGACTCAATGTTTAATTCACAATAAATTATTATGGAAACTCTCATCATCAAACTACTTTTACCCTCTGTAATGACTTTTTGTGTTGGGATTCTTATTTCTCCGATTTTGACTCATTACCTTTATAAATATAAAGTTTGGAAAAAGGAAGGTGGCAAGTTAGCTATCGGTGGACACACGGCCGTTGAATTTAACCGACTTAAAGGAGTTAATGAAACAAAAACACCTAGAATGGGAGGTATAGTTATTTGGGGAAGTGTTTTTATTACTTTTGCATTACTTTATATCTTGGCTGCACTTAGTAGTAATACCTTTTTCTCAGAATTATTTTTCTTGAGCCGCTCACAAAACTGGATACCGGTAGCTAGTCTGTTAGTAGGAGCACTACTAGGTTTTTTGAATGATTTTTATGATGTTCAACATGGGGGTAATGGAGTTAGGCTGTCTGTACGTTTAGGCTTAATTACTCTCTTGTCTACTTTTATGGGGTGGTGGTTTTATGCAAAACTAGGAGTAGATAGCATCGGAATTCCATTTTTTGATCCGCTTTACATTGGCTTTTTAATTATCCCTTTCTTTGTCCTGCTGACAATGGGACTTTATGCTAGTGGAGTGATTGATGGAATTGACGGCCTGTCAGGCGGAGTCTTTGCTATTATATTTTTTGCTTATGGTGGAGTGGCAGTACTTCAGTCTCAGTTTGATCTAGCTGCTTTCTGTTTGATGGTTACTGGTGGAATTTTAGCTTTTCTTTGGTTTAACGTTCCTCCGGCTCGTTTTTGGATGACTGAGACAGGTTCGATGGCCTTAACGCTGTCACTCGCCGCGGTGGTGATGATGACAGATGATTTGGTCTCAGGTCATGGGATCGCATTGTTGCCTGTAATTGGTTTCCTTTTAGTACTTACTGTTTTGTCCAATGTGGTTCAGATTTTTTATCGAAAATTAACTGGTAAGAAACTACTCCGAATCGCACCTTTACATCATCATTTTGAAGCTATTGGTTGGCCGTCATATAAAGTAACCATGCGGTATTGGATTATAAGTATGATCTGCGCTGGTGCCGGACTGGTTTTAGTCGCTATTATCTAGTATGAGTAGTCGCAATCCAAAAGCAGTAGATTCAACTTTAGCTATATTGGTTGTTTTGCTAGTGGTTGGTGGCTTTTTTATTTTCTCTTCAGCCTCACTTGGTTTACTCGCTAGAGGTGGAGCTAGTTTTGGATCTGTGGCATTTAGTCAATTTTTCTTTGGGATTGTTGGCGGGGGACTGGCGATGCTGGTTACTAGCAATATCTACTATCGTAACTGGCGACAATATGCTTTTTATATTTTTGTCGCTACTGCTCTATTTACCTTAGCGGTTTTTATTCCGGGCTTGGGTATGTCACATGGTGGAGCGACTAGGTGGATTGACCTCGGTTTTACAACAATCCAACCATCAGAGTTATTTAAGATTGGCTTCATTATTTACGTGGCAACACTATTTTCTGGAACTCATCGTCAGATTGAAACTTGGCGATATGGAGTAGTACCATTCGTAGGAGTATTGTTTGTCACTGCTTTGATAATGCTAGCCTTACCAGATACAGATACTTTTCTGCTAATGGCTACAGCTGGAGTAGCAATGTTTGTTACAGCCGGAGCTAAATGGAAGCATATATTACTTATGGGCTTAGCTGGGATATTGCTACTATCGGCAGTTGCATTTGCTAGGCCTTATGTAATGGATCGTATTACTACTTTTATCAATCCTAGTAGTGATCTGCAGGGAAGTGGTTACCAACTTCAGCAGTCCTTGATCGCTGTTGGTTCTGGAGGATTCTTTGGAAGAGGCTATGGTCAAAGTATTCAAAAATTTGAGTACTTACCAGAACCGATAGGGGACTCTATTTTTGCGGTTTACGCAGAAGAATTTGGCTTTGTTGGTTCTTTTGTGTTGGTTCTGATACTTGCCTTTTTTACCTTCCGTGGTTTTAAGATAGCGACTGAATCCAGTGATCTTTTTGGAATGTTGTTGGTGGTCGGGTTTATGACCCTAATAGTCACTCAGGCATTTTTAAATATTGGAGCCATGATAGGGATTGTTCCTTTAGCAGGGTTACCGCTTCCGTTTATTAGTCATGGAGGTACTGCCTTACTTACTAACTTAGCGGCTCTTGGAATTGTACTTAACGTGTCAAAATATCGAACTTTGAGTAAACGTGCATGATAAGATAATCATATGAAGCGTATCTTATTTGTTGGTGGCGGTAGCGGGGGACATTTCTATCCCTTGATTGCTGTAGCTGAAGCTTTAAATAGCTATCCAGAAAAAGCTGAACTTCTGTATATGGGGCCAGAGCCATACAATGCAGAGGCGCTATCTAAACAACAAATTAAATTTATCTACTGTCCAGCAGGAAAGTTACGACTTTATTTTTCTATTCAGAATTTCTTTGACCTCTTTCGTAATTTCATTGGGTTGTTTGTTGCTGTAGCAAAATTATATTATTACTATCCTGATGTTATTTTAAGCAAAGGAGGGTATACCAGTGTTCCAGTACTTGTTGCAGCACGATTTTTGCGTATTCCAGTGGTGATACATGAATCAGATACCGTACCTGGACGAGCAAATAAACTAGCTCGTAAGTTCGCTCGTTATATTGCTATCGCATATCCCGAAGCCTTGAGTGCTTTTGAAGCTAAGAAAACAGCATTGATCGGTATACCAATTCGTGCAGAAGTACAGGAGGTAGTTAATAATCCATTTGAAGTGCTAGGCATCCCAAACGATTTACCGTTAATTTATGTTACCGGGGGCTCACTTGGAGCTGAGAGAATCAATAACATCGTCTTGCGTTGTTTAGATGAACTCTTACCAAACTATCGTATCTTCCATCAAGTTGGTGAGGGGCAAAAAGAAGCTTTAATTGATACGGCACAATCTCTTATTTTGGATAAAGAGTTGCAATCACGTTACTTTGTCTCCGGACACCTGGATGGACATGTGGTAAATGCGCTAATGACAGCTGCTTCTGTTGTTATAACTAGAGCCGGAAGCACTACTTTGTTTGAAATTGCCATTCACGGAAAACCAAGTATAGTAATTCCAATACCAGAAGATGTAAGTCGAGATCAACGCAGTAATGCTTACGCCTATGCGCGAACTGGTGCAGCTAGTGTGATCGAAGAGCAGAATTTAACTGAGTCTCTTCTATCGTCGGAGGTTAATGCTATTGTAAAAGATCAGAGTCGAGCAAACGAAATGAGTCAAGCTGCACGAAACTTCGCCGCCACAGATGCCGCTCAAAAATTAGCTGAAGTATTAACTAAAATAGGAGCTGAACATAACTAAGATATATATGATTGTCACTAGAATTCCACCAAGTCCAACAGGGCACTTACATATTGGTACTGCCAGAACGGCCTTATTTAACTATTTATTCGCTAAAAAGCATGGCGGCAAAATGGTTTTTCGTAGTGAAGATACCGACAAGACTAGAAGTACTCCAGAGTTTGAAGCTGAGATTATAGAAGGACTAAAATGGCTTGGTTTAGATTGGGATAATACTGAAATTGTCAGACAGTCAGAAAGAGCTTCAGTCTACCGACAAGAGCTTGAAAAAATAATTGCTTCTGGTGCAGCCTATTTATCTAAAGAAGAAAGTAAAAATAATCCAGGAGAAATGGTTGAAGTAGTCAGACTAAAAAATCCAAATAAAAAAATAACTTTCACAGATTTAATCCGAGGCGAGATATCTTTTGACACCACTGAGCTAGGAGATATTGTCATTGCTCGTAGTATTGATGATGCTTTATATCACTTCACGGTAGTAGTTGACGACCATCTTATGGGAGTGACTCATGTTATTCGCGGAGAAGACCATATTCCTAATACTCCTAGACAAATCTTAATTCAAGAGGCTTTGGGTATATCAAGACCTGAGTATGCTCACTTACCACTTATTCTTGCTCCAGATAAATCCAAGATGTCTAAGCGTCACGGAGCGGTTGCTCTAAATAACTACAGAGAGATGGGTTACACCAAAGAAGCTTTGATCAACTACCTAGCTTTACTGGGCTGGAATCCAGGAACTGATCAAGAGCTGTTTTCTCTAGACGAATTAGTGACAAATTTTGATGTAGCTAAAATTCATAAAGGGGGAGCTATCTTTGATATCAAAAAATTCGACTGGTTTAATAAGGAACACCTTAAAAATTATTCAGACGAAGATTTTCTAAAGTATCTTGACTGTAAATCACTACCTGATCTGCCAACTTATTTCGATTACACATCTCCAATATTTGATCGGTTATTACCTTCAGTAAGAGAAAGAGTAAATCACAGGCAAGGCTTCCTAGATGAAGTAAAAGCAGGGGAGTATGACTTCGCTTTTGTTAGACCTGTTGATTATGACTCAACTATTTTGAAGTGGAAGAACGATGAGACTTTAACGGCTGCTAAGCCAAGGCTAGAGCAGGCTAAAACATTGCTTTCTGGCGCTGATTTTGGCTCTGTAGAGGCAATTAAGGCTGTTTTATGGCCCTATGCTGAAGAAGTAGGGAAGGGGGAGTTGCTTTGGCCGCTGCGGGTTGCCCTATCTGGTAAAGCTCAGTCACCAGATCCATTCACCATAGCTTATATCATTGGTCAAGAGGAGACATTAGAAAGAATTAAAGTAGCTTGTGATAAAATAAGTTAGTAATGTTTAGAGATACCTTACCGGCTTTTATTTTTGGTTTAATTATCATCCCGCTTATAGCGGTGGTTGTACCTTTTGCTAACGCTCAGACTTCTGAGTTAGAAAAACTGCAGAAAGATATTCAGGACCGTGGTTCTCGTCTCCAAGAAATTGAAAAAGAAATTGAAAAGTTCAATCAGGAGCTAAAGGTTGTTGGTGCTGAAAAACAAACTCTGCAGAAAGCCATCAATCAGTTAGTGTTAGAAAGGAAAAAAGTTCAAGCTGAAATCTCACGCACAGAAAACCTAATTAGTTCAACTGACCTTGAGATCAACAAATTAATCTTAGAAATATCTAAGACGCAAAAAAGTATCGAGCAGATAGAATCTGCAGTAGCGCAAATCATCCGTGCTCAATATAAGGCAAGTGATTCATCAATAGTTGAGCTACTACTGACACACAAACAGCTATCAGACTTTTGGAGTACTTTTGAAGCCCATGAATCAGTCCGGAACAGTATGTCGTTTAAAGTAAATGAGCTTTCTTCGTTAGAGATCTTACTTAATGAAAAGAGGGAAGAAAACACTCAAAAAAGAGCTTCTTTAAGCTCACTTAAGGATCAGTACAAGGATCAGAATATTGTTCTTTCAAATAATCAAAGTGAGCAAAGTAGCTTACTTGAAGTGACTAAAAATGAAGAAAAAAATTACCAACAATTATTGTCCCAGCAACAACAAGCCCGCGACCAAATCATTGCAGAGATGCGAGAGTTCGAGGCTAAGTTAAAGTTTATTCTTGATCCCAATACCATTCCATCAGCCGGAACTCCAGTATTCGATTGGCCGCTTAAGAACGTTATCATTACTCAGAACTTTGGTGGATCTGAATTTGCTAAGCGAAATCCAGGTATTTATGGTGGGCGAGCGTACCATCCAGGTATCGATATGGGTGCGCCACGCGGAACTGCTATCCATGCACCACTTAGTGGGACAGTTAGAGCCACAGGAAACACAGACTTAGTCCCTGGTTGTTTTTCTTGGGGTAAGTGGACTCTTTTAGATCATGCTAATGGGCTATCTACTTTATATGCTCACCAGGACCTAATTAGTGTTAGTGCCGGTCAAAAGGTCTCTACAGGCGAAATTATCGGCTATACAGGGAATACAGGCTTCTCAACTGGCCCACACTTACACTTTACACTCTACGCGAAGGACGGAGTTTCTGTCCGTCAATTTAATGAGATCAAGACAGTAACTAGCTGTGGACCAGCTACTACACCTGTAGCAGCGACTGAGGCTTACTTGGATCCAGCACTGTACCTACGACCACTGTAGTTTAAATTGACTCTAATCATGTAAATAAAATCCTGGCAACAGGATTTTATTATTTTATAAATACTAGCCAAAAGGAAGGAGACTATAATTCTGTCTAACTAGACTCCAGGAGTAGTTCGAAATCAATTATAGAGGATGTTAGGTACCACTAGGTATTAATAGATAGAAAGTTTCAAACAAATATTTACAAATTCTAATGTCGCAAAATATTTTTCAAAGGGAAGGAGGGGAGAGAGGGAAGGTGATTAAGGGGTGATACTAATGTATCTAGTCATTAACTAGGAGTGAGTGCTTTAAAGAATGGCTGACATTAGTTGAGATGTATTCCAGAGATATATTTAAATAATAAATAAAAAAAATTTGCTTCAAAATTTTTTTATTTTTTTAAAATACAAAAAATTAACTTACAAGAATTATTTGCTTGAGGTTGGGATCATTCCTTAAGGTAGCATCAGCTATCTGCAAATTGGTACAGAGGCAGATAGTCTGTACGCAACATAAGACGACAAGTACATCACGGAGAAATAATGAAAGGCCTTAGAATCGATCCTAGAGCCTCATATTTGCAGTACCTAAGTCACATAGGGCCTTCTAAGAGACTTATAGATGAGAGTGCGTATAAACAAACCCCTATCATGTAATGTCGCAAAAGATATATTGTGCGACATTACCATTAAGCTCTGTATAGCTATTCCCTAAGCATCATGCCTCCCAGTAATACTTCAACGATTCGATCGGTCTCAGGGGTGTGCTCTGTTAAGTTAATGTTCCTGGTTTGATTGCGACTTAAACTGTTCTCTACTTCAGGATTATTTTCTAAATATTTTTTCAAATCAGCAGAATTTTGAATTTGAACGATTTTTACCTTTTCCGACATATTTAGCTTTCTTTGCTCTACTTGATCTTGGCTAAGCACAAAAATCACTTCTGAGCCTTTTTCGACTAAAGCCTTAGTACCCTCCTCCAAGGCTTTCAGGTCGTCAGTTTTGTTAGATAAGTAGCTTGTGTCGATATGAAGCTCGTAGTCGTAGCCAGGCAATTCTTTAACTACGGTTTTTAGGAATATTAATCCATCTAAGTCGTCAGTATAGATTCCAATTTTCATAAATTAACTACTTACTTAGTTTTTTAAACTCTAAATATTCCGCTTCAGATATCTCTGAAACTGATAGACGGCTTCCTTTCTGAATTAAGCGTAAGTTTTTAAATTTTGGATTTTTCTTTATTTCGTCCAGGGTAATAACTTCTTTAAATTTATTTACAAACTTAACTATAGGACCTAGCCAGCGTGGATCATCTTTTTTACTCCCTTTATCATAGTAGGAGTTCTTAGGGTCAAACTGCGTTGGGTCAGCTTCTGGGTCTTGAATCACCTTCATCTCCCCTGCTACGCCAATTATTTTTGCACTGGAGTGGTAGAAAAGTGCTATGTCCCCTTTCTTCATCTGGTCACGAAACATATTCCGCACTTGATAGTTACGAACTCCGTCCCAAAATTGTGTCTTTTCTCGCTTCAGGTCGTCTATTGAAAAGGTGTCTGGCTCAGATTTCATTATCCAGTATTTCATATATTAAATTTTTCTTACAATAAAGCTAAGTAAATGCCAGTGTAATTCAGTGCCGTCAGCAAGTTCATTACTTTTTTCAATTTCCTTAAAATATAATTCTTCAAACCCACTTAAAAGTTTTTCTGCTTCTTCACTAGTATGAAAGGTCATTCCAGGTTCATTAGACCAAGCGTGTCTATCTCCAAAAAATTGTCCTGTAAAAACACCACCATTCTTTAACGCGTTTGAGATATTAGAAAAAACTCTATTAAACTCACTTGGTGCTATAAAAGGTAATGATAGTTGGGCACTAATCAAGTCGTAGGAATTTTCCGGAAATTCAAGTTCCTCAAAGGAAGAAATCTTATATTGAAAATTAGCAGATGGTAATTTATTAGCTTTGTCGACGGCTACTGGAGCAATGTCGACAGCTGTTACCATTTTAAAACCATGTTCCAGAAGGTAGCTACACTCGACTAGTGCTCCAGACCCTAGATCCAATGCACTATCAAGATTGCCTACATGTTCAAGAGCTTTAACCAGCAACCTTCCAGGAGGATCGTTTTCTGTGTCACTACAGTACTTCTCCCAATCATATGTAGGTGTGGCATTTTTTCTAGGTAGAAATTTATTTTCAGCTTCCATAGTAGTTTGATTATAACAAAATTATTGTTTGTGAAGTATCTGAAGGTGTTTGGTTAATAGATAAAAAATACAATTATTTTACAACAAAGCTCTAATCTGGCTTAAAAAATAGAAGGAACCAGTTATCACCAAAAGATCCTCGGAACTTTTTAATAGCTGACCAACTGCCTCTTTAGGGTCAGTAATAATTTCTAAGTTTTGGAAATTATTATCAAAACAATATTGAGATATGTCTTTCGGGTTCATAGAGTTTGAAATCATGTCTTGGGTGGTTGAAAATGCTGTGATAATAAGTCGGTCTACTATAGGTAGCAGCTCATTCATAAAACTCTTGTATTCTTTGTCTTGCTTTAGGCTAAGTAAAACAACTGCTTTTTTATCTGGATACTTAGACTTAAAGCTTTGGACAAAGGCCCGTATTTTTTGTTGATTGTGTGCCCCATCCATTACGATAGTTTTGTTGCCAATATTACGTGTTTCCATTCTGCCTGGGACTTGGATGGTTCGCGAGTTCAAGTATTGTTCTCTGCTCAGATTTGGTAAATTATCCCTAACACGTAGGTGTTCGAAAACCTGCTTTGCTAATAGCCAATTACGTTGTTGGAAAAGCGGTATTGTTTCAGAAAATTTTTCAGTTTCACTTTTAAGTTCAGATTCTTTTAAGACATGTAGAGGGGCGTTAGAGCTACGACACTGCGTTTTAACTACCCGCATTACTTCTTTCGATTGCTCGTATATAAAAGTTTTGTTCTTCTCATGAATGATCCCTGCTTTTTGGGTAGCTATCTCTGATAAGGTGCTGCCGAGAATATTCATATGGTCGTACCCAATGTCAGTTATAACGCATACTTTATCCTTACGTCTGGCAGCATTCGTACTATCGTGTAAGCCGCCTAGGCCTGTTTCGAGTACCACATAGTCAACATTAAGTTTGGCAAAAACCCAAAATGAAAAAGCTATCATTAGTTCAAAATAGGTAGGCTCAATGCCGTCAATTTTTCCTAAAAATTCAGTTAGATATTTACAAAAATCATCTTCACTAAGTTGGATAGAGTTTATTTGGACTCTTTCTGTAACGCTATCAATATGTGGAGAGACAGTCAGTCCAACTTTGAGTCCAGCTTCGGTTAACATCTTAGAAATATAATAGGCTGTAGATGTCTTTCCACTAGTGCCTGCGATATGAACTACCTTTAAAGATTCATGAGGATTGCCAACTTTATTTAAAAGCGGAAGCATTCGCTCGACAGTCATATTTTTACCCGTTGTAAGCTTCGATTGCAAGACATATTTGGCGAGTTCCCTGTTTGCTTCCGAGATAGTATTAATTCTCTGCATATATTATTTACTTTCCCATTTTTGCTTAAGTTCCTCAATTCTCTGTAGTAATACAGGGTGACTAATAAAATTAATTGAGTATTTAAGAAATTCATCAAACAAAGCAATTCCTTGAGATTGTTCGTATTCTAAGGCCTTCTCAACAGCTTGATACTTATCTAGCTGCCGCCCAAAATTAGCCGCAGGGTCATCCGAGGTTTCAAATCTAAGCCATAGATTCATTATCTCTTCCCCATTAGGTAGGTCAGCGCAGATATGCTCCAAGGCTTTTTTTTCGTTTTCAAACTTTATCTTTTTTAGGGCTTTCCGGTCATCCGGGTTTAGTTCTAGAATTACTTCATCTCCATGAATTGCTTCTGGCCAATCATGTACTTCTAACATATCTGTTAAGTTGCCGTTTTCTTCTTCGGTTAAATATGATGCTAATTCTCTGGCTAAGATAATTAATGATTCAATATGTTCCTTAACTGATTCTGGATTTTTAACTCCATGATTAACCCAGCCAGTCCGCTTTAGTTTTTGCAATGAGTCATAGACCGTTGGGGCAATTTTTTCAAATTTTAGTACAGACTCCATAATATTTAATTATAACAAAAATAACCTTGTCCTAGTATCCTTTGGGAGGTATCGCCCTTTTACCTAATTTCTTTAAATTTAATGACTCAATTTGGTCTAGAAGCTGTTTAACATATTCTTCTAGCTTTAATTTATCTTCTGTATCTATACCTTCTAAAATAAAATTTAGCGCTGCTTCAAAATCATTATTAAATTTTTGATTTATATCTTTCCAAGCGATATCTTTAAGTAGCATACCCAGGTTCTCTTCGTATCTAAGGACATCTCTCCTTAGAAGAAAAGCGATAGCAGGATAACCTAACTCCCCTTTCCAGTACGAAACATTATCGTTTGACATAATTGAACTCGAATCAGGATCGTAACTGATGTCGTAATATTTATTTCTGCTTGAAGAGTAGCATTTACCAGCATTGCCAGATATCTCAACCCTATCGTCTGCCACAGCTCCGAGAGCTTCGTAAATTTTAGTAACTGAAGGCAGTTTCCACATAAAAAAGCCAGATTGTTAACTCTTTATATTTCTATCACTCCTTACTTTCAACAAAGCCAGTAACCCGAAAACTACAAATACTGTAACGGCTAAAGTTGCAAACCTATATCTGTCACTGCCAACAGAGACTAAACTGGTCACTACTAGGCCCCAGACAATTGGTCCAACGAACGATGACGCTCTCTCCACTAGTCCAAAATATGCAAAAGCTAGGTTATGACCTTTCGGAGGTGCAAGATAAGACATTACAGATCTGGAAACGGCCCAATTAGATCCAAACCAGAACCCCATGATTGTTGTTGTTATCACAAACAAAGTAAAATTTGTTACAAGTCCAACGAGGGGTAGAATAAATATCCATCCGAAAACAATAAAGACCAAGGTTCTTTTATGTCCAAATTTATCAGCAATCAGACCGGAAACCAGTCCCCCAATTCCCGACGTAACTAAAATACCCAATAGGATATAAGTTTTTATTGTATCGGAAACACCCCATACTTGTTCTAGAAAAATTGGGAAGTTATTTGCTGCTGTGAGTACTGCATCATTAAATAAAAAGTAGGAGAGCAAAAATAGTGCTACTCCAGGAAATAGAAAAAGTTTTTTGGTCTCAGACAAAAGATGTTTGATTTCTGCTTTAATCTGAAAAGGAATCTTTTCTTTCTTCGGCTCCTTAAACCAAATCAGCATCGGTAGAGCACAAATCATGAAAGCTACAACTGCCGGTAATAAAGTCTCAGCTCGGGCAGATGAACCGAATATACTGAGGACTCCAGTTGAAAATGGAAGCACTAATAATAAGCCTGTAAATTGACCAAGATAGTTTGCGGCTATTCCTAGTCCGGAAATCCTCCCTCTTCTGTTAGTTTGTGAAATGTCATTCAATAGAGGGGTGTAAAAAGTAAAAGTCAAAAGGTATATGTATAAACCTAAAGTAAAAAAGATTAGTGCCAACATGCTCATGCCAGAGACAGCGAATAGAGCACAACATAAGTAAAATATAAAAGTGCCAACCGTTGTATATCTTAATCCAGTAATCCTTCTGAAATGTTTATCTAAAACAAAACCTGTAATAGGGGCGGTAAAAAGAAGTAATACGGCGGATATTGTAAAAGTAAGATTGAAGTAAATATCAGGAAAGCCTTGATCTACTACAATCCATTGAGCAAAGTATAAAAAGAACACAATAGAAACAAGGGAGTTTGCAAAGTCGTAGAGGGCCCACAGAAAGATGTTCTTTTTTGTATCCATTTTAATTATGTTAACTATATCAAAGTTTTGTAGATTTCTTTTTAATAATCTGTAAAACTAGGAGCAGAACTAAACTATCAAAAAGGAATAAGTAGATTGGATAAGCTACTTCATAAAAAGCTAATGTCTCAATAGCAAATAAGCTTAAGAAACCAGAAACTGTAGCCATAATCCAAGCAAATGGAGTTTCACTATCAGGGTCTTTATAACTCTTCATTATGGTTGGAAGTCCAAAAGCAAAGTCAGCCAGAATTGCACAAATTAAAGCCAAAATTGGCATATCTAATGTGATCCATAAAATTAAACCAAATATTCCAAGACCAAAGAAAAAACCATCTGACTTAGAAGATTGCCAAACGCCAGAACCTCTAATCAATGAAAATAATACAATCAGAAGACAAGCCAAGGTATTGGCTGCAACAATAGTTGCTAACCAAGTACTTCCCTCTGCATACATGGCGGATGCACCTAGTCCTGTTATAAAACTCCAACCTAGCCAACTCAGTATGTGAGGCCGGGCTCTTTTAGTGTAAATATCTCTGATGTAAGGAACTACACCAATTAAGATAGCCAAAGACGAAAGTACTCCAAAAATTGCCGAATCAATAATCACATTTGTAAGTATACTCTAACTTTAAAGCAAAAGAAAAACGCCCGAAGGCGTTTTTCTTTATGGAGATTAGATGTTAATCGCAAGAGTAGGGCTCCAACACGGGGCTGATACTTGCTGAGGGTATGTTAAGAGTACGATGTTGCCTGCAAACGTACTGTCCGGCTGAAGCCTGGGTTTTTTAGATATAGAAAAACCCCGGTTATTAAGCCGGGGGTTACAATCGTAGTATTGGAGTAGATACCAGACTACCTGGTGCTACTTAAGGACCTACGTTCTCCTTATTTTCAAAAATTGCTTCCGCGGACCACCCTCTATCCCAGAAGTTCATGGGGTAGTTGTCTCCTGTCTCCTCGAGGAGTTTTTGGCAAACCCGAGGATCAGGGTTGGTGAGACGTTCCCTTATAACCACGAGCGCATCAAGCAGCACTGAATCATGCTGCGCGATGATTGCCAGTTCCCACACTTCATGGGAATGCTTGACCCTTGTTATAAGGGTTGGGATGAAAGGGTCACCTGTAGTGTCCCAAGGGTGCTTTGCCTCCGTCTCGAGTAAAATCTCTGACGCTTGGCGATGGTGCCAAAAGTGACGACCGATGTCCCCTGTGTTGTTCACGGCGAATGATGTTCGTGCCCCTTCGGCACTTACCTCAAACTCTCCCCACTCCGCCATTTTTTTTATTGTTATGCAAGAGTTCAGAACCCAAACAACAAGGGTATCTCCCTTGAAGGAGATGCCGTCCGTGCCGAAGCTGTCCGTGTGACTGCGGCTGAACTCGATGGGTGTATCATCGATCCATGCCTGTAAGGCTCTTCGGCATTCGGTGACATCCTCCTCACTTTCAAGTGGGGCAGTCGCGCACACACTGCCCGAAATCGCTTTGAAGAGATTTCGGGGGTCCGGCTTGCTTTTGAAAAAAACTTTCATTTGTTCCTCCCCACCCATCACTCGCATCAGAATTGATGCTGTCAATGTAGGTGTCCTGTATTCAGGACTTTATCTTATATAGACACATATAAAACAAAGTCCCAAATACAGAATTATAGAGAACACTGGTCAGAATTTTTTTAGCGTTTATATAAAGAACGCTATATATATTGTATCATAAATATAGTCTCATGTCAAACATCGCGGCGCTAGATTCAACATTTAATGTCAATATTTAAACCAAAAGAAAAAACGCCCGAAGGCGTTTTTTCTTTATGGAGATTAGATGTTCATCGCTAGAGTAGGGCTCCAACACGGGGCTGAGGCACTCCACGGCTGTGTTCCCTGCTTCTCATAGAGATGTCGGGCGTAGGCCATGTTCTCTTCGATCTTGTCTAAGTTGAGGTTCATAGAAATCGCTGTCTTCTCGTGGTAACGCTTGTTGATTTGCATTACCCCAGTATCTGCTGGGTCAACCACGCCTTTCAGCACACTTCCATCCTCTAGTGTATGTCGAAACGTCGATTCACATCGAGCGATCTGGATCATCACTGGAATATCCTTGAAGTATGAACGAACAACTTGTTCGGTATCTACTACTGTTCTTGAAGTTTCCTCCACTAACGTACCGGTATTCTTGATCTGACCATAGGCCGCGTCTACGGGAATCGTTGATGAGATTGATGTCATCGACAAAACCGCAATGATTACGGTCGATAAAATAAGCCAATTGTCTTAACTAACAAATGTCAGCACCTAAGCTGACAACCGCAAAATGATATCACACATTACGGATATTTATGAGTATAGCATACTTTTGACTTACTGTCAATGTAGTACTGTATCTATTTGCCTAATTTATCCTTAATATAAGCCATTCCACCGTATAATCCACCTTCATCTCTAAAGGCTGCTTTGGTAATAAATGGACTCTCAACAAACTCCCCAAGGGCTTCAACAGTGTATTTTCGGATTGCGTCAATTGGGATATTTGGGTCACCCATTATCATAGATCCGCCAAGTACAATCGCTTCAGGAGACCAATATAGGATACTGTTACGCAGACCTTGAGCTAAGTAGCCTGCTAGTTCGTCCCAAACCAGATCTTCTTGAGGAATTTCGTATGGCTTCATACCTACTCTCGCCTCCAGTCCAGCGCCTGATACTAAGTTCTCCAAAGTAGGGTTAACATCTTCTCCTAAGATAGTACGGTCAATATCTAGTATCTGGTGTCCTGGCTCAAAGCCTGAAGTGGAGACGTCAATTTTACCGCACTCAATTTTTACTCCACCTACCCCAGTGCTAATGGTGTGATAAACAACGATGTCCATTCCCTTCCCGGCACCATAGACAGCTTCTCCAAGTCCAGCCAAAGCTGCATCGTTTTCCAAGTAAACAGGTACTTTAAAATGTTTATTCAATCTACCAGTGATAGATTTTTGTATCCAGTCTCTCAAGGTCGGGTCGTTTTCTGTACCAGTACCCTCTTCGTTTAGTCGTCCTCTAACACCTCCAGCAATAGTTTCGATTTTGGTTTCTGTCTTTAAGCCCTCTATATGTTTAATGATGGCTTCAATACCCTTATCAAAAGATTTAGGTGTTGGAAAAGAAGTATGGTCAGTAAAAACCTGTAAGTCTTCAGTTACTGCTACTCGGGTTTTTGTTCCACCAATATCAAAGACTGCGTAACTCATATGTTTAATATTTCTTTAGTCTTGTCCTTATAGAGTTCTACATTGGGTTGGTCAAAAGCATTTACCCCTAGTAAGTGAGCGGTATACATTATTTCTCGTAGTCTCATTGCCATAAAGACACCTAAAGAGTACGGAAGAGCCTCTTCAAAAATCGTCGCTCGGTAAGGTAAGTTCTTTTCCTGATAGGCTGCTATCACTCCACCATATAAAGCAGTTGATATTTCTTCGATCGAATAGCCTTTAAGATTTTTTGCTAGTCGGTTACTGCGAGCTATTTTTATATCAACAACAGCATCATCAAAAGTAACAAAGTCAGTCAGAGTGTCCGGAACTCCACTCATATATAGCTGTCCAACTGAATGTAACTCTACAGGAGTTGAGATAGTTGGGACCATGGCGGTCTTTAAAGCTTGGCCTTTGAGGTTTTTTTCTTTACCAAGGCTTTCAGCAAATAGCTGACGGTACCAACGTCCTAGTTTTTCTAGTCGTGGTTCAAAAGCAAAGAAGTTGTAGTGTGGGTATTTTAGTTGATGGTAAATAGCAAGACGAGACGCACTTTCAGCTACCAAGGTCTCATACTGCTCTTCTGAGGCTTCTAGGTAGCCGCTGATGAAGTCATCTACGTCATGGCCAAGAAGTGTCAGTGGTACCAATCCAACTGCTGTTGCGACGGAGTAACGTCCACCAATTACTTCTGGCATTGAGATCTCAAGTACCCCTTTCTTCTTTCCGTAAGTCATCAGATCTGTCTTTGGGTTCCCAATAAAAATCGTTTGTTTGTAGATGTCAGCTTTAAAACGTTCTTCTAGAGCATCTAGAAAGACAGCTGCATTAGCTAATGTCTCTGTCGTCTGTCCAGACTTACTAATGACGCAGACTGCTAAATCTTTAACTTTCTTTACACTGTGTAGTTCTTTCAATAGTTGATCAATCTTATATGAAGAGACAGTGTCAAGAATAGAAAGTTTGACCTTACCGGTATCTAAAACTGAATGGATCGCTTCAACACCCAAACTAGATCCTCCAATTCCAATTAGGACTAGGTGTTTAATATTTTTAAACTGATTTTTGATCTTATTTAATTCTTCATGTACAGCAAAATCCCGACAGTGATAGAGAGAGTACTCAGGGACTTTTTTGTCATCATTCTTCTTAGCTAACTCTATTTCTGTTCGGTAATTTTTTAGTTTATTCTGATTTGTCTTCAGTAATTTTTCAGAGACTCGTTTGTCATCAAAATAAGTAATAAACATAAGTGGAAATTAAACTTGTCTGGTATTACGGCAGTCAACGTTCTTTAAGATGTATTTCAAAGCTTCGTCAACATTGTCGACAATTTTGAAGAGATCAAGATCCTCTTTACTAATTGTCTTGTGTTTCTTCAGTAGTTCCTTCTCAAAGAATTTTACCAGCGGTTCCCAGAACTCTCGTCCGTAAAGTACAACTGGAATTTTTTCAATCTTTTTGGTTTGGATCAAGGTGATGATCTCAAAGAATTCATCTAAGGTTCCAAATCCTCCGGGGAAATAAACGTAAACTTCAGAAGAGAAAGTAAGCATTACTTTTCTTGAAAAGAAGAAGTCGAAGTTGAGTGATTCGGTGGTGTAGGGATTGAGCTTTTGTTCAAACGGAAGTTTGATGTTTAGACCGATTGAATTCCCTCCTACCTTAAAGGATCCAACGTTTGAAGCTTCCATAATACCCGGACCTCCACCAGAGATGATAGTGAAGCCTTTTTTGGCCATTTTAGAAGCTAGTTCTTCAGCTGCCTTGTAATACGGCTCAGTTGGATCAGTTCGAGCACTTCCCCAAAAAGTAGCCGCTAGGCCATAGCTTCTAAGTAGTTCAAAACCTTGGACAAACTCAGACATTATTCTGAATACTCTCCAAGACTGGACTGCTCCATCATGACCTTGCGGATCAAGTAATTCATTTACTACCCTGCAGTGTGGTGCTTCGTTTTTTGCTTTCTTCTTAGCACCAAATAATTTATTTACCATATCAAACATATTGTAACATTAGTGATTTACCAAGGCAGTTCGAAATTTGAAAATTCGGGGAGAAGCTTTGTATTATTTAATAGTCTTGAAGCAACTTCGGCGTGTGAGAGCGCACCTGTCAGTGCGTTGTGTGGTTCTGGTTCGTCTGGGATACCGCAGTAGTTGAGTACTACGTCTAAGTTAAGTGCGCTGCGACGGTGTTGTGGGTCTATTGGTGGAGTCAGTCCCCTTTTAACCATATGCATCCAACAGAGAGTGTGAGTGTCTATTGTTCGATAAGCTAAATCCCAAGAGATTCCTGCTCGTTCGCAAGCGGCTCTAGCCATATCACGATCAAAAGAAATATTTTGACCTAGAAGAGTCCTGTCTTCCATATGTTGAGACCATTCTAAGAAAGACTGGATTAGCTCAGCTTCAGTCTGTTTATTGGGATCATTAATTTCTGCTTCAGTATAACCATTTACTTCCATGGCACCATCCATAATATGTGCTCCATCCCAGATACGGCATTCGCCATAAAAACGATTTTCCGGATTAGAAAAATCTAAAGCTCCAATCGAGACAATAGAATGTTTTTCATAGTTTGTACCCGAAGCTTCTATGTCGATGACGATCATATTTTTGTAAGAGAATTATTTTTTGCTAGTAGTCTTTCATTACTCATTTTATCATAGAGGCCAGCTAAAGCCGCTCCGTAAAAAATGATGGCTGACAAAACATACACCCAGATCAATAAGACTAAGATTAATCCAGCTCCACCGTAGAAGTTGAGTAATGGAGTACTTACTACATAAACATAGACTAGATATTTTGCAGCCATAAATAATGTAGCTGCCACTAACGCACCGATAAGACTACTTTTCAGATTGGGACTTCGTCTGTATAGAAAGCGATATAGAAAAGTGAATAATGCAGTAGTTGAGAGGAATAATAGAATTGAATAAAAAATGGAATCATCATTCAAGTTAAAACGGCTTAAAACAACCTGAAGTCCAATGATAGTAATAAGATAGAGTTGTAGGACAAAGATAAAACCAATTGAACGTAGGCTGCGGAAGATCCAGCTTATTATTCCTTGGTCTTCTATGCCCCACAGTCTTTGGAAGCCAGAACTAATTACATTTAAGGCTACAACAGAGATACTGGAGAAAATAATAATACCGATAATTGGGATAGTAAAAGAATTTGTCTGGATCGTCAGGTTGTCGACAGCTAGACCGAGGATCTTAGCTAGATCAGGACTGAGGACTTCTCCCCAGTTAAAGAATACCTGTGCTGTAAACTCTACTCCATATATTAGACCAACTAAAGTTAGCGAGATTAGGATCAGGGGAATAATCGCCAGTGGCGCGTAGTATGAAAAAGCGGCGGCGTAGTAAACCATCTCGTGATCAATCCAAAGAAGTGCGGCTTTATATAAATTATTTAGAAATCGAAACATGCCAGTACATTCTATTGTAAACCAGGACAATTTGCTGCTGGTTTATACCCGGCTGCTTCAGCTTCGGATATTGAGGTAAAAGTAATTTTGTTTTCCTGCTTGATTTGTTTAGCTCCAGGACAGGTGCTGAGGTGATACTTGGTGCCAGATTTTGAGGCTATCAGGAGAGCACTCTGAGTGTCTGCAGACCTGGTATCCGCTGTGTTGCTCGGCTGAGGCACTACTCTTGTTTCAGTTACTTGAACCAAAGGCTTCTCTGTTACAGTCTCAGGAGCCGCTGTTAGCCTACCAAGACCAAAGGCTATAAGCCCAACGATGATTATAAGACAGCTGTAAAAGAATTGGTCATTCCTTATTAGGGCCTTGAGTTTTTCTGACATATATCGTATACTCCACCAGTTATATTTCGTTTATTTATTATATACTATGGCAACCAAGAAAGCTGGCGGAACAGCTAAAAACCTCCGAGATTCACAACCTAAATATCTAGGTATCAAAAAAACTGCTGGTCAAGCGGTAAATCCAGGTAATATCATTGTTCGACAACGTGGGACAAAGATTGAAGCTGGTAAAGGCGTCTTGATTGGTAAGGACCATACTCTCTTTGCAGCTATTGCTGGTATTGTTTCTTTCCGGAACATGCGAAAGACTCGTTTCAATGGAGAAAAGGTAGTGAAGAAAGCAGTTGATGTAATCGCTGCAGCTTAACCCAAAAAGTTTAAGCACAAAAAACGCCAGGCTTTGCCTGGCGTTTTTTGTGCTCTAAATAACTACCACCAAATTCTGTTCCCTAACGTCTTTTTCATCTCAGCTCTGGTCATTTCTCCGAAGTAGCCGGTTGCTGGAGTGATTCCATGAATTATCTGATAGTTTGATAACGCTTTAGCTGTCTCTGGACCAAAGTAACCAGTTGCTCCAGCAGGAATAGAATAGCTTAGCGAAATTAGTAGTTCTTGTAAGGCAGTGACATCAGGACCTTCATCTTCTAGGGTTAAGTCTCGGATAGGCAAAGGTACTGGAGTGAGGTCAATGCCGGTCAGGTCTCTATATCTAGCTATAATAAGAGCAAGATCTTGTCTGAGTCGATCAAGTGTAATACTAAGTGAGATCGGGGTTGCTGGAATATTAAATTTTTCTTCAAGTTCAACGGCCGCTTCGATGTTTCCGTTGTCTCTGAGATTTTTTGCTCTGCCTTTAGCTGAAGTGCCACTGCTGCCACTTGACTCTTTAGCTTCACGAGTGACTGTTCTGGTGGTTGTCACTGTACTAGAAGCTGCGACAACTGGACTGCCATTAAAATCAACTACTGTCCCTGAGTCAGTGACACTATAGAGTAGTTCATAGACTCCTGGATCTTCTAATACTTCTCCTGTGACTTCAATATCGTCATTGAGGTTACCGTCTTTGATGTCATTTGCTGAGACTGTGCCGAAGTCAATGGTAAAGCTGTCATTAAAATCTATTTCTACATCAAGTGGAGTCACTGTGAGATTTGGGGGGTTGTCGATGAGGGTAAGTTCGTTACCACTGACATAGCCAGAAATATTTGAGTCGGTGATGAAGACATTGCCTTCGGTTCCGGAGTTTGTTGAAGCGGTAACCCCTCTAGAATAAGAGTTTGCAAAGACCGTTGAATTTATGACCGTAACGTCTCCAGAAGCACCAGAGTAACCGTATGAACTAACGTAATTACCTATTGTTGAGTTGGTTACAATAACATCCCCACCGTCGTTACCGTAGGTAAAAGACGAAACACCTAAGGTCACTTCTGAGTCGGTGACAGTAACATCACCAGCATCTATACCTCCTGCTGAATATATGTAGCCATCTACATACGAATCGTTAACAACAATAGTCCCTCCATTTCCAGAATAACCAACAGATTGTACTTGTCCTCCAATATCAGAGCCGTAGATGCTCACAGAACCTGAATTAAGTGAACCGTCTGATTCTACATAATCAGTTACGTTAGAGTCAGTGATTTCGATATCTCCAGAGTCACCACCAGTAGCTTCAGATTGAACTAACTCAGTTACTTCAGAATCAGAAATATCGATGTCTCCGCTACTTAAAATACCAGACGCTCTTACAGAACCTGTAACAGTTGAATTATTGGAAATGGTGATGTTGCCAGAATTGCTAGTATCTGAAACTGAAGCTATGGAACTATTAATTATTGAGTTTTCAATTACTACATTACCAGAATCATCGCTACCTAATGATGAAACGTTGGAAACTACACTAGAAGATACACTGGAATCAATAACAGTAATATCACCAGCTGTACCAGCACTTGCTCCAACAATTGAGTATACCCCACCTCCAATATTTGAATTTTGAATATATATCTCTCCAGCATTACTGTCATAAGAGTATGAACTAACATAAGCCCCAACTTCTGTATTTATCACCTCAATGTCTCCAGAATTTCCTGTAGCGTTATATGATTGTACAAAACCACTAATATTCACAACATCAGTGACTACTATATTATGTCCTCCAGTACTTTGAACATTTCCATTAATACTATAAAGTCCTTGTCCATCAATAGTGATATTATTGGCAGTAATAATACAGTTACCGGCAGTGGTGGTAGATAGTTGGTAGATGGTATCTGCTTGGTCTAAATCAGTACTACAGTCTGTGACAGCAGCCACAGCTTTAGGTAGTTCCCTGTTCCAGATAAGTGCGTAGACAAATATAACTATGATAGTTGAACTACCTAATCGAAGAATAGTCTTTTTCATATTTATCATTATAACTTTTTTTCTAGTTTTTCTAACAACTTTTCACCAAAATTAAAATACAAAAAACGCCAGGCTTTGCCTGGCGTTTTTTGTGCTCTACTTCCCTACTTATTTAACAATAGTAACTGATTCCATCACTACTGGTTCAACTGGAAGGTCTCGTTCGTTTCTTTCTACTTGAGCTATCTTGTCGACCACATCCATGCCAGAAACAATCTTACCAAAAACTGGGTGTTTTGATGATAGTGGTTGCTTATCAAAGTCTAGGTTAGCGTTGTCAGCTACATTGATAAAGAATTGACTACCGCCTGAGTTTGGACCGCTGTTAGCCATTGAGATAGTACCGCGAACGTTAGTTAGGTATTCCCCGGCTACGTGTTCGTCTGGAATAGCATATCCTGGACCACCAGTTCCATAACGACCAGTATCGGCTTCTTTAGTTAACGGGTCTCCTCCTTGAATCATAAACCCTGGGATCACACGATGGAATAGTACTCCGTCGTAGTAGCCAGATTCAGCTAGTTCAATGAAGTTTCCAGCAGTTACCGGCATTGTGTCTGCAAATAGTTCTAGTTCAAATGTTCCTAGGTTTGTTTTTACCTCTGCTACTGGGTTTGATTCGTTTGTCATATTTTCTTGATAAGCTGCTAATTCGTCTATATTAAGTGGTGCAACGAAAGGTTGTTCATCTTCTTCTGTTTCGCTAGAAAGCTCATTATTTATTGCAACATCAGTTGAGGCTTTTTCAGGTCCCAACCAGACACTTAAAGCAGCTACTAGTAACCCACAGACTACTAAGTAAACAAAAATTGTTAATAGATTCTTTTTATCCATGTTATTTAGCTACTACATTAGTTATTAATTCAAATTTCTTCCCCTGATACTGCAAGGTAATTTTATGCGTACCGACATCTTTTATCGGTGACTCCATTACTAAATATTCCTTATGAATATTTAAACCTACTTTTTTACCAGCGCCCATTATATCTTCGGCGTGGACACTTTGGAAAAGATGTCCTTGTTCGTTTGCTTGCATTGGTACTACAAGCGGAGTTTCTTCAGTCTTAGTAGCAATTTCTTTTAATGTTTCCAGTACTTGAGCCTGGCTATTCTCATTGACCACATTCAAGTGGGTAATTTTCTTTAAGTTGGCTGCAGTTGCTGGTTCAGCGTCTTTCTTTGGAATCAGCTTATTTAAAGCAAATCCATCAGGTACTTCAACTATTTGGTTTCGACGACCAATTTTGGCCACGTCGCGTAACAGGATTACTTTCATATTTCTTTTAATTAAGTCTTAACAAAGGAATTTTAACAAAAGAGCAAGGTAAACACCACTTACTCAGATACTACTTCTTCACCTCTAAGAAGTTTTAAAGCTGCATCTTGTTGAGGGTCTACTTCATTGATTCTGTCTTCTGGAGTTCGGCTGATCAAAATATCAGGAGTTAGACCACCATTTGAAATCGAAGTACCGTTTGGTGTTAGCCACCTTGCGATAGTGATTTTAACTGATGAAGAGTTATCTAGTTGAACAAGCTCTTGAACAGAACCTTTACCAAAAGTGTTTACACCGATAATAGTAGCTACATCATGTTCACCTAGTGCTCCAGCTAAAATTTCTGAGGCTGAAGCTGAACCTCCGTCAACTAATACTACTAAGTTTTCAGGTGTAAAGTCTCGCACCTTTCGTCCCTGGCTTCGGTAGAGCTTTTCTTCGTCGTTATCTCTAAAGCTTTCTCGGACAACCACCTTCCCTGTTGGTAGGAAGTAACCAGCGATAGAAACAGCACTTTGTAGATAACCTCCTGGGTTGCCACGTAGATCAAGAATAAGAGATTTAGAATCACTTGCTAGGAATTCACGAAGAGCGTCCTGCATTTTTTCTTCTGAGATAGCGTTGAAGCTAAATAATCTAATGACAAAAGTATCACCAATTTTTTCAGTAGCTATAGTTGGAATATCAATCGTGTCTCTAGTGACTACAAGATCTTGAAATTCTAGATCTCCTTCACGATAGATAGATAGTCGTACGTCAGTCCCCTTTTCACCTCGGATGAGACGGACAGCTTCGTCTACACGCATTCCGTCTGTTGAAGTATCATCAATCTTAACAATCTTGTCTCCAGCCATCAGACCCGCTTTTTCAGCTGGGGTACCCGGTAGTGGTGCGATCACTGTCACGATATCGTCTCGCATTCCAATCTCCATACCGACACCACTAAAGTTGCCAGAGATGTCTTCTGTAAAAGCAGCATTTTCTGCTGGTGGGAAGAAAGTTGTGTATGGGTCACCATAAGCACCAACCATGCCTTCAATAGCGCCATTTATCTTATCTTGAGGTGAAATAACTTGGGTTGAACTAGCGCTTACGAATTTTTCATCCATTAGGTTCCAGACATGCCAAAACTGCTCTAACTCAACATCCTCAGCTGCTTTAGGAGCATTGAATTTAGTAAAGAAGGAGAAGATACTAGCTTCTTGGTTTTCGACATTGTTTAGCTTATTAACTTCTAAACCAGAAATAAATGAACCGGCGGCCAATAATAAAGCTAGGGTTATTCCTAAAAAATTATTCTTTTTTACTTTTCTCGGTCTGTTAACAGATGTGTGTTCTGCCGCTTGTGGTTCTTGCATGAGCATTATTATCGCACAGTCTTAAAAGATAGCCAAAAGACAATAGTGGCTTTCTGTTTTGAGTTCCCTTTGCTACACTGTCCCTATATGTTTATGGATTTATTTAAGAGTAAAAAGGAGCCTGTTAAGTTGCCGCAAATCAACCTCTACAACACTGAAAGTAGGTCAATGGAGCTGTTTAAACCAATCTCAGGCAAGGTAGTAACTATGTACTCTTGCGGACCAACTGTTTACGACTATATCCATATTGGTAATCTCCGACCTTACGTTTTCTCTGATATTCTTAAGCGCACTTTGATGCTCCATGGTTATGAAGTAAAACACACCATTAATCTAACTGACTTTGGTCATCTAACAGATGATGGTGATATTGGTGAAGATAAAATGATGAAGGGCTTAAAACGTGAAGGATTACCTGTCACCTTGGCAGCGATGCGCCAATTGTCTGATACGTATATCAGTGCCTTTTATGATGATATGGATTCTCTCCGAGTGATGTCTGCCACTACTTGGTCTAGAGCCAGTGATTATGTGGCCGAGCAGATTCGCTTAGTTGAGAGTTTGAGCGAAAAAGGTTTTACCTACGAAACCAGCGATGGAGTTTATTTTGATATTCAGAAGTTTCCTAAGTATGGAAGATTGGGCAATATTGATTTGGAACAACTAAAAAGTGGTGCTCGGGTTGAGGTAAACAGTGAAAAGAAACACCCAGCGGACTTTGCTGTTTGGAAAAAAGGCCTACTTGGTTGGGAAAGTCGCTGGGGTAAAGGCTTTCCTGGGTGGCATATAGAATGTTCTGCTATGGCGATGGCTACTCTAGGTAAAGAGATTGATATCCATACTGGCGGTATCGATCATATTCCAGTACATCATAACGCTGAGATCGCTCAATCTGAGTGTGCTACGGGTAAACAGTTTGTTCGCTATTGGCTTCACAACGCTTTTATTACCATTGATGCTCAGAAGATCGGCAAGTCTCTTGGTAACTCTATTACTTTGCGTCAATTAGTCGACCGTGGCTTTTCCGGTGAAGACTACCGCTACTGGCTTTTGACCGCTCACTATCGTTCAACCGTTAATTTTACTTGGGAAGCACTAACGGCAGCTAAACAAGCTCTCTACCGTCTGAAAAGATTTGTCTATGAAGACTACAAGCAAATAGCTGGTGAGCCTGACGCTGTTTACCAAGAAAAGTTTAGAAATTTTATTGCCGACGACTTAGATACTCCAGGAGCTTTGGCTTTGTTGTGGGAAGTTACCAAAGATGAAACTTTAGATAACAAAACCAAGTGCGCCACAATTCACTATATGGACAGCGTGCTTGAGATTGGACTTAGTGATGATGTTGATGAAGGAAAAAAGAATCTAGGAATTCTTACCAGCGAAGAGGTTCCAGAAGAGATAAAAGAGTTAGTTTCAAAACGTGAAGCTGCTAGAGTGGCTCGCAACTGGCTAGAGGCTGACCACTTCCGCGAAGCTTTGAACCTAAAGGGTTATACTGTTGAAGATACTCCACATGGTCCGAAGGTGGTGAAGGTGTAACTACCTCCCTATTTAATACTAGCCTTATTTATCAAGGAGTAATTTAAACTTGTACCACTAGGACTTGACAAGAATTGTATAGTATGCAATACTATATGAGTAACACGTTCCATTCTTTCTGTTTTGTTCTGTGTGGTTTGAGCGTTACATGTTCCTTGTTTGTCGCTGCTACAAAGTTGTTTAGAGGCGGATAGCTCTCGACAGATTTCAACCGGTATTTGGTAAAATTGTGGTCCGTGCCGGTCCGCAAACCAATCATACTGGTTTTTGATCCAGTCGTTAAAAAGATTTGTATGTTGCTGGCGTTCGTGAAATCACGTCTGCAGCCTCTGCAAGTTGCGATTCCCTGTCTTGATTCCATGGGATTCCACTAGATTGCAGCCTTTGGTCGCAAGCTGCTAATCGAAATTTGTTTTTAAGCCGACGCTTTCAAAAACTGAAAGTAACACCTGGCAAACGCCAGTCGAGTTTGTACGATACACCCTCCGCGCACACGAACCCCCGGTTCGGCACGCCGGGGGTTTTCTTTTTGCCAAATTTTTTATTAGAACTGTTATTAATCTCTAAGTGCTGGTAAATAAAATTGACCATCAGTTGTCTGATATTTGCTCCATGATGAAGTCCATTTTTTAAATTGATGTTTTATACGTAAGTATATTCTGAAAACCTAGATCGTCGATAAATACGAGGACACCACGACGAACAATTAATTCTTGTGCTGTAAGAGTATAACCACGTAACTCTCCAGTTTTTTCATCGTATTCAACAAAGGTATTAGGCTCTTTTCCCGTAACTCTCGTAATCAGGGGGTGTTCTGGGCTGATTAGATTGTAAATTTTCCTTCCATTACTGGTTTTGCCGACCACTTCTAGATCTGATTGAGGTATGTCCTTAAGAGAGATTTCTTGTCCTGAGGTATGAAAGCCTGTCGAATATTCCTTCGTGTTTTTGCTACCGTCGTTCCAGGTTATATCAGGAACAGGATAAGACTCTGCTGAGAATAGTTTTTTCGGTAGGTCTAATTCAAATGGTACTAAAAGGCCACCTACAGTCCTAACTGCATACATAAATATTGCTGTACCTTCTTCTGAAATGTTATAGCCTCGAAATAATGGTCCGAATTCAGTGTCTTCAATAAACTCAATAAATTCATAAGGTTCACGCTCTCCTTCAACATTAGGATTGAAACTTGAATTAGCAAAAATTTCTGGATGCTCGAGTCTAAAAAATCTTGAACCAACAGTAAAGGTTGCTTGACCTAATGATATTTCATTTAATCTCAATGCATCAAAAGATAAATTTTCATCTATAGATACACCTTCATGAAGTTTGTAAAAGTTAGTATTTTCGTCGAATTGGGAATGTGTCTTAATTAAACTAACATCACTTGTAGTCGTCCCTAGAAAAAACAAGTCCTCACCTATACACACAGATTCAGAGCAATCAGCGTTAACATAAACTATCGGTTTGTCATTGAAATTTCCGATTTGAAAATAATAGGATATCTGATCAATATAATCGCCATCTGCGTCTATGTATTTGTTTTCAGTTATTAAACCTAAATCACCAAGAGGTACTGGATTTAAAAACCATTCAATGCCGGGTTCCCTATTTATATTTTTATAGTAAATAGAATAGTCAGTGTTATCTGGGTAAATATATCTAGTCACTTCAGTCGCAGCTGTGTCGTTGCTGTCTCTAAGTGACGATCTCCATGATTCAGAATTCTCAGTATTAATACCAGTATCTCTTGTTGTGATTACAAGAAAAGCTAAAATCGCAATAACACATACAGTTCCAACGACAACTAAAGTAGACAAAGATTTTTTTGGCTTGAAAGATGAAGCGGACTCTTCTGTTGCGGTTTCTGGAGCGTGTTGTTCTTGCATGTAATTTAACAATAATTTTTAATATAGCTAATCATATATTGTAAATGGTACAAAAACCACACTGATAAAAATAGGTCACAAAAGTTTAAAACTTGACTAACTCTAATTTTAATAGTAAAGTTTTGTCAGCTGTTCCCTACCTACATGGAGATATCTCATGCAAAACAGCAAGGTGTCCTTGCTCAAAAAGTTTCTTGCTGACTACAGTCTGCCGATTGCGGCAGCCTTCGTCATCGCGGTGGTTAGCATGATCGCCGCCTGTACCGTCTCCGGCACGAAAGAGTGTGGCTATGAACTCGTTGTCACAAGAGTTCAGACAAGCAGCGCTCTGGGACATCAATTGCCGGAGCAGGCCTACCTCGTTCTTGAGCGACCAATTATCGTTCAGATGGAGGGCACTTCGGAGGGTCAGAGGTTCGTCCTGAATGGCTGCAATGTTCTGCCGCTGCCTGAAGAGCGCTGATTTAATCTTTTAGCATGGTCCACTGCCCAAGCCGTCTGAGTTCATACTCGGCGGCTATTGTTTTATCTAAATTTCAATATAAATAAAGCTATTTCACTATGCACACTTTGCACAGGGCTGTGTAAAAACTGCAAAAACTGACTAGTCTCTATTCGTGATACAATCTACCTACTTATGGCAGACAAACTCGTCACAAACCGAAATCTTCGTACTCCACCGCATAACGTTGATGCTGAAAGAGCATTACTTGGAGCTATTATTTTGAAACCTGACGTCATGCACGACGTTTCAGTTTCTGTTTACCCTGAGAGTTTTTATGCTGACAAACACCGAGCTATTTATGAAGCAATTTTATCTATTTTCTCCAAAGGAGATCCAATTGACGTTGTCTCTTTAGTATCAAAGCTTAAGAGTAACAACACCCATGATCGAGTTGGTGGCGCTAGTTATATAACTGAACTTATCGAGACTGTTCCCGCAGCTGGTAACGCTAACTACTACGCAGAATTGGTTCAAGGAAAATCTGCGCTTAGAAACCTGATCTACGCTGCTGATGATATTGCTGAGATCGGTTACTCAGATCCAGACAGTGTTGACGAGGCTTTGGATCAAGCTGAGAAAAAGATTTTTCATGCAACCCAGTCGCCAACTGCCCAGAAGTTTAAGACTATTGGTAATTCCCTTTCTGAAGCTTGGGAGCGTTTTGAATATCTAAGTGCTAACCAAGAAGAAAGACGTGGTGTTCCTTCTGGCTTTACCGCTCTAGATAACCTCTTGGCTGGATTCCAAAAATCTGACCTGATCATTTTGGCTGCTCGTCCTTCTATGGGAAAGACTACTTTTGCGCTTGATGTGGCTCGAAATGCTGCTTTGAAGTTCGGTGCATCAGTGGGTATCTTTTCTCTGGAAATGAGTGATCAACAGTTAGTTGATCGTATGTTGGCAGCGGAAGCTGGAGTGGACTCATGGAAACTGCGTACTGGTAAGTTATCAAACGACCAAGAGTTTGAAGCGGTGCAAAAAGCGATGGCTAAGCTTTCTGATGCTCAGATCCATATCGATGACCAAGCCGGAAATAATATTTTAAAAATGCGTTCCGCTGCTCGTCGTCTTAAGAACGAACATGGACTAGATCTACTTATTGTCGACTATCTTCAGCTTATGTCCCCTACTGCGACTAAGTCTAGTGATTCAATGGTACAACAAGTAACTGAAATCTCTCGTTCACTTAAGATTCTGGCGCGGGACTTGGAAGTACCAGTTATTGCTTTGTCACAGCTTTCGCGTGCTGTAGAACAACGAGGTGGTAAGCCACGCCTTTCTGACCTTCGTGACTCAGGTTCTATTGAACAGGATGCTGACGTGGTGATGTTTATTCACCGTGAAGATAAAATAAATAAAGAATCAGAAAGACCAAACATTGCTGAGATTTTGGTAGAAAAACACCGTAACGGTCCAGTTGGATCTTGTGAGTTATACTTCGATGGAACACATGTTCGCTTCCTTAACCTGGATACCAAACACCATAGTGTGGCTGGTGGAGGTGATGACTTCTAATCGTTGTAGTTGTAAATAGGTCGTATCATACATGATATGACTTTCGTATCATGTATGATACGAAAACATAATTTAAAATCAGAAAAATTTAAACATGACCCCGCTCGATAAACTTATAGCTTATTTTGAAAAATTTCCTGGTATTGGTGCTCGCCAAGCTAAGCGTTTTGCTTTTCATATTTTAACTCTCAAACGTGAACAGGTTGATGAACTTGCTTCCCTTATTACTTCCCTACCAAGCTCAGTTTCAGAATGTTTTGATTGTCATCGGTTTTTCTCCTCTTCATATAACTCAAACAATAACCTCTGTAATATCTGTGATAGTACTTCAAGAGACAAGAGTAAGTTGATGGTTGTGTCTCGGGACAGTGATATTCAAGCTATCGAGAGGAGTAATGTATATAACGGACTTTACTTTGTCTTAGGCGGCACTATATCGCTTCTCAATGGGCCTGAAACGAATTCTAAGCTACGTAGCGGTGCCTTTCGTGCCTTATTAGATAAAAGACTAAAAGAAAGTCTTAATGAAGTTATTTTAGCCTTTTCAATCAATCCTGACGGAGAAAATACTAGTCGTTACATTGAGACTGTTTTGCAAGAAATTCCTGAAGCCAGCAAGTTAAAAATTACCCACCTTGGTCGCGGCCTTTCAACCGGTAGTGAGCTTGAATATGCTGATCCTGAAACTATCAAAAGTGCTTTGAGTAATCGAAACTAAGCTAATCAAAAAGAACGGCGCCCATGGGCGCCGTTCTTTTTGATTTGTATTAGATAGACTTGATTTCGATCTCAGCGTAGTGCTGTCTGTGACCAATTCTTCGGTCTCGGTTACTCTTAGCTTTGTAGCGAACAATAGTAAGCTTTGGACCCTTCTTCTCTCCTAAGTAAGTTGCCTTAACCTTTGAGCCTGTGTGAGGTGTGCCGATTTTAGCCGCTTTACCATCATCAGTCATTAGGACAGTATCAAACTCGATAGTATCTCCTTCTTTGTATTCACCAAGAAGTTCAACTAGGATTTTGTCGCCCACTGAAACCACGTATTGCTTGCCGCCAGTTGCGATAACTGCGAAGGCGTCTTTGTTAGCTGTTTTTGTTGCCATAGTGCGGGCTATAGTACAAGAAAACCCCTAAAATTGCAAGGGAATCTAGCTTCTCCATTTTTTAACATTATCTTCAGGTTCGTTGATGTATGGTTCTAATGCGTTCAGTCATTTTTTGAATATTTACATTGTAAAACACCGCCTCTGGAGAAGCGGCGTTTTTTTTGGGTGTGGCATTCCCAACATTTAATATCACACCCCTTGCTAATCTGCCGACCAAGTTCCTAACGCGAGGCTGAAAATGCACAGCAAGGTGATGTAGGAGTTGATAATGAAGACAACTACCCCAATAGCCGCAAGAATCCCCTCTCCAAAGAACATCACGATGAAGTAGACAGACAGAGCAGCGATGGACATTCCCAGACCGGTCCATACTTTTTTTTGATCCCTCAAGGGAGGGATCAACTCGTCCCATTTTTGGTCGACTACTGAGTACATGAATCCTGGGAATGTCACCCAGGCCACAATTTTCCAGAAACGTTGTGCCACGTCGCTCTCCTCGTTACTCCGCGAAAACGAAGTATTCTATAATTACAATGTCACATGAATACCTAAAAGTCAATAAAACTGATTACGCTGTAGGGCTAATTTTACTCCTTTGTAGGCTTGTCCAAAACCAAGGTCTCATGTCCGGTACTTTCTCCAGAGATACGCACTACATCCTTATCTACCTTGGCTAATTCCTTGCTGGCAGCGTTGTAGTGATTGACGGTAGTACCAAGACTGTTCCCTACTTTTTCAAAATATTCATTATAAGCACTCAGATGTCGCGAGAGTTTTTCGACATTAGCTTGTATCTCTTTTGCCCCCTCTTCTACCTTAAAGGCTCTAAAGCCGTAGAGGACTGACTGGAGATAAGCGGCAAAAGTAGTTGGTGACACAATAATGACGTTCTTGTCTCTGTAGGCGTAGTCAATTAGTGAACGAGTGTTTACTTTAATAGAACCTACTTCATTTACAAGTAAGTCGTAATAGATCGCTTCAGCTGGGATATACATAAAGGCAAATGGTAAAGTACCATCCTTTGGTCGGATATATTTTGCTGTTTCATCAATTCTTTTCTTGAGGTCGTTTTTAAATTCTTTTTCTAACTCCAAACGACGCTGATCATCAGTTTCATCTACCAGACGACGATAATTATCTAGTGAAAACTTAGCATCAACCGGGATCATTCCGTCTTTGGTGATAATGACAGCATCAACAGTTTCCCCTCCTTCAAAAAGGTATTGAAATTTATAAGCGCCAACCGGAAGGATATTCTCTAGAGCTAACTGCAGACTGGCTTCACCGAGGTTCCCTCTTTGTTTTTGGTGCTTGAGTACCTTCTCAAGATTTTGTAGTTGCTCGGCGATGGTAAATACCTGCTTCGAACTCTCACTTACTTCTGACACGTGTTTCTGTACACCAAGTAGTTTTTCATTGATACTTTCTTGAATAGCACGAATTTGTTCGTTAACGTCTTTGTTGATCTCTTGCATCAGTTCCTTACTGTCTCTAAATTGCTGACGACTCCCTTCTTGCGCTAGACGATTACTCTCGCCCATCTGCTCACGCATACCACGAGAAAGTTCTTGAATCTGTTGCTGCATCAAAAGCAGGCTATCGTTATCAGTCGCTTTTTTCTCCGGACGGAAGAAAAAAACGTAAACTAGTAAGCCGAGAATTGCTACTAAGAGTAGCAAAAGAATAATAATGATAGTGTCCATGCCGACTATTTTACCATGATAGCAAGCGAAGCTTGCTGTCCACTCTACATTGACAATAATGATATTTTCTTATTTAATTAAAAAAGAATCGCTAGGGATCGACTACAACACTCCTAAGATCTTTTTCACCCACCTGACAAGAGGGGTTTGTCATGAAAAATGTGTTGGCCAAGATGGTCAAGTTCTTCGCTTTTCTGCTTTACCGCGGAGGAGTCTTTCTCTTCGTGGCAAGTCTGCCTATTTACTTCTCCAGGCAGTTTCCAGCCTTCGAACTGTCTTTCTTCGCTTTTTGCGGCCTCTCTGCTGTTGCTGGGGAGGTTTTGCGGGAAGTATACGAATACTATACCGCAGAGGAGTTGGACTGGAGACTTTTTCCAAAAAGGAAACGAGCGACCAGCCAATGATTTTACCGGTTTTGGCTGTGTCGACCAACCAGCCCACGATCGCCGCTCTCCACGAGCGGCGGTCTTTCTTTTTTTCTTTTAAATATTAGTCACAAATATTGACTTTAGGTATAATTTATGTTATTATCTCAAAAGATCTGTATCTAACAACAGCTATGCTTATCTCATTCTATCTCTGCACTTTGACAAGGAATAAAGATGAAAAATATAAATTGGAACGTTCTTTGGGACATTCTCTGCGAAGACATCAGTAGCAAGAATCTGAGGGGTCCAGAAATTGTCAATTGGCAAAAGGTCTGCTTGTTTCACGCGTCTCTCCAGGCCATCGGAGTAATGTTTCTCTTTGCTTTAGGGGAAGCAAGCTATATCCCGGTAATTGCAGGCCTGTTGTTTCTCTTAGCTGGCATAGCACCTACTGTGCTGGCATTTGCTTTGGATCTTTCGACAGTCGTGTCGGAGAGAGTACCTTCTTTTTTGGCACGAGCCAAAATGACTATCGGTCAATGGCGTCAGCAAAAGCGAACAGCTAAACATTTTGAGACACTCGGACAAAGAAAAATCAGTCCATATGTCTCAATGGAGGGATCAATTGATCTGACGTCCATGTCGCAGTTGTTGGCAATTTGTCGCTCAGTTGTCCAGCAGCATTTCCGGTCACTTACTCTGGAGGAGCAGATTTCCCTGATCGAAGTCTCGCACAAGTTTAAGGAAGGAAAGAAAGAAGTGATTTCGGTCACTGTCACCTTCCTTTATGAACGCAGTTTGAAAGTCCGTCGTGACGGCGTCGATCGTGATGTGCTAGTGCACTCCGGTCACACTATTCAGCTTTTTCCAGACGGGACAAGGATCGTTGACATTGAGCACGTGCTCTCGCAAGGCACCAGGATGCTGAGCGGTTTAGACGATGTACGAGCGCACGTCTTGAACGTAGCTCACCGACTGCTGGATAATGACATCGACGTCGGTTCGGCCGAAAAAGATGCGTCGTCCGTGGTGATGTTGGCTTCAATGCCAACTGGCCAAAGTCGGAAGAGCTCATCTTCAGATTCTGTTCTTGAGTAGCCGGCACCGCTGGCTACTCACCACCATTGATCGCCGCTCTCCACGAGCGGCGGTCTTTCTTTTTTTCTTTTAAATATTAGTCGCAAATATTGACTTTAGGTATAATTTATGCTATAAACTAAATAGCAATTGTATTAAACCAGCACCCCGCTGTTTTTTGAATCGATCTTTAACAACAAACCTAGGAGGTGTCAGATGAGTATCACTGGCGATTTTTATGAGGAGAGGTCAGACGACCTGGACACAAAGGAAGGAGGGCTGTTGTTATCGGTTCTTATTCTTTGGTTTGGCGCTGGAGTTGCTGCATGGCTAAGCTCTGATCCTGTGACTGGGTTTCAGACGGTCCTTCATGTTGTGAGCAGTTTCCTCTTCTTTCTCCCGTTCATCCCACTCATTGTTACTATACCGGCCGATTTCTTGGTCGGTGTGCGTAATCATATCGACGGATGGTGGAATGACATCCAAGGATTCCTTGGGTCACGTCGGAGAAAAAAAATGGAATCTAGTACGCTTGAGCGGCTTGATCCAAGCAAGATTGAGCCGCACATTTCGAGTCCCTTGCCGGACCTGGGCAACGCTACTCACCTCAAGGAGATCTGTGTTGAGATTGTCCTGGATCAGTTGGGACGTAAGCTGGTCAGGGATGAGGAGGTTTATGTCCTCAGTTCTGAGCCGAAACCAGGTGGCAAAGTGACTGTTGTCACTTTTGTCTACCGTCGGTGCGAACAGACGGTAGAGGACGGCGTCAGTCACGACCGTTTGGTTGCGTCGGCACATGTGGTCAGGCTTTTGCTCAACAGCTTGGCTAAGTGTGTCGACATATCTTGGGTCACTTCACTCACTCATAAGGAATTGGGTGATCTGGAGGATCCGGAGAGCTTTGTGACCAACGTCACCCAGAGGCTGGAAGGAGACTTGCTGCCATGTTCGGCTGTACCAGCTACAGTCAGAAGCATGACTTCCAGGATTCCTCTCTCTGAGTGATTGCTCTCGTCTTGCGATGCTCGCGCACCGCCCCCGATCGCCGCTCTCCTCGAGCGGCGATTTTCTTTATTTAAATATTGGATGCAAACATTGACTAAATACATATTTTATAATATAAAATATCAAGTTCCTTAATTTTCAATGATGAGACGAGCGAATTGCGGCTTATTTTATAGGCCTTAGCTCGCTCGTCTCATTCTGGACAAGTCGTTGCCGAACGGTTTTCGGTATTGAGGACCATCACATGAACCAAAGCTTAAACCACCAACCGACGCTGGATCAGCTGGTTGCAAACGGTGAGCCTTTCCATGGCTTCTACCCGAAGCCGGCACCTCAACCGCTGGTTGCAAACGGTGAGCCTTTCCATGGCTTCTACCCGAAGCCAGCGGCTCCGCCACCGGGACAGGATTGCTTCGACTACGTGACCCGCCCGATATTTGACGAATAGCGGCGTTCTTGCTATTCGAAATCGGACTGCTTTCATCTCATTCATTTGGGGTGGGCAGTCCATTTTTTATATTTCAATCAAAATCTCCCTCTGTGATATAATTTCAATATTAAATTTGTTTTATATGTCAATTCACACTGATCTTAGAGTTAGCCTTAAAGAAGCGATGAAAGCTAAGGATGATGTTACTTTGCGTACTGTTAGAGGTATTATGACTGCTTGTACTAACGAACTAGTCGCTACTGGAAGAACTCCACAAGACGAACTTAAAGACGAAGAAGTCCTAGCTGTTATTAAGCGTCTAGCTAAGCAGCGAAAAGAATCAATCGTTCAATACGAAGCAGCTAACCGTCCTGAACTAGCAGTACCAGAAAAAGAAGAGCTAGCTGTTTTGGAAGCATACTTACCTACTTTAATGTCTCAAGAAGAAATCAGACCAGTAGCAGAAGCACTTAAAGCTGAGCTTGGTATTGAGGACAAAGCGAAAATGGGAATGCTCATGGGAGCTGTTATCAAGAAGCTGGCTGGCCAAGCTGATGGAGCTGATGTTAAGGCTGTTGTTGAAAGTCTATTCTAGATAGAACCGTCGCAAACGGAAAATTTCTTTGTTGTCCTACGTAAAATATCCCTCACCGTACAATTAGTACAGCTCGTCATATTTTCCTTGTCCGCCGCGAACTTTCCTCGCTTACAGCGATTCTGGAAGATGGAAAATGAAAAAACCCTCGGACTCAAAGTCCGAGGGTTTTTATTTGTTCACTAAACTAGCGCTATTGACAACACCTATAAAAATCGGTACTTTATGGAAGAAAAAGTTCCAATCCGTCCCAGTAGGGACTTTGAACGGAGTCAGGCCATGAAAGCCAATAGTTATTTGATAGCGTTATTTCTCCTCGGGCTGATGTTTGGGCACGAGGCCTTCGCCGCTGAAGTGGAGTCAAAACCACAGGACGAGGTTGTGACTAGTACTGGCGAAAGATTTCAGTACTGCTCTGCCGACCGATGTTTGAGTGAGGGAGAAAAAGTAATTGTCTTACCCTCACGGTGCGAGTACGTCAGGCAGTCACTCTTCTTCCAGCAGAAGAACTGCTACTCGGCTGAAGTGGTGTATGTCACAGAAGCAGATCTGGTACGTGAAACTTCTGTTGCAGAAAAGCCAGAACACGTAATTCGAGTCCCTATAGTGGTGGTGATGTTATCAATGATGCTGATGGTAGCAACGATGTTATTGATACGGTTTGAGCCAAGGGCCGAATCTCTCTCCTTCATCGCCTTTATGGCCACCAGCGCTGCTCTCCTATTCACTTTAACTGAACCCACATCTCCTGTATTTGCTGTCTTAGGCGGCTGCATTGCCTCCGTCGCCGCCACCGCCACCGCCGATCTAACAAAATTAAGATCGTTCTATACTTTCGCGACCATACACTTGGTCTCGATGACGAGTTATCTGTATTTGGCTTAGTAAGATCCACCAAATCAAGATCGCTTTCGCCGTCCTGCTCATGCAGGGCGGTTTTCTTTTATTCGCTTGATTTTAAATCTTCCAAAGTAAAATCGTCGAGCAAAAATGCCTCGGCGATTCTGTATTCTCCGATACTGGTGCGGCATAGGTCGGACATCACTGCTGGGTAGTTTAGTTTGCGTCCGATCTCTTCAGCTAGTGAGCGAATATAAGTACCGCTTCCGACGAAGAAATCAACCTCAAGCTCCAAGCGCTTTTTACCGTCTTGTGACACTTCTTTTACATCAAGTAACTTTGCACTATAAACTTTCATTTTTCTAAGTGGAATATCTGCCACAAACTCCCCTACTCTTTCAGCGGCTCTAGCACGTTTATACATCGGTACTCCATCTTTCTTAATGGCACTATAAGCTGAGACTGGAAGTTCTATCTCACCTATTAGACTAGTGAGTGCATTCTCAACTTCCTCTTTACTAATATCATTTTGATATTCTTTCTCATCTAGAATCTCCCCTTCCATATCACCAGTGGATCTTTTTTCTCCGATGAGAATTTTGGCAACATAGGTTTTATCTAGTCCGACCAAGTCAGCTAGTAGTTTTGTTCCCTTTTCGACACCAATCAACATTAGTCCTGAAGCTAGTGGATCTAGAGTGCCGGCATGGCCAAACTTTCTTATTCCTGTTTTTCGTCTGAGTACACGAATAACTGTAAAAGAGCTAATCCCTTTAGGTTTGTCTATTAAAAGTAGGGTTTTATTTTGTTGTTGGTTGTCTGAGGGCATAATATGAATCTGCGTCTGGTTCTATTACCTTACTCTGTCCAAGTATTTTCTCAAGTTTTCGAAGCGTAGTTATATTTTCATGATACTGCGGTAACACCTTAGCAACCTCGGCCCAGAAGTTTGGTCCGTGATTCATTTCTTTTAGATGACACAGTTCATGAACAACAACATAGTCACAGAGCTCTTGAGGTAAGAAAACCAAACGATAACTAAAGTTTAGATTTCCTTTTGAAGAACAACTACCCCAACGACGTCGCTGGTTGCGTATCGCCACTCTTTTAAAAGTGACCTCACAAAGCGGTTGCCAAAAAGCTAAGCGTTCTTTGATAATAATACGAGCTATCTCTTTGTGGTCCTCGTAATGTTTATCTGGCTTAGCTTTTTTCCTAACTCTTCTTTTTTGAAGCCTAACTAAAAACTTTCGCAGTCGCATGGTAAATCTAGTTTGAAATATTATTGCTTCATTTGTTCCATCGCTCTAACCAGTCGAATTATATTGTAGTCGTACTTCCCTTTAGTTTCTTCAAACAGTGGCTTTAGAATCTCACTACCCTTCTTGGCTATCGCCGCTTCAATATCTTTTTTTGCTTTTGTACTCCAACCGGGTTCATTTTCAGCAATTGTCTTAAGTTCAGCTAAGGTCAAGTCTCCGTTTTGCGCTAGAGTTTCTACATGGCTGATGATAGTAGAGACGGTAAACTTCCTTGCTTCAGCTACTTTTTTAATACTCTTTAGTTTTTGGAGTAGTTGCTTTGTTTCCACTTGAGTACTCTCCTTTCGAATCCTTTCAACTGGATTTTTTGCTGCTACTAAGTCAGCTTTGGTTGGGATTCTTCCGCCATTAGCTAATACAAATCTTTCGTGCATTTTAGCTAACTCAGCTTGTTCTATTTCGGCAAAAGTTTCTTCAGCGTCTTCAGATTCACTATTAAAACGTTTATCTTGATTTAGAACTTTTGGATCTACCATCAGGGCGTTGGCGTTCATTCCTAGTACCTTAAGGCCAGCTAGTGAACGGACACGAGAAAGAGCTACATAGCCTTGTCCGTAGACAAATGACTTAGATAAGTCTACTTCAGCAGCATCTAGCGACATTCCTTGACTTTTGTGGACGGTAATGGCCCAAGCAAGTCTAAGTGGCAGCTGCTCAATTGAAGCTAGGATTTTTCCTTCTTCGGCCAATTCCCAACTAGCTGGTTCAATTGTAATTTTTCTTTTGTCAGCCGTCTCAATGATCGGATGTCCGGCATAGCTATCAAATCCGACAACTCGAGCTAAAGTCCCGTTTACATACCCGGCTTCAAAGTTATTTTTGGTACACATCACCATGGCGTTTTCTTTGAGGAAAAGAGTTTCTGGAGAAAGACAGTTACGAGCTAAAGATTCATGGTACACCTTACTTCCTCTGGTAGTCATCTTATATGACTTACTACTAGTAGTTAATTCTGCTAGTTTGGCAGAATTAACAGCATCAACGTCAGCGTTGTGAGTATATAGACGAGTTGGTTCAATTTCTTCGTATTCGATGGCAGTTTGTTCATTAAGTAGAGTGTAGTGTTCTTCTTCAATCTCTCCTCTACGGATAGAACCAAGCAGACTCAAAAGAAGTTCATCCTCTTGTCGGTATTGTTCAGTGATGTAGCACACTAGAGGTCGTAGGTGTTCCCAGGCACGAGATTCAAAAGCGTAACGCATCATATCGCCTTGTCTAGCGATCGGTGGAAGTTGGAAAAAGTCACCCACGCAGATGACCTGCATACCGCCAAAAGCTTCTTGTGAGTCACGGATCGTGCGACAGATAATGTCGACCATATCAAGGAGCTTGCCATCAAGCATTGAAATCTCGTCGATGATCAGAACTTTATTTTTCTTAACTCGCTTCACTAGTTTTTCACGAGAGACAATCTGATCAAGATCATAGGCAGTGAGAGTGTCTCGTGCTCCTACTCCACTCCAAGAATGAATCGTCATTCCCCCAATGTGAGTAGCTGCAATTCCGGTTGAAGCTGTGACAGCGACTGATACCTGAGCGGCATCTAGCCACTCAATGTACTTATTGATGACGTAAGTTTTTCCAGCTCCAGGTTCTCCAGTAAGAAAAACGTTAGCACCAGTTTTTAGAATTGATAAAGCAGTCTCTTGTGTCATGTGGGAATAAGATTAACATATTTTGTCTTGGGTAGGTTAAAATAGAATTATGAAAAACAGTTCTTCTTTTAGTATTCCGATTACTAACGCAACAGCTAATAGTACTAAGCCTGTCTTACCTAAAAAGGCACCGGCACCGAAGAAAGTAGCTAAGGCTAAAACAGTACCTAAAGCTCCGGCTACAAAGCCCAAAGCAGTTAAGGCGGAAAAACAAAGTAGTAAAACTAATGCTACTAAAAAAGCTAGTTTAGATATATCTAAGCAGCCTATTATTAAGCGAAACCCACTCGGCCACCTCTTGATTGAAAAAATGTTCCGTGAAGCCGGCTTTCGTGGTGGCATTTCTAGTGATAAAAAGATTTTAGATAAGTACAGTACTGACGAAAGTATCTTCTCTATTCGACCACAGGTAGTAATTCAACCTAAGAATAAAAAAGATGTTGAGGTGGCTGTAGAAGTTATTGCTAGAGAAACTAAACGCTTCTCTTCCCTGTCTCTGACTCCGCGAGCTGCTGGTACTGGTCTCAGTGGAGGCTCACTAACTGACTCTATTGTAATGGACGTCTGTGCCCACCTACATAAAATTGGAGAAGTAATCGAGAAAAAAGACGAAGTCTATTTTAGTTGCGAACCAGGAGCGATGTGGCGTGATGTTGAGAAGAAATTAAAAGCTCATGGAGTTTATTTACCCTCTTATACTTCCTCAAAAGATATTTGTAGTATCGGCGGTTCTATTGGTAACAACGCAGCTGGTCCTGATTCACTACGTTATGGTCACTGTGCTGATTGGGTGAAGTCACTTGACGTTGTCTTAGCAGATGGAAAGACATATACGATTGAGCCACTTTCATATAAAGAATTTAAAACCTTGACTAAGGGTAAAAACGAATACGCGCGTATTGCTCGGGAGGTATTCGCTTTAATAGAGAAAAACGAAAAGGCTATTTTAGCTGGAAAACCTAAGACTAAGAAAAACACTGCCGGGTATTCACTGTGGCATGTATTTAGTGACGGAGTCGCTGCTTTTAAGAAAGGAAAAGGTACTTTTGATCTCACTCGTATTGTCTGTGGTAGTCAAGGATCAGTTGGTATTGTTACCAGTATCACAATGCGTACTATACCAATTCAAAAAGACACCACTCTTTTGGTTGTGCCAATCTTTGATCTTGATGAAGCTGCTAAAGTTGTTTTGAAGACACTCAAGTACAATCCAATTAATGTCGAATTATTTGACGGTCTTTCGTTCGATTTGGCGTTGAAAAACCCTGACTTCTTTAAGAAGCGTCTTTCAGGCATGGATTATTACCGAACAATGCTAAATATGTATGCTACTTATCATATTCGCTATGGCCGCAAGACTCCTGAGTTCACCATTTTGATTACTTTAGATAAAGAAACGGTTGATAAAACTCCAAAGGCAGAAATTATTAAGAGTATTAGTACACTAAAGACTCGAGCTCGTGTTGTTACAAACAAAATTGAAGCTGAGATGTTATGGCAAATCCGTCGAGCCAGCTTTACTCTTTCTAAGTTCCAAGATGTCACTAAGCGTCCGGCAGCCTTTCTTGAAGATATGACGGTACCTCCAGAAAATCTGTCAAAGTTCTTTACAGAAGTTAAACGACTACTTAAGGAATTTAATGTTACAGCGGCCGTGCATGGACATGGTGCTAACGGACACTTCCACTTCTATCCCCTACTTGATTTCACTAATAAGACTACGCCGCTATTAGTAGAACGTATGGCTGAAAAATTTTATTCAACAGCGGTAAAATTTAAGGGAGACTTCTGTGGTGAACACAATGACGGTATTATCCGTACTCCTTTTCTAAATAAAATGTTTTCAAAACAAGTTTTAGAACTGTTTGTAAAGACTGAAGATATCTTTGATCCTGAGGATATATTTAACCCAGGAAAAAAGGTCAATCCACGCTTTGATATCAAGACCACGATGCGTAAGACGAACTAAACACCCTGCCCCTTCACTATTTTGGCATTTTCTGCTATAAATATGCCACCTTACAAAAAGCCCAGAGCTTATTGTAATGAGTATTATGGTCCCATCGTCTAACGGTCAGGACATCAGGTTTTCATCCTGGAAATCGGAGTTCGATTCTCCGTGGGATCACGAGTACAAAAATGCGCACCCGTTTGGGTGCCATTTTTGTACGTGACCCAAGAGAAAAGTGCATTTGCACTTTTCGTGAGAATCGAACCGCCGGAGCGATGTGAGCTTGCGAACGAGTGAGGTGTATCCCGCGGCACTTGCTAATTTATGAGTGGAACGAAATAAACTAGCTTTGTGACCGTCAGGATCATTCTCCGTGGGATCTAATTTAAAAAAGGACCCAGACCTAAGCCTGGGTACCCTTCACCAACAATGGTGATGTTTCAACGGTTCGGAGTAACTCGCAAAAGCCGCACTGACACAATTTCGTAGTTGATCACCCCAAGGATTGCACCGGTGACGGCGCCAATGATGGCGCTGCCAAACGAGTATCCAATGACAGCGCCAATCGTTGCATCAACGAAACAGACTGTACGTCGTTGTGAGTGGATGAAGACAAACACACTAACGGCAAATTGGGAGGTTGCCCGCCACACTTCGCGCCCTCTTGTGATTACAGTTGGCACCGCGCGTTTGATTGCTGGCGGCGACTCTACTGCAGCCTTCTTCAATCCGCGCAAGGCTGCAACTGTCACAGCGATTGGATTGAATTTGAGAAACAGGCTCTTTCCTGTCTCAACGATAGAACTAAGTAGCTCGTCACGCCTAGCCGGGCTAGCGTCCTTCTCGGATTGCAAAATCATAGCTATTACACCCCAGGCGTAGAGAACTGCAAACGCTGAAATCCATAGCACGCAATACAACGTGAACAAAATACCCGACATAGGAATGTCGTCATTGAAAAACACAAACACTGGGCAGACAAGAGCTGACAAAGAACAAACTGTCGTGACTGTGCCGCCTGCGAATGTTCCGAAGGCCTTCCACCAAAGCCGATCAGGGCGCCAGGTGATCGTGCTGTGGTATGAGTGAGCAACTCCGGAGCAGAAGTGCCTAAAGTCGATCGCGACGTATGCCGCGATACCGCCAGCTAGTGCACCAATGCCCCACAGACTTGATCCATACTCGAATCTTATCGAGATCTCAAGAGCCGTCAATGTGCCGATGAGAGCGCCGAGAGCACACGCAAAGGCGATCGAAAGCCAACCACTTGTCATCTTCATGGTTTCCTCTACTTTTCTTATCTAGGCACATGCCTAGATTTCTATAATTTTATACCACACTTAATCTAACCCTTCAATAGCTACGTAATAGTTCGATATCTAGGTGACCGTCATCACATTGTTGTCATGACGATCTTCTGCGCCACCGACGAATGAACTCAACGCCGGTGCGTCACCCCCCGCATATTTGCGGATGTTGTTGTTTATTACATCTTTTACAATCCGGTTCCAATTCGTACTACATAGGGTCACAGAGGTAAGAAAATAACCACAAAGCAAATGCTTTGTGGTTATTTTCTTAGCAAAGCAACTTGAGTCGCTTGCGGCCTCTGTGACAGACGGAGACATGTTTTGACTATTCCTAATGTCAAAACAACCGAGTCCGGGTAGGTGAGAAATGGGACTGTCACAATTATTTAAAACGTTAAAATTCCACACTTGTTTTACAATCCAGTTTCAATTCGTACTACATAGGGCCACACAGGTATAAACAAAGGCACTACTTCTTAAGAAGCAGCGTTTTGTTTAATAGAAAGCAAATGACTTTGCTTTCGTACCGATGTGATTAGCGGAGCGATCTTTTCTGCTCTTCCCTAAAGCAGAAAAGGAGTGAGCTGGGTGAGAAATGGGCTTGGACCTATTTCGCAAGACTCATTGAGGTATATTTTGAATTTATGAAAAATTACCCAATGAGTGGACAGAATCTGTAAGATTCGAGAACGCTTAGTAGAATCTGCACGAAGTGTAAGATTATACTTAGTAACTCGTGACCACAATTACACAATAAATTATTGAAATATTGTCTCTGTCCCCTTTTACTCTAAACTGAAAGAGTAAAACAATTTTGTAATCGATTAAAAAGATCTTTTGATGAAACTTTAATCCTCTTTGTGGAGTTAAATTATATACAAGATATGAGAAAAATTATTTTAATTCGAGGAGCGATAGCAGCTGGAAAATCGAGCCTAGTGAAAGAATTGCAAAGACTTCTTAATGACGTCAGTGTTATTGATATGGATGCTTTTAAGAGAATGATTGATTACAAGTCACCGTCACTATGGAGGACAAGTACAGCTTTTAATACAGCACTATTTCTTGCCGAGAAGCTAATGTTACTAGACAGAACTATTGTAGTAGACATACATTCTTCCAAAGAGTATCAGTTTTTAGAGTACCAAGCATTAGCAAAGAAAAATAATTACGAGATGGTATCTTTTTTATTATACCCTCCCCTGCAAGTATGTTTAGAACGTAATAGATCCAGGATAATCACGGATGTTATTTACAAAATTACTGATGATACTGTTAAGGAGTATTGGGAAGAGTTATTTAAGGTTGAGGGTGAAAAGGTATATGACACAAGTGATTTCACCCCAGAAACTGTAGCTAAAGATATTGTTACTTACTTAACTTAACTTTCACTTATATTCATCAGATCCTTAATATTTTATAGAACTTGGGCCAAATCAGTACTAGATTAGAGCTCGCCAAATAATAATCTATAAATAGCGACTACTAAAGTTGGTTTCTGTTTAAAATTTAAATGATTGTTTTCATTATTTGCAAAATTTCGTAAATCTTCTCTGGTCCAACCTCTATACTTTGACATCTGCTCTTGGACTTTTGCCTCCATGGGCTTTGAACTTTTTGCAGTCTGATAAATTTTTTCAAAAGCAACATTAGTTCCAGATATGCTCTCTCTCGCCTGTCTAAACACTTCTTCAAAAAAATTCTCCTTGTTTGCAACTGATCCAAGTATTGAAGATACTTCTGTGCTAACACTATCTGCTTCACTTTCATCTGTACTCCTTGCCTCAGCTGGAAGGTGTTCTTTTTTAAGCGGTTTTTCTCCCCAAGGACCTTTTATTACGTTGTTAGGATTATTAAATTTTTCAGACATGATGAATTTTATTAACATTATTATAACATCAAGATGTAGTGTTAATAAATTTATTATCTAAATTTTGGTAATAACACTGTTTGAACAACCCAGGAACCCCACGTTATTGCAAATAAATAGAGCTTTTATCCTATTGGTGCAACAACCTCATTTATTATTATATCCAAGCATTGGGAAGGTTTCCGATTGATTTATCGTAAAGAAGGTAGGGATCTCACAGTTACACAAAAGATTGACATGATAGCATTTATATGCTATCATTTTAGAGAATCGAACTTCAACAAGGAGAGTTCCGATGAGGTCTTTTACACGATTTGTTGACAAACTCCCCTTTGCTGGGAAAATGTCAATCAAACCATTGGTCTTTAGCTTGTATCAGAGCACAACACGATTTGAGAGAAAAAAGAAGTATCGCAATCTCAGTATTTTCTTGTTTCTCTTTGCTTTGCTACACGTCGTTCAGCTGAATATGGGCATTCAGGCACTGCACTTTACCTCGCCTGTGTGGGCAAAGGTAGTCAGCTTCCTCTACGCAGCTGCGAACTTTGCCGTTGTCGTCACACAGTTCCATTTGCTTTATCGTGTAACTCGTTTTTACTTCAAGGGTTCATACCCTCGTGGTAAAGTAAGTTATTGTGAGCATACTGGGACCGAGATGCTTACAATGTTGGCAGTAACATTGATAGGGCAAATCATTTTTCTCTCACAGTACAATTGGTACAACTGATCCTCACTGTTCCCGGACGGCCCGCCTTTAAGGTGGGCCGTCCGGAGATTCAAAATTGCTCTACCTTCTAGGTACGAGCGTTTTTTTATATTATCTATATAGACCTTTCTAAGAGCATTAGTTATCTGTCATATTCAATCCAAACACTCCTCCAACAATTCTGGAAACTTATCAGTACCCATGTTTTCAAGACAAAAATGGCCATAGTCTTTGAACTCCTTATATTTAATACCGCTTACCTTTTGTTTGAGTATCTGTACTGATTTTTGGACTTGCACATGGTCGTCACTTGAATTAAAAATTGTGACTCCCTTCGTGCGATCTACAAGATTAGAGTCAATCTCAAAATGAAAGAAATCAGCCGTGTCGGGCTTTGCTTTATCTTGTGGATTTATCCAGGGTGCCACTAATACAACCTTCCCTACTTTTACATTTTTATTTTCACTTAACCAACGCACCAAAAATCCCCCACCGCAGCTATGTCCAACTAATACTGTGTCTGGCCCAATTTCAAATCTCTCTAACTCTTTTTTCCAGACGTCATATCTTGGCTGCCAAGGTCTAGGTATTTCTAGCGCTACTGCAAAAACTTCATTAATTTGAAGATGTTTTGAAAGCCAAGGAAACCAAAGGCTATTGCTATTTGTTGGAAAATCTGGAGAATAATATTCTTCTTTATCTGGGCTTCCTGGAACCAATATTGCATTTCTCATAATATAGATTCTAGCAGGTTGGCAAGTCGCAAGAAAGCCTTAATTGAAATTAAAAAACCATGGGACACTTTCGCGTCCTCATGGTTGCTGGCCTCATGAACCTTGTCAGAGTTGGTGCAGGAAGCGGTTGATTCGTTCCTGATCCTTCTCTTTCCATTGCTCGTAAGTCAGTCCGCCGGAGCCAACTGGATTTGAGCAGGGTTGTCTACCTTTCTGCCCCCATCCTCCTGGAGTAGAATCCTCCGCTCCGCAGTTGACACAGACGGCGTCACGAAGTGACGAGTCCGAAAAACGTGTTACGTGGCTTGGGTGTAGCTCATTCATGTTGCTCTCCTTGCACGGTAAATAACTGCAAATTTATCGTATATCAACATGTCTTCCGTGTAAAGTTTTTGAGTTTTGACAAAAGACTCTCTGTTGTTAGTATAAATATATTACTCCTCACTAAATAAATCTAAATATGCATACAAAATACGATCTAGAAACGGTAAAAGCATTAGTAGTTGTCTCAGCTAAGGAACACGGAAAGATATACGTCCTTGAAAATGGAGGCCTTAAAGGATTGTCGTACACAGAAGAACATCCGCCTACATACAGTGATAATGAAGGATTCTTAACTCGTTCAACTGGAGGTCAACAACTAGGAAGTGGTAACGTGCTAGAAGATGCCGATGAACATAATTTACAGAAGTACATAAAAGCAATTACTACAGAATTGCGTGAAGTCGTCTTGAAGCATTCGCCGGAAGTTGTTTTTGTGATTGAACCAGAACATCTAAAGGGTCAGATAAAAACAAACTTAGTGGTTGATAATAAGACTGCGGTAGAAGAGATTGCTTATGGTAACTATGTAGAAAAAGACACAGAAGTGATTTTTGATCTGGTACGTAAAGCTTTGACTGAAAGTAAAGATCCGACTGACCCAGACTCAGTAGCTGCCGGAGAAAACGCTGAAGAAAAAAGAAAAATTCTAGAAGTTGGAAAAGAAGTTTCCGGGTAATTTGTAACTGAAACAAAAATAAAAAAACCACGCAACGAGGTTGCGGGCTGTTTCTCTCGAATCCTTTGATTGAGAGACTGCTTTTGAATTGTAAATCAAGTTTAGGTGTTCGGCGGGAACGGACTTTCGATCCGTCCCGCCGAACATTTGGCTGGCTTAGCTACTCACATGTAGCTTTGCCGACCAGCAGTGGTCAGACCAGGTCTGCGTTGGCGCGAAGCATTGCTTCGGGCGTGTACTTTCCGCCGGTGATCTCGAAGAGATCTCCGCCAGGCTGAAGCCGCGGCATGAGATGCTCGTAGGTCTTGCCGATGATGTGCGATTCGGTGACCAGATCGTTGGCAGTGATCACGATCCCGTGCATGCCCAGGTACTGCTCGGGCGAGACCAAGAGTCCAGCGTCGGTGAGTGCGTTCTGCACGCCGAACTTGATGGTCTGCTCGATGCGGTCCTGCGTCGTGGCTGCCACTTCGAGTGCGGCCATCTTCAGCGGATTGTAGGTATCCGCGTCGCGGAAAACCATGATCTTGACCGGTGGATTGACCATCCGGACCAACTTGTTCATGCCGCCGGAAATGTCGCTCACGATGACCGGACTGATGTTTCCGAAACGCTCGCTGATCGGGGCTTCAACCGCACCGATGCGTATGCCGTCGTGGTTCTTGAGACCGATCTGCTGGTCGATGTCACAATCGGTGATATTGGTAACCATGAGATCGCCGGCGAACGAGGTGGCAGAAACGCCCGAAATCAGAGCGGCCACAATGAATGTGGCCAGGGTATTCTTTTGCATGGTTGATTCCTTGAATGATAGTCGAATGCCCCTGCGACGAAATGAAAGCCTCGTAGCAAGTAGCAGGATAAGTACCTAAAAAGATACACATTCTGCTACTCGCTACTATCTAAACTTGATTTGTGAAAGAGCTAAACAAAATTGGCTCGCTTGAGCCGACGAGAAATATAGCACGTATTAAATCTATGTCAAGCGGTTTTTACTGTGTTTAAAAAACACCCGGCCTCTTTCGAGTACCGGGTTAACTTTGGGGTTTTGTACCATCACCGTCTTGCTCGATTTCGTTCTGCTCGTGCCAAGCGTGCGGCACTCGGCTGCCCTCCTTTTTTCTTTACCCTCTTGTTGTAGGCTTTCCGTTCGTTGCGGAATTTTCGTACAAACGGCATTGCCTCTTCTGGCATACAGTCATCCCACCCGAGGTTTACTCGTTTGGCGTGCCTGAAGCAGCGCCAGAAACGCGATCCAATGCCACCACCCCGTACTATTTGCATAAACCTTCCACATTCGGGACATTGTGGACGGTTTTGTATTCTCACCTGGGCAATGGCTGCGCAGAGGCGTAAGCGGTACAAGAAGTTCTCAGTGCGATTCATTGGGTGGGAAAAATACAGAACTTCATTCCCTCGCTTGATGAGGACCCAGCCATTGTCACTGTCTCGAGCTTGCTCCATCGATTCGATGTAGCTTGTCCAGACAATTACTGTTAGACCCTTGGTCCTGAATATGAAACCGACTTCCCGCTGGTCATGAGTCTCGGGAGGAATATCTGATTCTTTCACACCCTCCTCTCTTGCAACAATGTCCGGCCTCCTTTTCTTGCGGGCAATCCTCTTAAACCCTCTTTTCAACATTTTCCTTTCAAACTCTTGGAACCTTTCCTTGCCGAATAGGACTAGCGCTGGCATTTGCCTTCTCCACAAAGAGCACGAACAATACAATAATCCTGATTTTCTCTATTGTAAAGATTATTATTGCTTGATAGATAGCTAAACTTATTGATTTAGCTTTTCCAGTACTTCAGTTAATGTTGGCACTAAATACAGTTCTACTACCCTGCTGTATCCTAACTTGTTCAAATGGATGCCGTCTGAGAGCTTATTTTCGGCTTTTAAGAAGATTTCTGTGGTTAGGAAAGGAATCAATAGGGTATTGTTTTTTTGGGCCAAATCAGGGTAAATAGCGTCAAATTCTCTCTTGTAGCTAAGACCTGCATTTAAAGGAGATTGCATCTGGAGCAAAGCTACAACCGGAGGATTTGTTCCACTTTGTAATATTTCAATAGTCTCAGAGATATTTTTCTTGGTGTCTTCAAGTGGAAGGCGTCTAAGGGCGTCATTGCCGCCGATACCAACTAGTATTATGTCTGGGTTTTGACTGCGAATAAACTGAGCGCGCTCTAAGTTACCTCTTGTAGTTTCACCACTGACACCAGAGTTAATTACTTCCACATCTTGTCCTTGGACTCGAAGCGCTACTTCTAACTGAGCAGGGTAAGACTCACTGGCCGGTAGTCCAAAGCCGGCTGTTAGACTATCTCCAAAAGCAATAATCTTGATAGCTGCTTCAGCAGCGTTTTCTCTCGGCTTGATATCGGATACAACATTAGAGTTTTGGTTGTTAGGCCACAAGAAATAACTCATCAAGATAATGAGTATTAAAGCCGGTAGTCCAAATTTAACGAGAGGAGTCATAAGATAATAGTTGGCGAAGTTGCATTGTATCAGTTTTAAATAAATAAAATCCAATTAGAGCTACAAGTAAGACAATTAAAGCTAAGCCACTAATAAGTTGAAGATCAAAAAAGACAGTGCTGTCTAATTCCAGATAATATTTAGTAATGATAAACGTGATAGCTAAGCTGAGAACATATGACACTATTGCTGCCACTAAGGTTAAAGATATTGTTTCGCTTAAGTAGTGTTTTAAGACCATTAATCTAGTAGCACCAACAGCGCGCATCTTGGCTCCGTCTCTTTTTCGAAGTGAGTATGAAGAAATAACTAAAGTAGTTACTAGCAGAGTTGCTATCAGAAGTGGTGGTAGGGTCACAATAAAGATGAGTATCAGAAGAGTTTGAATTAGTCCGATCAAAGCTTCACCAATATCACCGGTTTCGATCAAGGTGACATTCGGCATTGTTTCAGCCAAGAAGTTTCCTAACTCTCTTTGGGTAGCTTCCGGATAGTCTGCGTAACCAAAATAAACACCAGGGAAGAGCTCAAGATCAGTTGGAGATAGAATAAAGTAGAAAAATGGTAGACCAGAACGTGATTCTGTTTGCCTAAGGCTGGTTACTTCCCCACTAACTTCAAAACCTTGTATTAAGAAAGTAATACTAGAACCAAGTTCAACTCCTGCCCTACCAGCTAGTTCTTCATCAACTGAAATTTCACCAGTTCTGCCTTCGTGCCAAGTTCCATTTGTTATTTGTTCACCATCTTGTAGTTCTGCACTAGAAGTGATGTTAAATTCCCGTCTGAGTTCGCGATCAATTTCAGTATTTCCACTCTCTATTTCTTCTTGGATAAGTACACCATCTATTTCAATGATCCGAGCACCAATATTTGAATATAATTCTATTTCATTAAACTCCTCTAGGAGTTGATCTTTCTGTGATGGTTGAACATCAAGTACGTATGTTGTCGGAATTGAACCTGAGAGATCGTCGGTTAAGTAACGTTCAAGGGAGATCTGTAGTAGTGCTAAGGTACTAAGTGCTGTTAGGGCAATAAATAGTGAAGTGAAAGAAACGATACCAAAAAGACCATCAGCTTTCTTTTGACTGATAATACTTTTGATAAAGAATGAAAAACGATTACGACTTTGATAAAGTCGATATAAAAGATAGCTAAAGGCTAAAGCAATCAAAATATAGACAGCTGCAATAATTGCGATAGTAATAATTCCCTGGGTAATACTCTGTAGTAGAAAACTAGCCAAGAACATTAGGGGTAGCAGTGAAGAAACTGAGGTCAGAAGTAAAGATTTGGTGTCGGCCTTTTGGTTTGTGTCGACTTCCCCATCAACCAGTATTTGCTTAGGGTTTAGTGACAAACTTTTTTGAATAGCAGGGATAAATGATGAGATAGAGACAGCGATAATTAGACTAAGACTAATAGCTAAGTAAATAAAGATATCCGGAGTCGGTAAAGTAATCTGGTAAAGGTTTAAAACCGTGTCACTGATGACGTAAAAAATACCAATACCAAGAATACTTCCAAAAATCCCAGCCACTAGCACTGCGTATGCTAGTGTAGTCGCCAAAACAGCCACCAGAACCTTTTTTCTCATACCAAGCGACAACATCACTGCTAAGCTCTTTCTTTCAGTTGTGATCAAGTACAGAGTGCTTGAGTAGACGTTAACAGCAGCTAGTACCGCCGTAATTAAGACAGCAATAATAAGAAAGTCAGAAACTAGCTTGAGGCCAAACTGTAAGCCGGTAGATCCTTCTGCAGCTACCCTAACTCGGAGCTCGCGACCATACTCTTCTTCAACTTTATTGATAGTCTCGATATCACTGTTACTAAGAGAATCAAATCTGGCAGCATACTGATATTCGAGTCTCAAAAAAGCCGGGTCAATTTTTGTATTTGTAAAACCGGTCTGATTAAGAATGGCTTTTGGTAAAAAGTTAAAGCCACCCAAAAGAGAGGTTGGATCATTTTTTATAATCCCAGCTAAAGTAAACTCACTCTCGCCAAAGACAATTTTGTCTCCGATGTTTATGTTTAATCTCTCAGCACCGTTTTTGTCTAAAAGGATCTCATTGTCATCGAGTGATTCGTATACTCGATCTTCTAAAACTAACTCACCGTAAAGTGGGTAGTTTTGATCAACAACCTGAATCGAAAATGAAGCTGTCTCTTCTGTTGATTGAAGAGTTCCGTTTAGAAAAATCTGTTCAGATTCTGTCTGCGGTATTAAACTTGTCTCTTCCCAAAAACTCTGAATATCAAAAGGAACACTGCTTTCAACAACAACATCACCACCAAGAATAAACTTAGATTGCTCGCTAAGTAGTAATGAACTTGAGCTAGTCAGAAGTAGAATCAGTACTAAAACAACCGCTGTTACAGCTAGTGAAGCAAACGGCAAGACAAAGTGTCGCCATTCTCGTTTTATCAGTCTTAAGCTGTAGGTAAAGACAAGATTAATTACGTTCATGTAGGGTTAGATTTTTTATTTCAAAGACTCGATCCATGCGAGCTGCAATACTTTCGTCATGGGTGATGATAACCAAAGTCTTCCCTTTTTGACTCACTGTATCTAGAAGTAGGTTTAGAACCTTCTCTCCAGTTGCCCGATCGAGACTACCGGTTGGTTCGTCAGCTAGGATTAGGTCTGGTTGGTTAGCTAAAGCTCTTGCAATAGCAACTCGTTGTTTTTCCCCGCCTGATAAAGTAGAAGGTAGTGCATTCTTTCTTTCTGTGAGTCCAACACTCTCAACTAAGTTTTCAACTAAACTTGGGTCAAATTTTTTGGCCGCAATTTCTAGCGGGACAGCGATATTTTCGGTAACTGTAAAAGGAGTGATTAATTCAAAAGCTTGGAAAATAAAACCAATCTTTTGATTACGTAGTTTAGCAAGTTCATTTTCATTCAGTGAGTTAGTCAAAGTTCCGTTTAATACTATCTCCCCGCCAGTTACGTCGTCCAATAAACCAATTAGAGAAAGCAGTGTCGATTTACCAGACCCTGAAGGACCTACTATGGCGACCTTCTCACCTTGAAAAACCTCGAAGTTAATATCTTTTAGTATTTCTAACTTCCCTTTCTGAGTGTTAAAAGATTTTGAAACTGACTTTAGTTTTATAATTGAGGTTGGATTATTGTTCATAAGTGCATTATAACATTTATTAATAAAACTCCTGAATCTTGCATCGGGTAACAAAAAACTCCGTGCGAAGCACGGAGTTTTTTTGGATTAACGCTTTGACCAAGCTGGTCGCTTTCGAGACTTTCTGAGACCGAACTTCTTTCGTTCAACTGAACGTGGATCTCGCTTAAGGAAACCTTCTCGCTTAAGTGGAACACGACGATCAGCCTTTTCTTTTACTAGAGCTCGAGCGATTCCAAGACGAATAGCTTCAGCTTGTGAAGAAATACCTCCACCAACTACCTTTGCAGTAATTGAGTAGGACTCAATACCAGCGTCTTTTGTATCCAAGACAGAGTTAATAACTCCTTGAAGTGAAGCGTGTTGGAAGTACTCTGTATGAGCTTTGTTATTTACAGTAATTGAAGTTGCTTTCGCAGGTGTGATACGCACTCGAGCAGTAGCTGTCTTTCGACGTCCAATTCCTTCAATGTATACTTCTGATTTTGTAGTTGCCATAATAATTATTCTGAAATGATTAGACGCTTCAAGAGTTGTTTCTTGAGCTTGTTGTTTGGTAGCATTCCGCCAATAGTACGACGAACTACTTCAGCGTAACCACGACGATCAGCTAGGTGACCTAGAGTTTCTGTCTTTCGTCCACCTGGGTAACCTGAGTAAGATTGATAGATCTCAATTTTCTTCTTTTCTGGGATATCTAGCTTACTCACGTTAGTGATAGTCACAGTTACATCAGCGATTAGATTTCGAGCGAAATCTGCACTGTCTTTACCATTTAGTACCATTGCAGCTTCAGTCGCCAAAATACCCAAACGCTTTCCTTTTGCGTCGATTGTGTGGTTTCGAGTTGTTGTTTCAGTAGTCATAATATTTATTCAACAAATTCAATTACCGCTTCATCACGTCCAGAAGGCATACGTCCCATCTTGATGATGCGAGTGTAACCACCGTTTCTTTCAGAAAACTTTGGTGCAATGTCAGTAAATAGTTTTTTAATAATAGCGTCAGTTGGTTCACCGAGTCTACTTGCAACAATTCTCCGTGCAGCAACATCGTTTTTCTTAGCTGTAGTAACAAGCTTTTCAATACGAGGTTGCAACTCCTTAGCTTTAGCTAAAGTAGTAGTGATTTTGTTGTCTCGGATTAGAGATACAGAAAGACCACGTAACAAAGCTGTTCTTTGGTCTTTGTCTCTTCCTAGGGTTCTGTTTTTATTTGAATGTCTCATACTTATTCTGTGAGTGATAGACTCATTTGGTCTAGCATTGCTTCTATTTCTTCTAGACCTTTTGGTCCAATCCCGTCAAGCGCTAGAATATCATCTTTTTTCTTTCGCACAAGGCCTCCGAGAGTTCGGATGCTAGCTTCTTCTAGAGACTGCAAAGTTCGAGATGAAAGATTTAGAGTTTCGATTCGAGTTTTTAGGATGTCTGGATTTGGTTCTGAAGCAGTATCTTCTGCTTTTTCAGGTACGGCTTCTGGTGCTGATTGTGAAGGGTATTCTTCTTGGAAGCCAATAACTGACTTCAGCTGATGAATCATGATCTCAATAGACTTTTCTAGAGCAACTTTTGGTGTAAAAGTACCATCTGTTTCAATAGTAACTCGCAATCGGTTGTAATCTGTTCGATCACCTACACGCATGTTCTCTACTTCGTAGTTTGCTCGTCTGATTGGTGTAAAGACTGCATCTAAAGCAATAGTGCCGATTTCAACCTTTTCCTTTTGGTGAATTTCTCGAGGAACATAACCAAGACCTTTTTCAACTAGAAGCTCCATTTCGAAGTTAGTTGATTTTGCTGTTACTTCAGCGATGTGTTGTTCTGGGTTTAGTACTTCAACTTGTGATGGTGTAACCAAGTCAGCTGCAGTAATGTTACCAGCGCCACTTTTTTTGATAGTAATCTTCATTGGTTCATCACCATGAAGAGTAAGTCGTACACGACGTAGATTTAGAAGAATAGTGATCACATCTTCTTTAACTCCAGCTAGAGTTGAGAATTCGTGTTCAGCTCCTTCGATCTTTACTTGTGTAATAGCAGCTCCAGGTAGTGAAGAAAGAATAATTCTTCGTAGTGAGTTACCTAGAGTGTGGCCGTAGCCAGGATATAGGTTGTCAATTTCAAATACTCCTCGTAGTCCATCCTCAGATACAACTCGTGGCTTTGAAGGTAGAGTGACGTTTGTTTCTAACATAGTTTTTACAATTACACTTATTAACTTCCTACCCTTATCGACTGTAGTATTCCATCACTTGTTCAGGGTCAAACAAAGTTTCTGCAGGATTGTATACAGGGACACCGGTTACAGTAGCTGATAATTTTTTGATATCGAGCGCAAGCCAAGTTGGAACTCCTGCTGCTTCATGTGTATCAGCAAGCTGAACAAAGATTCCTGTTTGTTTACTTCCTTCTCGAACTGTGATCACATCACCTACTTTAACTTTGTGAGACGGGATACTTAGTCGCTTTCCATTTACAAAGATGTGACCATGAGAAACAACTTGTCGAGCAAAACGTCGAGTTTTAGCTAATCCTAGTCGGTAAATAGTGTTATCTAGTCTTGATTCTAGACGTTCCATTAGTAGAGAGATTGGTTGGTGACTCTTAGCTAGTGATTCATCAACATATCGTCGCAGTTGCTTTTCGGTAATACCATATGTAAAACGCATCTTCTGCTTTTCGATAAGCTGTCGTTTGTAGTCACTTGATTGACCTGGTCGCTTTGGTCGTCGTCCACCACGAGCTTGTGATAGAGCAAACTTTTGCGTTTGTGTTTTTTCGAAGATTGGAGCACCTAGGCGCTTAGCAATCTTAAATTTAGGACCTATTTTCATATAATATAATAAGATTAAACACGCCGAGGCTTAGGTGGTCGTGGGCCATTAAATGGAACTGGTGTTTTATCACTAACTCGAGTGATTCCGATTCCCTTTCCTGTGAAAGCACGCAGTGCAGATTCGCGACCAGCGCCAACTCCACGTACTACCACTTCAGCATCCTTCATGCCCATTTGCTGAGCTTTATCGCCGATGATCTCACCTACCTTAGCTGCTGCAAAAGGAGTACTTTTTCGTGAACCTTTAAAACCAAGAGCTCCACTAGAAGCACTAATAATAGCGTTACCTTTGTTATCACAAAGAGTTAACAAAGTGTTGTTGAAAGTAGCTAGGATGTTTAGTCTTCCTGAAGCATACTTCTTTTTTGGAATACGATTAAGCGCTCTGGATGTACCAGCAACGTCAGAACCTCCTCCTTTTTTTATGATACGTTTCTTACCCATATGTCATTACGTAATTAAATAATAATAAGTTTTAAGTCTTTTCTAACTTACGACGTCCACTTCCCATAGTCTTCTTAGCTCCCTTTAGAGTACGAGAGTTAGTTTTTGTTCGTTGACCACGAGCTGGTAGTCTTTTTGCATGTCGTGAACCGCGGTAAGACTTAATATCCTTTAATCGCTTGACGTTTGAGGCAATTTCTCGTTTGAGATCTCCTTCAATTGTAAATGATTCAACTTTTTCTCGAATTGAGTTTTCTTGATCAGTAGTAAGAGTGGTTGGCTTAACTGTAGGATCAATTTTTAGTTCTGCCAAGATTTCTTTAGATCGTGACAGACCTACACCGAAAACAGCAGTAAGGCCGTAAGCGATTTGTTTTTCATCTGGAATTGTTATACCTGAAATTCTCATATTTTATCCTTGACGTTGTTTATGGCGGGGCTTCTTCTTGTTGATGACAAATACTGTTCCTCTTCTTTTTACAATAATGTCATCAGGGCTCATTTTTTTGACTGATGATCTAACTTTCATACTATGTACTTAGAGTCTCTTGGTAATACGCGCTTTTCCTCCGTATGGATCTAGTACCATACCGACTTTGTCACCGACGAGAACTCTAATGCGATATTTCCGCATTTTACCCGCCAAGTAAGCAATAACCACTTTTTTAGAATCGTCAAGAATAACACGAAAAAAAGCATTAGGTAGAGCTTCCTCTACAATCCCGTAGGCTAAGTCTTCTTTTGTGGGTATTTCTTGTTGATCCATTAAACGAGGCTGAGTGTAACAAAATTACCTAAACGAGTCAAGGGTAGTTACTGTTAATTACTATTATTCCTTTTCACCAATTACCTCAATTATGACAATTTCCTCTGGTTCTTCCGGAAATGAGGTTCGCCAGAATGGTTTGCTTGATACTCTTGCACTTTTGATACCAGGATGAGCTGTTAGTACAGTACTAATAGAGGTTTTTGACTTACCTGCTAGGTCTTTTTGTAGTTTTTCTGCATCAAACTCAGATACAATCAAAGGTCGCCCAGTAAGTTTAAACTTTAGTGATGTTAAGTTAGCGATATTTGCTGAGTTAGTACCGATATCAGTGTAACTAAAATCAAGGGCCTCAGTGTCTACTATTCTCACTGCTTCACGTCCATAAGTAGAGATGGTTTCTTTTGCAAGGTAAGCGGCAAATTCTTCTTGTTTAAACAGCGGTAGCTGAAGGACTGCCTGCTCTCGGATAGTTACTAAATTTTCACCATATGAAACAGTTGGTAAGGCAGTGTATGAGATGGCTACCGATTCTTTGAAGCTTGTGAAGCCGGCTGGTTTTTCACTCTCAATTCTTTCTAGGAGTTTAGTCCTCAGGCTCAGTTGTAGTTCTTGTCTAGCAGTACTAAGCTCAGCATCGTTGATTAAGAACTTTTGTCCCTTGTAACCACCAGTCATTGCTTCTTTGTTAGTGGCGTAGATAGAAGTGTAAAGTTCATCTAAGTTACTTTCTTTAAATCCTGGTACTGAAAAACGAGTGTTGGCAGCTAAGTTATATTCTTGCCCGACAGCGTCAGCAAAGACTTCAGCTCTGATGGTGCCTGGTACAGTTACTCCAGCGCTATCCTTTAGAGCTCCAGGAACAACAACAGATTCTTGAATTCTGAAAACTATACCATCAGGTGATTCAAAACGAGTATTTTTAATTAGTCTTTCTGATCCTGGGGTAGTTTTAACTATTTCAATGAATCCTTTAGCTTGTGTCTCAACATATTCTTCTCCAGTAGCAGCTACTTGACGCTCAGCCACTTCATCAATAGTGATGATTTCGTAGCTTAGAGACGAATCTCTCCTGTCTGGATAGGCGGTAAATTCTGCATTGACTACCGGTTCACGATATTCTGGAAAAACTGTTAATGTTGTCTTTGATAATACGGCACTCATAAAGAGCACCAAAACAATCAATAGTGTGACAACAGAGGTTAAAATCAAGTATTTCTTCTTATTTGATTTGTTACCGTCTCTGACTTCTATATTCTCTACCTCATCATCACTACTTTCAGTATTAACGTCTCGTTCTCCCTCCGCTTCTTCAGAGTATTGTTGTGGCCTTTTTAAGTTTAATGGACGCTCAGAAGAGGTTCTTTTTTTTGATTCAACTGGACGAATGTCCTGCAAGTTCCATTTTTGTGTCATAAGCAATTGTTTATACAGTATAGCTTTTTATAAATGATCAAACCGTTCATGCAGGTCCTTCGTGTGGAAAAACTGTGCTGTTATTAATAAAGCAGTGTCCTGGTCTTTTAGGGCTATGTTTGTATCTTTATCAGCAAAGTTTTTTGTAAGTAGTTCACTGGTTATATTATAAGCGGCGTGGTCTAGGCGCGTAGCTACTTTAGCTGCCCTCTTAACTTGTATATTAAAGAATGGTTCGCTTGCTAGGTTTCCATGAATGTAAATCTTTTTTGGTATAGCAAGACTGTCGCCAGTTTCATGAAAAAGTTCGGTCAATTTCTTTTGATATTTTTCGAGTAAAGCTTCTACTGACTTAATTTGAGTCTCAGTAGCTGATTGCATGAAAGAGAAGATGTCTTCATTTCCAAGATAGCCAAAAGCTTCGTCTGAAGTAATAGATAAAATATCAGCCATTTCTCTAGCTAAGGTGTATGAACCATACGGGACATGAGTACAGTAGTTTAAGACTCCATTTCTAACAATACCGATCTCAGTGCTTTCATAAGTTATATCAACTAAACAGTATTCAGAACTAGTTTCGTTGAGACTATTGATAACATGAAAATACGGCAACATAAATGAATGTTGAGCCATAGTTGTTTTGGGTAAAATTTTGCCTTTAATTTCAACTATTGCTTCGGTCAGATTCTTTTGAACTACCGAACTAGCCTCTACGATTTTGAGAACTTTCGCTTTTTGTTTGCCAGTAACGTTAATTATATAATCGTTTGCAGTGATTTGTAGAGTTTTTTTAGCGATAACTGCTAAACCATAATCACTAATTTTTTCTTTTTCTTCTAATTCTTCTTGTGCTTTCTTATGAGCCGTTCTTAGTAATTCTTGCACTAGTTCTATTGATACTTCGAAATCGTCTTTGTTTTCATAAACTATTGTCTTGGTGGTGGTATATGACCAAGGAGCAGCAATTGTTACCTGTAAAAATTCGATGTCATTAGTTTTATGAGTTTCATATAACTTTTGTCTTCCTTGTGAATCAAGTAGCATCATAACGCCCATCAATGAAGTCAAGATTCCTTTAGTGTTGTTTGGAGAAGCGGTGTCTTTTTTGATCGGAGTATATTCACGTTTTGACCAGATTATTTCGGGAGCTTTTTTGCTTGGATCAGAAGCTACAATTGCCGCCAAAACACTACCTGAACCAATATCAAGTAATGCTCCATACCGGACATCTTTTTTTTGAGATACAAAAAAACCCATGTCTTTTAATTATACAGGGTTTTACTGTGGATATTAGTTTTATTTATTTTTGTCGTGGATAGTTATTCTAAAATCGCTTTAATTCGACGAACTCCCGCAGAAGAAGATTCTTCTTTTGTAATTCTAAATTTCTTTTTGATATCTTCTAGTTTTTCTACATGTGGGCCACCACAAAGCTCTCTTGAAAAGACAGTCCCATTATTGCCAGTCATAGTATAAACTTTCACCTCGTCTGGGTATCTGTCCCAGAAACTAGCTTCAATACTCTTGTCTTCCTGAGCTACTGACTTTGGCATCATTTCAACTGTTACTTTTCCACCGATACTTAAAGCACTATTTACAAAGGTCTCTACCTTATCTAGTGCTTCTCTTTCAATCTTTTCTCCGTGAGTGAAGTCAAAACGTAGTCGTTCAGCAGTGATGTTTGAACCGGCTTGGTGAATATCCTTACTCACTTCTTGCTGCAGTCCAGCTAACATTAGGTGTGTAGCTGTGTGAAGTTGAATTACTTGCTCAGAAGTGTCTGCTAAGCCTCCTTTAAACTTTTGTTCTGCTCCAGCTCGAGATTTTGCCTTATGTTCTTCCATGAGCTGATCAAAACCGCTCCTGGCTACTTCAATTCCCTGTTCCGCAGCTATTTCTTCAGTTAGTTCAATTGGAAAACCATAAGTGGTGTAAAGATCAAAAGCTTTTTCAGCGCTAATTACCTTTTTCCCTACTGGTGGGATTGATTTATCAATTACCTTATTGCCCTCAACTTCTTTAGTCTTAACGTGAATTTGAAGTGAGATTTTATTAAATTGTTTTAGTCCACTTTCTAGTGTCTTTCTGAATTGCTCTTCTTCTTTGGCAATAGTTTCAGTTATATAGCTCTCTTTTTCCTTTAAATTAGGATAGTGAGCACTATATGTTTCGATAACGCTTTTAGCTAGTTCTGAAAATTGTCCAGGTGGAATGTTTAGTTTGTCAGCGTAGCGAACTGCCCTTCTGAGTAATCGACGGACAAAGTAATCTTGGTCTGTACTTCCAGGATTCACACCGTCACCAATCATAAACACAGCACCACGGATGTGATCTGCAATAATACGAAAAGCTAAAAGCTCGTCATCATATTTTTTATTTGAGAGTCTTTCTATTTGTTTAATAGTCTCAGTAAAAAAATCAGTTAAAAAGACGTCAGAAAAACCCTTAGTGCTATGCAGGGCAGCAGCCGCCATTCGTTCTAATCCACCACCAAAATCAATATTTTTTTGTTTAAGTTCTGTAAATTCACGTTCTCCAGTTTTTACATATTGCATGAAGACATTATTTCCAATCTCCATAAAACGACCACAGTCACAGTTTGGATGGCAGTTCTTGCCATATTTAGTATTGTGCGGAGTACCAAAATCATAAAACATCTCTGAATCAGGACCGCCTGGCTCGCCAATAGGCATTTTGGCTGGTGTTCCTGCTCTACTCCACCAATTCTTTTTGGATTCGTAGTAAAAAATACGCTCACCAGGATTGATGCCTCGTTCATAGCCTGCTGCTTCACTGCCAATCTCAGCTATCTTTGCCTCTATATCTATTTTATTAAATAATTTTTGCCAGATTTGAGGAGCTTCTTCATCCTTCGGTAAATTATTTTCCTTGTCACCGCCGAAGACACTAATATAAAGCCTCTCAGGATCAATACCAATTTCGCTTGTTAAAAAAGTAAACATCCAAGTAATTTGCTCTTCTTTAAAATAATCACCAAAGGACCAGTTGCCTAACATTTCAAAAAAAGTTGTATGGCGGTTATCTCCAACTTCTTCTATGTCTTCAGCCCGGAAACAACGTTGACTGTCAGCAACCCGTGTTCCTTTTGGATGTTTTTCTCCAAGTAGATAAGGAACCATTGGCTGCATGCCACTGCCGGTAAAAAGTGTTGTTGGATCATTCTCGGGCACAAGAGCAGAGCTAGGGATGATGGCGTGTCCCTTTTGTTCCATAAACTCTAAGTATTTTTTCCGGACTTCGTTGCCGTTCATATTTGTCTAGACACTATAGCAAAAAATAGGATTATTGCGAAAGAAGGCTTCCAATCCCTAACGCAGCACATTCAGCACCACTGCAGTGAAAAAAGGCGGTTGGTGAGTAGAAATACACCTCCAAGATATAGCCAATAGCAATCAAAATCAAACCGATAAAGGTTAGGATCCTTTCTTGTCTGTAAGATAAAATAACCTTTTTATCAATGCGATGCTCTTTTATAAGAGAATGGTGCATATGAAGCACGGCCAAGATGACCAAAATTTTTCCTAATGCTCCTAAAGTAATTCCCCAAAATAATAAATTCATAATTTCCGATTATTATAGCAGATGTTCTAGGCTATTTTTTAAAGGCTAACAATTCTTTTTTTACTTTCTCGATTGGACCAGCTGCGCTAATCAGTATTTTATCTGATCTTAAATATTTCTTTAAAGCTAGGTTTATTTCTTTCATAGAGCAATTTAGCAGTTTCTGATAAAAAACCAGATACTCATCCCAGGTTACATTTGTGGAAATTTGACCATGAACTAGAGCGGTTGCTTTACTGAGCGAGTCAAACACTAAAGTATTACTTGTTTTAATAATCTCCTGAAAGCGTGTAAATTCTGATTTGGTGATCCCCTTTTGACTGATTAGGTCTATTTCTCTTAAGGTTGAAGCGAGGCCTTGTTTAACATCTTTTGGTGAGAAGAAAGTCATAATGCGCCAATATCCTGTATCAGATGAAGAAACTTTTTCTGTTTTAGCATAGATACCGTAAGTCAGGCCTTCTTTTTCTCTCACAATACTCATTAATCTGCCTGAAAAGCCGCTCCATTTTCCCAAGACAGCCAAGCCAAAAATAAAAGCTGGTAGTTCTGGGTCGTTAAGCGTCAAAGGCAGTTGTCCGCCAATAGCTATTTCAATATTTTGTTTACTTTTTACTTCTGTCAAAACAACTTCTCTTTTGGATAGAGATTTTGTTTTAATACCTTTAGGTGAGATTAAAGAGATTGAGTTAATTGGCTTAATCTCTGAAACTTTTTTAAGAAGGTTGGAAACAGTTTTTTTGTTACCGCTCACTGTTATAGACCAATGGTTTTCTAGAAGTAGTTGATTGTAGTTTTTTAACTGAGCAGTAGATATTAAGTTAGTTTGCTTGATTAATTCCTCGGGTAAAAAGCTGTACTGATGATCTGAAGATTGGTAAAAAGAATTTTTTAGTTTTACGTCAGCAAGTAAGCGTGAATTTTCTTTTACTAGTTCTAATCTATTAGTTAAAGAATTTTTCGCTCGCTTTATTTCTTTGCTTGAAAAAGTGCTGTTTATGAGAATGTCACTTAATATACTTAGCAGTTTATTTTGGTTTGCCTCTAGACTAGTTGCTGTTAACTTTATTTTTCCGTCCTCTAGACTAACATCAATGTTTGCCCCTATTCTTTTAAGATTATATTGAATATTTTCTCTTGTTTGGCTTTTTGTGCCAGAGAGTATGAGATCTTTATAAAGTAGACCAAGAGCCGCAGTGCTGGCTGAGTGATGGTTTAGGTAACTAAAACTGAGAAAAACTATAGCTGTCCTGGAATCATCTTTGGTGATACTAGAGGTTGATATTTCTAAACTGATGTTTGTTTTGATATTCATACTAAAAGCTTTTATAAAACCCAATTGTCATATTGTCCTCTCTAAACAACACATCGATTCTATCTTTTATCTGTTTAACTGAAATGTTTTTCATAGTTTTCTCAGTTCTCGAATAAGCCGTCCAGTCACCTGCTGCTACAAACTCAGTTAGCTCAGCGGCAATATTTAGACTACTGTCTCGATTAAATATTTCGTCGGTCAATGATTTAGTTACAAGTGTAGGTAGGTTTCTTTTAATATATCTTTCTTGTGTCTGGCTGACAATTTTTCTAACTAGAGCTTCCATTTTTTCATGAGTAATTTTTTTAGTGAGAGTGATATAGATAACAGCAAGATTTGTGTCTCTTGTTGGTTCTTGGCTAACGACAACACTTGTTGCTAGCCCCTTATCAACTAATTCACGATGCAGAATATTGTCCTCTCCATCTGCCAGTAGCTCTAGACTAAGTGCAGTTTCGTACCAGCCGGCAGACGGTAGACCAGGGTGTTTTAAGCCTATAGCGACGATCTGAGTTGTTCCTGGACGCTTTACTTCAACACGTCTAATCCCTTCTTGTTTTGGTTCAATTATTACTGGCTTTGGAATATGTGAGGTGACTTTTAGATGACTAAAGTTTTTAGCTATTTCATCCAACGCTTCTTTTTCTTCAATGTCACCGATAATCATCAAAGTAGCATTATTTGGAGCATAGAATTTTTCATAGAAACTTCTCAGTTTTTCTACGGTATAAGCCTCAATATCCTCTCTAAAACCAATAGTTTCATGTCCATAAGGATGACTTAAGAAAGCACATGAACACATAGTAACCGAAAGAGCGAATTTTGGATCGCCATTGTACATATCAAACTCACTCAAAACATTAGTTCGTTCAGGTTGGAATTCTTTATCTGAAAGTACTACGTCTCGCATTCTTTCAGCTTCTATTTTAAGAGCTCTAGAAAAATGACTTTTCTCATAAGAAAAATAGTATGTGGTTCGGTCTAGCCAGGTATTTGCATTTAATACAACTCCAACCTCCCTTTCAAACTGCATAGCTGCAGAGTCAGATTTGTTCTTTAAGTCAAAACTGGTCGGTTTAAACAGCATATGCTCAAGCATGTGTGCTACTCCGGTTTCGCCCGCTTGTTCATCTCGAGCACCTGCTAAATAAGTAATATTAGTTGTAACTACTTTGGTATCAGGGATGTATTTGTATAAAACTCTCAAGCCATTTGTTTTTAAAACAAATTCTGAAATATCGTTTACTTTTTGGATTAGTTTAAAATTTTTAGAGACGGTACTTCTCGTCTTCGCTTTTTTTGACATTATGTAAAAAGTTTTTGTATTCTTCAAATACGTGATTAAACTCAGCTAGGATATTTCCAGAGAGTCGGTTGTTAATGACATTTGCTACTAGCTGGTAAGACTCTAACCTTTCATCAAAGTTTTTTCCAAAATCTTGTATAAATCTTTCAGAGGCATCAGTATAATCTTCAATAGACGTTCTAAAATTATGCATTTTGTCAGCAGCAGCAACTAGAACAGCCTCTTTTGGACCTTTCTTTAGTTGTTCAACATATTTTCGCTTTCTGTCCTTAAAGGAAAGCCTGTCTTCTACTTCCCCTCTTGGTTCAGTCACCGCTTCTACAATGTCGCGAACTTTACCACCAAAATCTTCTTGTAGCTCATCAACGGTGTAGTCTGTGTCTTCAAGTGTGTCGTGAAGTAGGGCTGCAATTATCACGTCCTCATCTTTGGTGTAATCAAGTAAGGTAAAAGCGGTAGCCATTAAGTGGGTCACATATGGAAATGGCATTGAACCTTTTCGTAATTGATCTTTGTGCAGCACAGCAGCAGCTCTGATGGCTTGTTCAATACGATAGGAGTACATATGGCAATAGTGTATCACCTCATAGCAAGCCTGGAAACAAGTTTTAGACTTTTTGCTTCCAGCCCTCTTCTTTTAATTTTTTGTACTTCTCGCCTGCCCCGCCGCGATTATAGCCACCAAGGGATCCGTCACTTTTAATAACTCGATGGCAAGGAATGTTTAAATCGAAGTTTTTAGCCATTATTTGTGCTACTGCTCGAGCTGCTAAGGGATTTTTGGCTTTTTGAGCTACTTCCTTATAACTAAGTGTTTTTCCTTTAGGAATAGCTTTCACAATCTTTTCCACAGCAATTCTAAAAGTGCTTTTGTCAGGGTTATTTTTTGTTGGCATGGTAGATAGCTTGTAACTTTTTACCAGCATGTTCACGATAAGGACAGTACTCACAGTTTTCACCAGTTGGAGGTAGGTCATTTTTCTGAAGGCAATCCTTTATCTTTAGTAGAGTCTCGTCTATCCATTCTGTCTCTCCAGTACAAGGTACTAGTGTTGTTTGGAAACTAAGCATGTCATCGAAAGTTCTTGAGTCTCCAACGATAGCGTTGGCATAGACAAAGTAACCTGTGTTATCGACTTCAAAGCCATTTTTTCGTAGTAACCATTGATAAACCCCCATCTGTCGCTTGTAAGAGTCCTCCCAACTACTGTCGCTCAATGTTTCGATCTTAGATTCCTTAGAAGTAGCTTTGTAATCAATAACGATTAAACTTCCATCAGGTTTTTGCCAGATATCGTCAACCGCCCCAGAAATAGTAAAACCAGTTTCTTTGTCATTGTAGGTAATACCAACAAAATTTTCTCGCCAATCATCTAGAGATTTGTGCGTAAAAGGAATTGCATCGATATCATATTCCAACATTATTGGATGTGGCTCTTTTGATTCCCGATAGCTATCAAATTCTCTTTTGAATAGCTCATCCACTGCAATGTTAAGTGTAAAGGAGGGACCTCGAGGTCGTGCTGTGCCAAGTTTATTGTCTAAATAGAAGCAGCGGGGACATTCTGTAAAAAGCTCTATTTTTGAGCGTGAAAGCTTCCATTTTCCTCCACCATAGTTCCAGTCTTTGTGTCGATTTGGATTATAATACTTTTTTGTTTCAGCCATATCAACTTAGTATAACATCCCCATCACCGAACCCAACTTACAATAAAACCGGCACTAAGGCCGGTTTTATTACTTCAATAAGGGTTGATTACTTAGCTGTGAAAGTAGCAAAGATTGAATCTAGTTGAACATCGTCTGCCATACTAAATTGTCGATCTCCATTTTCAGTATAGATTACAACAGCGTAAGTCTTTCCTGCTTCAGTTGATCGCTGTAGGAAAACTTCAGTTGGAACAAGTCCTTGTGATTCACTAAATCGTGATACTCCAAGAAGACCACCCAATTGTCCGTCTGTGTAGTCTCGTACACCAATCCATCCTTCACTGATTGGATAAGTAACACTTTCAAGAGCAAGAGAACTTCCAGCTTTTGTATCTACAACACTTACGTCACCTTCTCCTACTGATAGCGCTGGTGCAACTTCAACTTCTTCATCCATTTCTTCGTCAGAGTCATCTTCATCCATTTCAGCTTCCATTTCAGTTTTGTCGTCCATCTCTTTTTCCATATCGTGTTTGTCATCAGCTGGACTTGAGAATGCCCAAACTAAAAGACCACCGATTAATAGACCAACAACAAATGAAACTATAGTCTTTTGTCCCTCCTGTTTTTCTTCTGTCATAATGCTTATATGAATATCTGAATATAATAATAGCGAATTATATCACAAGCAAAATAAGGGCGATATTGACACTATGCCTGTTTCGAGCGGTTATTTATTAACGTTACAGACCTGTTTTGCCTCATTTAACACTCTATTTTGCTTAGTTGCGGAAAGATGAAGGAAGTTTAGGATGTGTGGCTTATCAAGTAGATCTCGACAAATTATGACGTCATGGCTAATTAAAACTGTTATTTGACTGGTTGAAAGTGACTGAAGGACTGATATTGGATAGACACGCGCTTTTTGGATCCGGTCATGTAGGTTGTTGTTTTTAGGATAGTCCCAGCTAAGAAGTTTTAGTCCAACGCATGCACCGTATTTTTCGGCCGTAGAAGTAAATTTTGTGTTGGTTATTAGCCAAAAATCAGTAATGCTGCAGATACTTTCGTTGCAGATTTTGACTCCCTGTAGGTCAATCAGGCGTGCATATGAATACATTGCCACTTGTAGATCTGTCTTAATACCGGGTCGGGCATGAAATTTAGCTTCACCAACAAAACTATTAGATTCTTTGTAAGCGGCAATATCAATTTCGTGTGGAGCACACTTCCCTTGTAAGATTATTCCTGTTTGTGTCTCATAACCTTCACTTTGAAAAAGTTTTGCCAAAAACTTTTCAAACGGAAAGCCAGTCGGACCGAGTCCAAGTAGTGCCCTTCTAAGTGAGTATCGAGTTGCGGCCGGGGTTTTACTTTGTCTAAGTAAGGTAAAAGCATGACGGTAAATTTCTTGGGTTCTAATGCCGTCATGTAGGATTTTGTTGATTTCAGAAACAATAAAATTACTTTCTTCAGGACTAGCCCCAGCTCGTCTGAGTGAACGTCGAAGTTTTTCAACTTTGAAAAACTCTTGCTTCCCATCGGCCTTAGTAATTTTAAAGTGCATCAAGTTATGATACCACCACCGACACAGACTTGATCGTTATATAGTACACAGGATTGCCCTACAGCAGCCGCTTCAGTTTCGTCCAATACTTGCAATTCAATCTGGTCAAAAGCTACAGATAAAACTCTGACGGAAAATGGAGTTTGCCGATAGCGAGTCTGCGCTAAGTATGTCTCACCAAGTTTTAGTTTATTTCGTAAAACAGATTTTCTTAAAGTAATAGTCTGGCTCAAGTCCATAGCAGGCTTTTCAGTACTAACAACAATAGTATTAGTGTTGATATTTTTACTTTTTACATAGTAAGCCAACCTTGAGTCATTTTTTGTCGCGATAGTAAAACCGTGCCTTTGACCAATAGTGTAAATTAAAGCTCCTTCATGCTGACCTATCATTTCACCATTCATGTTTAGGACTTCTCCTGGTATTAAGTTTGTATAGTGTGATAAGAAATCTTTAATATCAATGTGTCCCAAAAAACACACCCCTTGGCTATCTTTTTTTTGAGCTGTCGGTATTCCGGCTTTTTCTGCTTCTTCTCTGATAGTTGATTTTTCAGATGAACCAACTGGTAACAAAGTGTAGTCCAACTGTTCTTTTGATAGTGACCATAAAAAATATGACTGGTCTTTGTTCTTGTCTAAGCCTCTAACAAGATTGTCATGATCCCCACTATTAATTTTTTGAGCATAGTGTCCGGTGGCAATAAAATCAGCTTTGTGTTCACGAGCAAAATCAACAAAGGCTCCAAACTTAACGTGTTTGTTACACATCACATCAGGATTTGGTGTCCGACCAGCTAGGTACTCTTCGATAAAGTACTTAGCCACTTCGTCGCGGTAAGCTTTTTCTGCGTCGCAAGTTAAAAATGGTATATCAAGATGAGCGGCTACTCGCATGGCATCAAGTCTCTCCTCTTCCCAGTTACATACCAAAAAATCAGGGTGCCAGACCTTAATAAAGACTCCAATGACTTCGTAACCCATCTTTTTTAAGCGCAAGGCCGCTACAGATGAATCAACTCCACCGGAGAGTCCCACAAAAATTTTTTGTTTCTTCATGATTAAAGTCAGGTTACTACTCTTAAAAATTAACGCAAGTATCGAGCGATATTCAGGCGATGTTCGTCAAAACTTTTGGCGTAATAAAAAGTACCGTCAGAGTCTGTAATATAGAATAGGTAGTCTGATGGTTCAGGATCTAATACAGCCATAATAGCCTCTAGGCCAGGATTTCCGATTGGATGAGGCGGTAATCCAGTGTTGAGGTAGGTATTAAACGGAGAGTTGATTTTTAGGTCTTCTGGAGTTAGTTCTGAGAGTGGCTTATCTAGCACATATTCAATAGAAGCATCTGCTTGAAGTGGCATGTTTATCTTTAGACGATTTTGTAATATTCCAGAGACAAATCTTTTGCTTTCTTTTGTATTGGCTTCTCTTTCAATAATTGACGCTAAAGTGATGATCTCTTCAAGAGTGAGTGGATGAGTATTTATTTGTTCACTCAGTTCATTTATTTTTTCACTAAAGGTCAGTTGTAGTAATTCAAGTAAGTCTGTAGCTGTGTATGTCAGTGGAATTAGGTAGGTTTCAGGAAAAAGTTTACCCTCATTACCTTTTGCTAAAGTAATGAATTCTTCAATATTAAAATCAGGTAGTTTTTCTGCAGCCCTTTTAGCTAGAAGTTCAATTGGTTCGCCTTCAATATGGGTAAACCGAACCAACTCACCTTTTGGGTTTCCTTCTACCAGAGCATCAGCTAGCTCTGAAACATTTACAGGCTCAGTAAATGAATAGCGCCCGGCTTTGATAGTTTCGTTACTCAAAACTGTACGAAACTTCAAATACAGCGGAATGTCTGAGCGGATGAAATTATTCTCTGCCGCTAGTCTGGCTGCTTCACGTAAACTTGTCCCAGGTTCTATTACCAGGTCTTGATTGACAGGAAAATCACTTGGTGGGGTTTGTAAAAATTGCCACCAGCCATATAAAAGAATGCTGGTTATAAAAAGCAACACTAATCCTAAAGTCAGGTATGACTTTAGTTTTGGTTTGGTTTCAGAATCAAAATCTGACTCTTCTCCATCGATGTCAATAAAATTCTCCTCAATCATGGACAAAATATTAATTAGCAAACGGGATACCAGTTGGTAAGTTTCCTGGGGCTTCTTTTCTGGCTGCTGTGATACGTCCGAGTGAAGGCGTAACGACTGTACTTCCCGGAATATGATACATAGTCGCCAGTTCTTCAACTGACATGATTTTTGCGGCATCAAGAGAGTCTTTGCGGTCCCGGTAATAATAATAACGTGACTTATAATCAAAAAATTCTTCTTTTTTCCACTTCATTATTTTTTTTCCTTTTGGATCAGAAAATACCTTGTAGTTAAAGTCACTTCTCCATCTCACTCCAATACCATTTCTTCCAATAACATCGTATTGTGAAAAAGCTCTAATAAATGGTGAAATAATATCGCCATTAAATTTACCCTTTTCTGTAATGTAATACCATCGTATTCCAACTTCGTAAGCATATTTTGCTGTATTCCTTTCTATTGCTGCTATTGTGTCTCTTTCACCCATGGTCAAGGTAGGAGCTTTTTCATAAGTGTCAGGATCAATACTAGCTCTCTCATCCCTTTTCATTATTTTATTTATGTGTTCTTTTCCAGCCGTATCCCAAGTTGGTACATTACGGAAAGGACTTCCGTTTTTAAATTCTTTCTTTATGTGTGGTACCGCCAAGAATTGTACCCAAAGTCTCTCATGAGGTTTCAATTGACTTAATTGTTCAAGGATTGGAGCCATCGGTTCCACCTTTTGCTCCTCTTTTGGAAGTCTGTCCATACCCATGTCAATATAAGTCTTTAGTGGCAGGACATCTGCTTCTTTTTTAGTCATATGAAAAACCATGTATTCATATTTTTCAGGATTCCATTTAATTTCATCTACATAGTCAAACTCTTCTTCAATTACTTCAATTCCAGGATATTGAGCGTAAAGTTGAGCTTCCAAAGCATTTTTTACTTTTTTTGTCGGTACATTTATATAAAAACGGACTTCCCCACCGATTGAAACTAATTCAAAACTGTTGGTTAAGGGACTTTTTCCGTCAATATATGTTTGAAAAATATTATCAGGAGTTTGTGCGTTATGGATTTGAGCTAATACTACTTCCATTGCTTCCGGGGATTTAAACACTTCAGGTGGTAATTTTATTCGGAGTGTAGTTCGGCCATTATATGCAGAGTATTCGTTGGTTACGTAGTACATCCATCGATCAAAAGTCACAGTCAGCAACGCTAGTGGTAACCAGATTGGGGTCAAGGCGATCATTACTGATATTACCGGACCCGCATCAACATTTACTAGATTTAGAATGAAACTAAAAAAGAAAAATCCTAATACTAAAAATACCGGTCCACCAAAAGCTCCTAGAATTGTTTTAAATATTTCTACCATTTTGTTTTTACATTGTACTATATAAAATAACAGCCCACACGGTTACGTGTGGGCTGTTATTTTATCTGTGTATTATTCAGCGAGAGCGTAAGTTCCGTTTCCAAGGCGTTTAAAGATGTTGGCGTCTTGTAGATTAACTATAATCGTATTGTCTTTAACGTATCTTTCTTTACGAACTCGATCAATTAATTCTTCTCGAGATAAAGGACCTTCCTTTTCTAGTATTTCTCGTAGAACTTCCTTAACTACACCAGCTGTGTACCCCCATTCAGTTAGCGCGTATAGTCCACGTCCTACTAGTACAAACCGATCATCCTTGATTAGTTCGTTGTGAGTCGTAGCAACGTGCGCCTTGTGTTTGAAGAGAGTATTGATAGCTTCAGCTACTTCCTTAAAGTGAAGTGGTGAACCGTGACGCTTAACTGCCAAGTAGGCGTGGTCGCGGATTCCTTTTACTCGAACATTTGGACTGTCAGCTCTCCCCCAGTCTCCTAGTGGATTACTACCAATTTGTTTTGAGATCTGTAACCATCGCTTTAGGATATCTTCGTCGTATTTACTAGCTAAGTCTTGTAGTTCAATTTTGAAACGATTTAGAATTTCTTGTTCAGAAACCAATTCGTCAGCTTTTAAAGTTCCGTGAACTTGCTTTAAAGCTTTTTCGATGCTGTCAGCAAGTTTTCTTTCAGTAAACCATCTGTGTGTATAAGTAGGGTTTTCCTTACCTCGATAGAAAGGATCGCCAACTATAAGTAGAAAATATAGATGATTTCGGGTAACTGGATCACTTGTTAGTTCATCTAAGAAAACGTGCTCAGCTACCACTCCTCCACCAAGCTGATCAATTAGCTTTTGGACTTCAATAAAAAGGTCATAATGTTTCTTGTATTCCTCAGATTTTTGAATTGATTGAATACCATAGTTTTCAATTTGACGAACTCGCTCACGAGTGATCCCGTAAGATTGTCCAATAGACTCAAGAGTTGAAGTCTCACCGTCAGTACCTAAACCATAACGCTTACTCAAGACATCTCGAGCTCGTTCAGGTAAAACACTTAGAAGTGACTTTGTGATCTGCTTTGGTTTAAATGAAATCATAAAATTTTTAAGTTTGCCAATTAGTTTCCTCAATGCGTGGCTATATTTATAACATGACTAGCTGAATAGGTCAACAAGTAAATGTGGGTTTAAATATCTAGTACAAATCCGATGATTTTAGCGCGCATACATTACGCTTCTTTAACGATCATATTTAAGATTCTACCCGGAACATAAACAGTCTTAATTTTTGCTGTACCGGCTATTCTAGCCTTTAAATCATGGTTATTATCAACTTCTGCCAAGGCCTCTTCTTCAGTTGCTGTTGGGGAGATTGTGATTGATCCCCGGAGTTTTCCGTTGATCTGAACGCCAATAGTAACACTCTCGTCCACAATCAAATCTGGGTTAACAACTGGAAAAGTCTCAAGGTGAATTGAGACATTCTGTCCATTTTGATGCCAAAGTTCTTCTGTGAGGTGTGGTGCAAAGGGTGCCAATAGTTTTAAAAACTGACGGTAACCGCCTTCACTGACACCCTCCTTTTCTGCCTTATTAATAAAGATCATCATCGTACTGACGGCAGTATTAAATTTAAATCCTTCGATATCCTCAGTCACTTTTTTGATTGATTTGTGTAAAAGTGTGGTTACAGACTGATTTTCCTGCTCAGTTATATGAGAATCTAGGCCATAAACTCTCTCTAAGAAGCGTCTAGCACCAACTAAACCGTCCTGACTCCAGGCGATGGTGTTTTCAAACGGACCCATAAACATCTCGTAGACTCTAAGTGTATCTGCTCCAACAAGTTTTACAATATCGTCAGGATTGATCACATTCCCCCACCTCTTACTCATTTTGCGACCATCCTCCGCTAAGATAAACCCTAAAAATTCCAACCTCTGGAATGGTTCGATAGTACTGACTACTCCAATATCATATAGGAATTTATGCCAAAAACGAGCATATATTAGGTGTCTAACAGCATGGTCTCCGCCAACATACACATCAACCGGAGCCCAAGCTTTTTCTATTTCTTTAGACACAAGTTCACTTGTATTTCTTGGATCCATGTATCTAAGGTAATACCAAGAAGAACCAGCCCACTGAGGCATGGTGTTTGTCTCGCGTTTAGCTTCAATTAAAGTTACTCCTTCTGGAGCTGTGTCTGAAACAATAAAGTCTCCTTGCTCAGTTACATAGCCGGTGACATTAACCCAATTTTCAATTGTAGCTAAGGGCGATTGTCCATCTCCAGCCGGTTCATAGTGTTCAACTTCAGGCAGCGTTACTGGTAGCTGATTTTGGGCAATAGGATATACCGCACCTTCTTTAGTGTGTACGACAGGAATTGGTTCACCCCAGTATCTTTGTCTACTAAATACCCAGTCTTTTATTTTGTAAGTTTTTGCTATTCTTCCATCAACTTTTTTAACTATTGCTTCTCCAGCCTCTTCTGAGTTCATTCCGTCAAATTCTCCTGAGTTTATTAATTTTCCTTCCGCAGTATAGACTCTATTTTTTAGGTGTAGTTTAAAAAATTCTAAATGATGATTAAAGAAACTTTTATTTGAAAGTATTTCTTCTGCAGAACACCAGGTTCCTTTCTTTGTTTCTTCATCAATTATTTCTCTTCTAGTATCACCACTTAGTTCAATTAAGTAACATGTATCTGAACATAATTCTTCTCTACTCTTTCTTGACTTATATCCACGACTGTACTGGGAGGATATGTACTTAATATTTTTAATCTCCGTGTAGCCAGATTCTTCAGTTAGTTCACGTATGGCAGTTTCTTCGCCAGTCTCATTCTCTTCTCTACTCCCTCCAACAAATCCACATAAATTATCTGTAAAAGTTACCACATAGTATTTATCTTCAGACCAATGTTTAGCAATAACCGTAGACGCTTTAAATTGATGGATATCTTTGTCTGTTTGTGGAGCATCCTTTCCCGTTAAAACTACGTAAGGAGCAACAACATCAATAATGTTTAATCCAAATTTTTTAGCAAAAGCATGATCGCGCTCATCATGCGCTGGTACAGCCATAATAGCTCCAGTTCCATAACTAGCGAGTACATAGTCAGCTAGATAAACAGGAATAACTTCCCCATTTACGGGGTTAGTTGCAGTTACGCCTTCAAGCAACACTCCAGTTTTTTCCTTGGTGTCGTCTAGTCTGTCCATCTCCTTTTTTTCAGCTGTCTTTTTAATATAGGCTTCTACTTCATTCCAATTTTTAATTAACCCTTTGTTCTTTGAAACTAAATTATGTTCAGGCGCTAACACTAAATAAGTAACGCCAAAAAGCGTATCTGGCCTAGTTGTAAATACTGTAACTTTGTCAGAGGTAGAAAGTGTGAAATCTATTTCAGCGCCCTCGCTTCTGCCAATCCAGTTTCTCTGTGCTTCTTTGATATGTTCTGGCCAAGTTAGGGTGTTTAGATCTTCTAACATACGATCAGCGTAAGCTTTGATATCTAAGATCCACTGCCGCATTGGTTTTTTTTCCACTACTGAACCGCAACGCTCGCAACTACCATCACTCTCCAGGTCTTCGTTTGCTAGACCGGTCTGACAACCAGGACACCAGTTAATCGGTTCATAACTTTGAGTTGCTAAACCTTTTTTGAAAAGCTGGATAAATATCCACTGTGTCCATTTATAAAATTCTGGATCGGTGGTATTTATTTCACGATCCCAGTCATAATCAAAACCAAGTATTTCAAGCTGTTTTTTAAAGCGGGCTACGTTTGTTGCTACTGCTGCACTAGGGTGAACTTTATTTTTGATAGCATAATTCTCAGCCGGTAGACCAAAAGCATCCCAACCCATGGGGTGCAAGACTTCATGTCCGGTCATTCTTTTGAATCTGGAGTAAATGTCAGTAGCGATATAACCTTTTGGGTGGCCAACATGCAATCCTTCTCCAGAGGGATAAGGGAACATATCCAGCACATAAGTCTTCGGTTTATTAGACACTTCGTCTACTTTATAGATATTTTTCTCACGCCAAGTATTTTGCCACTTCTTTTCAATTTCAGCTGAGTCGAATTTTTTATGCATAACAAGAAATTATCACTAACGAACTAACAGTATGCCACGATACTGTCGCTATGTAAAAACGAAATATAATTAACTACAAACTACTCAGTGACCCGATCGAAACAATAATTTCCTTGCTTGTAGTTCCAGTTTTCTGCATTTTTAATCAGAGCGTCTTTATCCATCACTGGTCGATAGTAGAAGTCTTCTTGTGTGTCGTTTGAATTACTTGAGAAATAAGCGCAAAGTTTAAAACCGGTCTCAGTTACTTCGTAAATATAGTCTGGACGGTCTTCTGGAGCCGCTGGTACAGGAAATTCACCATATAGTTCTTCAAGTGTTCTCGGCAACTCACTACTATCAATACTCACCTTCTCCTCTATTCGCCATTGAATTTGTCTCAAATCTTTAATTTGTGTCTGATCTAATCTTCTTTCTCGTGTTTCTGTTGGGTTTTCTGTCTGCATAAAACCAAAAACAAGGGATGCTAGTACTACAACAATTGCTCCTAGGGCATACATTTTTGATTCCTTTTCTCTAGTTAACCAATAGCCACGAGTATCCTGGAGGTAATAGTAGAAAGCAGCACCGATAACTACAAGTAAGACAGCTGCCTTTAGGATAAACCTAGTAGTGATTTCACCGTTTAGAAAAGCTAGGATGATACTAACCAAATCACCAAGAAGTACTCCTCCACCAATAAGTAGCGACAGATAGATTAGCCACTTTGTTAGTCCCAGGTATACATGATTAGTTTCTTGTCGGTGAATCTTATTTACTTTACGTGTCAAAGCCAAGTATGTAGGAAAAAAGACAACTAACATAGCAATGGCTATTTTTAGGCTCTCTCTAGAACTTTCTACTTGCCAATAACTATCAATAGCATCAGGGTAAAGTAAATTGATGATACTAAAAAGTAAAACAATTAAAAATGTGATTGATAAATATAAAGTTACTAATGATCCTAGTTGTAGGACAAAGTTTTTTGCTGTGTTATTTTCCATATGACTATAAGTATGCTCTCTTTTGGAAAGGACGTAAAGCTATGCCATACTGTATAAATATGAAATCAGATGATCTTAAAAAAGCGCCAAAATTGTTTTGTGAAAGTGTTAGCGTTGGCTTTACTCCAGAGTATTTTGTTATTGGTCTTAGTTCAGGTACTCAAGGAACTCTTTATACCTTCACACCACAACACGCTAAGCGCTTGCAACAGTATCTAACTCACCAAATCGAAGAATTTGAGAAAGATAACGGGAAAATTGACGCCAAGTGGAATCCAAATGTAGTCAGTCCAGTTCAAAGGATGAATCCTCCAACAAATCTAAGCTAATTCTGATAACAAATTGCCGCCCGATAAATATCGGGCGGCTTTGTCATTCTTTCATGTCTGAAGGTCGCTTTTGTAATAGATGGCTATTGTTCCATCAGAGTGCTTCACTGATAAATAATAGCCATTATCTTCGACAGGGTCCTTGATAAATGGGTAGTAGTTTACAACTACACCAAGTTCTTCGACCCTGGGAGCGACTAGCGAGCGCGGCCAGGGGTTTTTGAAAGCTGCTAGGGTTTTTGTGCTCAAATCAGGCCCAGTGACAATCCTCATCTCTGGCTTAAGTTGCTGCGTATAGCTTCGCGGTAGTTGCGTTTGGCCGTCCATGAGGATGTCCTTGCTGGAGAAAAGAGCAGTTCATTAACAGAACTAATCTAAAAATAAATTGTAGTCTAAATGTCTGAAAATTGCAAATGATAGCACTCCATACATCAATTTCTTAACCTCGGATTAGTAAGGAAATATCTCTTTGGCTAAATCATGAACTCAATCACGTCGCCGTCTTTTACTATATAATCCTTGCCTTCTGTACGCAGCTTCCCTTCCTCACGAGCAGTTTTAAGTGAACCACACTCTACTAAGTCGTCAAAAGTAACAACTTGAGCTCGGATATACTTCTTTTCAAAATCTGTATGTATTGCAGCTGCAGCTTTTGGTCCTGGTGAACCAATTGGAACTGTCCAAGCGCGGGTTTCTTTTTCGCCAGTCGTAAAATAACTCATTAATCCTAGACGGTTGTAACAAGCACGGATCAAACTCTCAACACCGCTTCCTTGAGCTCCATATTCCCTTCTAAAATCGTTTTTTTCATCATCACTCATGTCACGTAAGTCATGTTCCATTCCAGCGTCAACCACAACATATTCAGCTCCAGTTCTCTCAAAATATTCAACTAGATTTTGCCACCTTTCATCATTTTGTTCATCAAGATTAAAGGCGTCTGTTTTTTTGTTGCAGACATACAAGAACGGCTTCATTGTCAGTAAGTGAAGTCCCTTGATTATCTTAGCTTCTTCTTCAGTAACTTCGAGCATATTAGCTAGGTTTCCACCGTCTAGGTGTGGCTTGAGGCGAGCTAATACTCCTTGTTCAATAACAGCTGTCTTATCACCGCGCTTTGCGTCACGCTCAACGTTCATTAACCTTTTTTCTACAGTTTCAGCGTCAGCCAGAATAAGTTCTAAGTTAATCACTTCAATGTCAGAAAGTGGATTAATCCCCCCAGAGACATGGTGGATATCACTATCTTCAAAAATACGGACCACCTCTGCAATCATGTCCGTCTCACGAATATTTGCTAGAAATTTGTTCCCCAATCCTTCTCCTGAAGCAGCACCAGCTACTAACCCTGCAATATCAACAAATTCTACAATGGCCGGAATGATTTCCTGTGAACCAGATATCTTTGATAAGGCAGCTAAACGACCATCTGGAACAGCCACGACTCCAACTGATGGATCGATAGTTGCAAAAGGATAGTTGGCAATTAATACTTCATTTTTAGTAAGGGCAGTAAAAAGCGTAGACTTCCCTACGTTTGGTAAACCAACTATTCCAACAGATAATGACATATAGACGCAAGAGTATCAGATAAATAAACAAAAACAATATAGATAAATTTATATTAAGTTTCTTGTAGACTATTGCTTCCTTCCCTTTTCCCAGAAATTTAATTTTGCATACTCATCTGCAAAGTTACCTAAAACGTCTCTCCAGTCAGATTTAACCGGCTTAACATGTTGGCGGATTGTGTGGAGATCAGTAAAGCCGTGGAAAAAGTCATCCTCGATTGTTGTTTGGGCAACATTTGTAAAGTCGTGAGGGTATTTTTTTTCACCGAGAAAAGCATAAATCTGATCCAGTACTTTTGTAGGGTTGGTAGTTAGTTCATCAAAAAAAACAAAGTGCATTCTATCTCCATACCCACGCTGTAAGGCGTCTTTGACGCGATTGTAAGCACTTCCGATAGGTTGGTTGGTTTTTAACCAGACCTTACAACGCTCTTCAACTGTTTGAAATTCATTTGGGTGTTGTTTTTCTTGAGATATCTGCCCTGTTCTAGATTCTTTGCGCCATAATTTTTCAAAACTAGAAAGTACGTCGCGAATATCTCTAACACAAACCAGTACTTTGGCCTTATGACCTAGTATCTCTTCCCCCATTTCCAAAAAGCCTGGCCAACCGCGTGATTTATCAAAAATAACAGGTGCTTTTATGTCAGAGTAGAAAGAAAACAGCATTGCCCGTAAAACTCTCAGTTTAGCGGGGTTATTTCGTACTGCTTTAAAGGCAGCGATAGCGTTCCAGTTGTTTCTGATAGCCAGAAGCATATCAAGTACTCCAGAGGTTGCAGTAGCATGGAAACGAGGGTTTTGGTTAAGGATATTACACAAAAGAGTGGACCCGCTTCTTGGTAGACCTGATATAAAATGAAACTTTCTTTGTGAGTCTAGAACTTCACTTGGCATTATTGAAGGTTTTTCCGTGTTTTGCATGGCTCTATTATAGCTTGAGTAGGTTCAAATACAACTTAAGCACATATTTTAATAAAAATGGCTAAATCCAGGAACAAAAATGATAGTATTGAGTGTATGGAAAAGCTAAGTCAATTACTAATCGAAAATCAATCATTTTTGAGTAAATGTCAGGCTCGGGCTGTTTATTGTAGAAAATCCATCAGCTCAGTCGAATCAGATTTTCACAAACAATACGGATCCTTTTCATCCTACTGGGATGACTGGCTAGAAGAAGTTGAAGAGATTAAATTTGATCTTGAAGACAGTATTTCAAATACTACGTTGTTTCTAAGTGAACTAAAAGATTATATAAATAACTATACTGACAAAAAACGCCACACCAAGTCTGATAAAGAGTATCACTTAGAAGTTATTGCTCTAACTCAAGGTAAGTTAATAGAGCAGCAGGCATTAGTAAAGGATGTAGATTTTAGAATAAACCTTCACAAACAGATGACTGAAAAACTAACTCAGGTTGAACGAATTGAAGAACTAAATGACGATTAGTTTCTTTTAAATAAGATTCTGAAATAACACTTATTGGTGTACAATATTGAGTAATACTTATGGCTTTTTATAGTCCGCGGAAAATAATAATCAAGTTAACTATCGCAGTTGTACTGATTGTTTTTGTGTTTATTGCAGCAGTATATTTTTTAACCAGAGAGCTTGTCATTAAACCAGCTCTTTTAACTGAGGAAAAAATATCACAGTCAGAAGAATTGGATCTGCCACCACCATTCCCAACTGGAGTTGATTTAAAAGCAGAATCAATAACTGAGTATCCTGACCTTGATATTTACATTGAGAGTAATCTATCTTTTGATCAAAATAATTCTAGAAAAGATCAATTTTTTGATCGTCTTCTGGCTAAGTTAGTACAGTGGGACTGGTATCAAAACTTAGCTTCATCAGTTAGCCGTATCTTAGTTATATATTCTGGAGAAAGACAAGAAGAAATTGTCAAAAACTTTACTGATATTTTAAAATGGAATGAAGAAGAGAGTGAGTTATTTTATCTTTATATAAGCGAAGCTGAACCTACCTTGTCTGAAGGAAAATTTTATCCTGGTCGTTATGTTGTTCCTTATGATGCAACTCCTGAAATGGTGGCTGATCTTTTATATGAGCGATTTGAAAAAGAGGTCTTGGAACGATATACAATTGAAGTTATTGAAAAGGTTCCACTTAATACAGCTTTAACAGTTGCCTCGTTACTTGAAAGAGAAGCTTATGACTTTGTTGATATGCGTTATATCTCGGGTATCATTTGGAATCGACTATTTATAGATATGCCTCTTCAGTTGGACGCTACTCTTCAATACGCTAGAGGTAGTCAAAGTTATGAAGCAAAATGGTGGCCTAAAGTTGTACCAAAAGATAAGTTTATTGAGTCTCCTTACAATACATATGAAAACACTGGTCTACCACCAGGACCGATAGCAAACCCATCTGTTGAATCAATCATTGCGGCTCTAAATCCCAGGCAGACAAACTGCATGTTTTATTTCCATGACGCAAAAGGAAAATTTTACTGCACTGAAACTTATGCAGAACACGTAGCCAAACTTAAAGAAGTTTACGGAAGAGGAAGCTAGATTATGTAAAAGAAATCGCTGTCAGAGACAACGATTTCTTTTCTTTTAACTAAAGATTAAATTCTCTAACAAGACTTCTTTCCTAGATTTTCAACTTCTTTTAGCCACTTACCTCTGACTGTATCAGTCACCTTCTCACATGGACCAAATGAGCTTACTTCGGTACGAATACCTGCAAACTCCATGATGCCGTATTGGATTTCGTTTGTGTAGTCACCAAACTGCCACCAAGTCTTGAACGGACTGTGAGAGCCGGAAAGAATAATTACTCTAGCTGTCTTCCCTTTTAAGTGTTGCTCAATTTTCTTAGTTTGTTTGTTAAAGTTAAAAGCAAAACCAGGCAACCAGAATCGATCAAATAGTCCTTTGAGTAAAGCTGGCATTGAACACCACCAGTTTGGGTAAACAATAACAATATGATCAGCTGCTCTAAACTTTTCTTGGAGGGCTATTAAATCTGGTTCAAGATGTTGAATTTCTTTGTATCCTTTGTGAAGAATTGGGTCAAACTGTAGGTCACCTAGATTTGCTCTTTCTACATTGTGTCCGGCATCTTCTGCTCCCACCTGATAATGATCTGCCACTGTACCAGTGAAAGAATCTTTATCGGGATGTCCGCAAAGGACCAGAATATTTTTTGGGTTTTGCATATCGTCTAAGTATAACGGAACAAGTCGCAAGCGTAGCTTGCGACTTGTTGATTACTCAAACTTGCGTCAATTAAATCTAGCGACGAATCGAACCGTTTGGATTAAATTTTCCTTGAGAACCGGCTTGCATTTTCATTAATTGATCTTTCATTTCCGGACTCATTGCAGTCATTATTTCCTTTTGAAACTTTGGCAATACCTTCATAGCTGCTGCCATTTGATTGTTTCCATTACTTTTTAGTTCAGCTTGCATCTCTTTAGCTATTTTTTCAAATAGAGCCGGATCTTTTTCCACCATCTCCAGGATCATTTTTTGTTGCTCTGGTGGAGCGTCTTTCATTTGTGACTGCAAAACCTTCTTCAGGGCAAATTGTTTTATTTTTCCAAACATAGTGATGAGATTTTAACATACGATATAGACGTGGTCTATGAAATATCTACTTATGTATTACGTATTAGTAACTATGAGTAAATTAAAATACATACATAGACAAAAAGCTTTTTTTGTGTTATCTTTGTTTTTTATAAAAGTTTGAATAATCTAAATATCACTGGCTATGTTAAGAAAAGTATGGAGTTACAAATATACTAAAGCTATCTTGAGTGTTTTGGCAGTGTTTATTTTAGCGCTAATTATTAGGGGCGGAAATGGTTCTGATACTACTACAGCCAAAGACGAAAAATTCCCTCTGGTGACTGTAACAACACCGCTGGCCTATACAGATGCTGGTACCTTGTCTCTTATAGGCTCAGTCCGCGCTTTTACTGAAGCAGAGATCACTGCAGAAGTTGGTGGTCGGGTGACAAGTGTCAATGCAAAACTTGGTCAGCAAGTACAAGCTGGTCAAATTTTGGTTACCATCGAAAATGCCAGTGAGCGCGCTCAATTACTTCAAGCTGAAGGAGTATACGAGGCTGCACAAGCCGCAGCCGCATCAAGTGTTGTTGGTACCAAGGAGGCAGAGATAAGACTATCTGACGCTAAAAACACATTGTCTGTGTCTATTAGCACTGCATATACCACCGCTCAGAGTGTTGTAATAAATACTCTTGATAGTAACTTTTACGCCGGACCAAACAGTACTTACCCTTCACTAAGAATAAATACTTTAGGAAATAGTGAATTTTTAAGAAGTGAGAGATTAGATTTTCAAACTGTACTTCCAAAACTACAAAGTAATTCCCTCCTTGCTTCTTCTGAAGCCAATCTAAAAGAAACTGCAGAGTATGCAACTGTTCAACTTAAGCGAATTTTAACTGTTACTGATATCTTTTTAGATGTTGTAAATGATTTAAAAAACAACGACCAATTTACTGAACCACAAAAAACTCAACTCAATAGTGATTTAAATACAGCTCGAAGTTCTCTAGTTTCTACTATCAGCAACTTAGAAAGAAATCTCCTTGCACTTAAGTCAGCAGAAGAAGGTTTGGAGAAAGCTCAAATCAGTGCCACTGGCGGTATTGCTTCGGCGTCTGAAGCTCAACTTAAGCAAGCTTTAGGTTCTCTTAGAGCAGCTCAAGCTAATTATGCTAAAACAATCCTCCGAACTCCAATTAGTGGCACTGTCAACTCTATATCAATACAAAGTGGCGATTTTATTTCAGCGTTTACAAATGTAGCAGTTGTAGCTAACAACTCAGCTCTAGAAGTGGTTACTTTTGTCGGTGATCTGGAAAGGAGTGTTTTGAACATCGGTGATAAAGTACTTATTGAAAATAACTACGAAGGTACCATCACTCAAATTGCCCCAGGGGTTGATAGTGCAACACGAAAGACAGAGGTACGTATTGCTACTGAGGATGCCAATATTAAAAATGGAGACACAGTAAAGATAACTAACTATAGTGAAGAAGCTACCACTACCCTTAAAGAGATCAGGGTACCTCTAACAGCCGTTAAGTTTGAGATTGAAGACGGCTCTATCTTTACAGTTCGTGAAGGTAAGTTGGTAAACCTGCCAGTAAAACTAGGGAGCATTAGCGGCAACTCAGTTGTTGTTTTAGAAGGACTTAGTGCCAATGATGAGTTTGTAGTTGATGCGCGTGGCTTGTTAGCAGGGACTCAAGTTGAAGTAAAAAATTAGTTATGTGGGAATTTTTTATTAAGAACAATCGCTTCACGTATTTGATTTTATTAGCCTTAATGGGTATTGGTACTTACTCATTAGTTGCAATACCAAAAGAATCTTCACCTGAGGTGGTGATTCCTGTTGGAATAGTGACTACTACTCTACTTGGGGCACCAGCTGCTGATATAGAATCATTAGTGACTAATGAGGTTGAAAGAGGTCTAACAAATCTTGAAAATGTTTCCAAAATAACTTCCACTTCTAGAGAAGGATTGTCTTCTGTCGTGGTTGAATTTGAAGCCTCAGCTGATTTGGACGAATCTATTGCCGATCTTAAAGACGCTGTTGATCGTATAAAGCAAGATTTACCTTCTGATGCTAACGACCCTTTCGTGTCTGAAGTTAATTTTGTTGACCAACCGATTTTAACCATTGCTGTCGCTTTAGATATTAGCGACACTGACTTCACTGCTTTATCAAAAAAAGTGGAAACAGCTATTGAGTCAGTTAGTGGTGTTTCCCGAGTAGAAGTAAGTGGGGTTAGAGACCGGGAGGTTGCGATTATTGTTGATCAAGCGTCTTTAGCTAGATTCGACCTATCTCTTAGTGAGATTATTAATGCAGTGAGAAACTCCAATCTTACTTTACCAATCGGACAGATTGTAAATGACGGAGTATCGTACAACGTTGCTTTTGAGGGAGATATTAATGACACTTCAGAGATTAGAAACATTGCTATCACAACCCGTGGTGGCCAACCGGTATTTTTAAAAGACGTTGCTGTTATTGAAGACGGCTTAGCTCCGGCTACTAGAATTTCTAGACTAAGTGTAGAGCAAAAACCATCAGTTCACTCAATTGCATTTGATGTATATAAGAGATCTGGTGGTGATATCACAGTGATTGCCAATGAAGTGAACCGACTGATAGAAGATCTCAAGCAGCCAGAAGGTATTTTGGCTGGAGCAACCACAAAAACTATTCTTGATGCCGGTAATCAAATTAAAAAAGATCTAATTAGACTCTCCAGTTCTGGTGTACAAACTGTCATTCTAGTAGTCCTTCTCTTGATAGTTACTATTGGCTGGCGCGAAGGGTTTTTGGCTGGTCTAGCTATTCCTCTCTCTTTCCTGTTTGGTTTTATTGGACTTTATTTTTCAGGTAATACTATCAATTTTCTCAGTCTTTTTTCTCTCATTTTGGGTATTGGTATTTTAGTTGACTCAGCGATTGTGGTGGTAGAGGGAATAAACAAAAAAATGAAAGACAATCCCCTGATTGACAAACTAGAGGCAGCAACCCAAGTTACCAAGGAATTTTCTAGTCCAATTATTTCAGGCACACTGACGACAGTATCTATGTTTGTTGGGCTCTTTATTGTCTCTGGTGTGATTGGTCAGTTTATCTCGAGTATTCCCTTCACTCTAATCTTCTTACTTTTTGCTTCATTATTTGTTGCTCTGGCAATGTTGCCTTTATTTGCAGCTACTTTTCTTAAACGACGCAGTGCTACTAAATTTGAGCAGAAACAAGTTGAGTATGCTCATGCGGCCGAGAGTAAATATAGAAAGTTTTTAGAATCATATCTAGATGATTCTAAAAAACAAGATAAGTTCTTAGCCCTGATATTTGCACTTCTGGTACTCGCTCTCTTCTTACCGGTAAACTTATTCGGCGGTATTATTGCAGCTCCAATTACTTATATAGTATTAGTCAGGTTAGCTACCTATCAACGTCAAAAGGGTTTTGGTAGTTTGAAACGCTCACTTATCTTTATACCTACACTATTTGTCACTGTAGCTGTTTCTTTTATGGTGGCTAATACTCTAGTCCCAGCACTTAATTTAGTAAAAGTGACCTTTTTCTCACAAAGTGATGTCGACTTTATTATTGTTGAAGTTGAAAAACCAGAAGGAACAACTAAAGAAATCACTGATGTAGTAGTACGGAGAGTTGAGGAAGTTTTGTATCAAGAAAATGAAATTGAGTCATTTACTGTAACTGTTGGCAGCGGTAGTCAGTTTGTTGGTGGTGGCACTGGAGAAAAGTTTGCTAACATCTTCATAAATTTAAAGCTTGATCGAGAAAGAACCAGTACAGAAATTGTAGAAGACTTAAGAGATAAGTTTTCTCCCTTTAATGACGCTAGAGTGACTGTTAACCAACCGAGTGATGGACCACCAACGGGAGCAGCGATTATTGTGAAGTTTCTTGGTGATGATTTAGCGGAAATTACTAGACTAGCTAATCAATCGTCTCAAATATTTAGTTCTCTAGATAATGTGGTTAACGTTGAAACTAGTACCAATAACAATAGTACGGAGTTTGTCCTCGATTTGGACCGTGAAAAAGCAGCTTCACTTGGACTTAATCCCTTCGCTATCTCACAGATTGCTAGAACCGCTGTATTTGGTACTGAAGCCACTTCTCTGACAACCTTAGACGAAGACATAAAGGTGATGGTTAAACTCAATGTAAATAATTCAACTACCGTTCAAAATGATACAGCCAGTACCATGTCTATTGCTGATCTTTCTAATATCAGTATTCCAACCCAAAATGGGGGTGTTGCTTTGTCTGAGCTAGTGACAATTAGTTTAAGAGAATCGAGTTCAGTGATAAATCACGAAGATAGAAAACGGGTGGTGACAGTAACAGCTGACGTTACTGGAGATGGTAATGCACGTGAAATTCAAGCGATGGCTCTCGAGCGCATCAATAATGAACTAGATGTGCCAGATACGGTGATTATTAGTACTGGCGGGGGTGAGTCTGATGAATCAAACCAAGCTTTTGCCGAAATGCTTTTCGCCTTGATTGTCGGTATAGTTTTAATGGTTGGAGTATTAACTCTGCAATTTAATTCATACCTCCACATGCGCTACGTTCTATCAATTTTGCCATATTCGCTTATTGGTATTATGTTTGGTCTAGCTATCACTCAGAACCCTCTCTCCTTCCCTTCTATCATGGGCTTTATTGCACTGTCTGGTATTGTAGTAAATAACTCTATCCTACTGATTGATAGTATGAACCAAGCTAGGCGCAAGTATCCGGAAATGCCAATCAAGGATGTTGTCTTGGACTCAGCTAGCAGTAGACTAAGGCCGATTCTCTTGACTACGCTAACAACAGTCATCGGTATGATACCGCTAACTTATGCGGGTGATCTTTGGGCACCACTTGCTTATGCGGTGATGTTTGGACTGGCCTTTTCTGTGGTCATTACATTGATTCTAATCCCTATTATCTACAGTAAGCGACCAGGAACTCTGACAAAGTAATCTGGTAATGATTTTTAAGCTGAAGGGCTAGAATCTTGTTCTAGTCTTTTTGCTTTTAGATAAGCCATTACACCATTTATCAAACTGATAGCAAAGAAGATTAGAGCTGCGTAAGCAAACAAAAAGACCCAGATGCTGATGTTAGTTATTCCTTGAGCCATAAAAGCAGCTAAAAAGCCGAGAGAATACCAACTAGAGGCTTGAATCGCTGGGCCAAAGGTACTTGGCATTACTCTCTTGGTCATTAGAAACGCATTAAAAAATAACATAAAGACCAAAATTGCTTGGGCAATTATATAGTTTCCAAAAAATTCTGTTCCTATAGCACTGTACCCGATTGCAGCTACTGCTAATGCAGTGAATAAAATCACTCCCATCGCCACTCTTAAAACCGTATAAGTAATACCCATAAAGTTTCGTTCCGTCTCGTCAATCTTCCCGTCAGAAATAGCATAGAAGAAATTTAAGATGGCTAAAGTAGAACCTCCAACTCCTAAAGAAATACCCATTGATTGCAGCACACCAACTAGAATTGTTATTGTTTCCATGTCTATATAATAGCAAGTAAGTGAACTTTTTCTAACTGGCCTTGTTTACTACTGAAATTGGCTAACCTACAAGTAACGTGTAAAATGTTATTACTAATATAAATTATTGTGTCATTTGATCATCAAAAAACAATTTATCGAGATTTTGATATTCGCGGAAAATATCCTGAGGAAATAACAGATGCTGAGGTCTATAAAATAGCTAAAGCGTTAAAAAAGCATTATGCAATTAAAAATGTTGCAATTGGATACGATATCAGACCCTCGGCTGATAATTTATTTAATGCTTTAAGTAAAGGTTTTGTCGAAGATGGAGTTGATGTAATAGATCTTGGTCTATGCACAACACCAATGACTTACTACATTGGGGGCACTTTAGATGTTGACATGACGGTAATGATCACCGCTTCTCATATGCCGTCAAACTATAATGGTCTCAAAATCACTGTTGAAGACGCTAAACCGGTTACCAGCGACGTCTTGCAAATAATCCGAGATATTGTTGGAACACACACTTTCTCTGAAGCAGTGACTCATGGGGAGATTTCTAAGCATTCATTGCAAAAGGACTGGATAAATAAATTTAAAACCGATCACGATCTAACAGGATCAAAACTTAAAGTAGTTATAGACCCAGCTAACATGATCGGGGTGCTTGAAATTGACACTTTCAAAGCTTTCGAGCCGGACATTGAAGTTCACACTATTTTTGATAACTTTGATCACACCTGTCCAAATCACGAAGCCAATCCTATTAAACTCGAAGCACTTGAACCTTTAGGTAAAGAAGTTGTTTGCCTTGTGGCTGACTTAGGAGTCGCTTTTGACGGTGATGCTGACAGAGTAGGATTTGTCGACGAAAAAGGAAATCCTGTACCAAGCGATTTAATCGGGACTCTTCTAGCTCGCTATATCCTCAAGAAATACCCGGGTTCAAAAATAGTCTGTGATATTAGATCCTCAAACTCATTAGTTAAAGAAATTGAAAGACTAGGTGGTACTGCCATTCGTGAAAAAGTCGGTCATACAAATATTCGCACTAGAATGCGCAAAGAAAATGCCGCCCTAGGAGTTGAGCTATCTGGACACTTCTTCTTTAGAGACACTTTTTTCTCAGAAGGCGGTCCACTGCCGGCTTTTATAATAATGGAATTACTTAAAAGTGAACAAAAAACTTTAAGTACTCTAATTAGTGAGATCAATCAATTTCACCACTCAGGTGAAATTAATAGCTCTATTACAAGACCTTCTGCACTTATTTATTCAGATATTGCCAAAGCTTTTCCTGAGTCAGTTGTTTCAAAATTAGACGGTCTTTCGCTTGAAAACAAAACCTGGTGGTGTAACGTTAGACCTTCCGCTAATGATCCCGTAATGCGCCTAAATGTTGAAGCAAATAATAAAGCAGAGATGGAGGCAACTAGGGACACTCTCCTGGAAATTATTAGAAGAAACTAGATGATTTGGTAAGAAGTTGCAGAGCTCTCAGTCGCCCCTTGGGCTCCAAGTAAGCAACTGTTTAGTTCCTCTGTTTTAGTCCAGCCGCACGTTCCACTTACTTGTCTTTCACAGGTTGTATTAGGTTCTCGATAGCAGGCATATTCTTCCTTCCACTCACAGGTAGTAGCGATATCTTTTATCGAAGCATCTCCACATAGCTGACTACTACAACCACCTACATAGCATTTATTATCAACTACAGGTTCTACAGGCTTAGGTTTAATTGGTTCTGGTGTAGTTGTGGCTGTGTTAATAGGCGCAGAGATGACTTCTGGTGTCTTTGGTAGCTCTGTATTAGGGTCAATAACAACTTCTGTTTCCAAACTATGAACTGTAGATTCCTCATACATGAACTTTATTGTGTTTAGAGACTGAAAGTATAAAAAAGTCGATACAAAAAAAGCGACCGCAAACACTAAGATTAAAATCTGGTCTTTGTTTAGTTTCATATTTTTATGAGGTTATTATACTAGAACTAATATAAAACAGCACCTGCTATTGTGCAGATGCTGTTTTATATACTTTTAGTTATTACTTCTTCTTTACTATTTCTTCACTGCCTTTTTGACAACCTTCTTTGGTTTTACTTCTTTTACCTTCGCAACCGGCTTTTCTTTTGGTTTTTCAGCTTTCTTTTCAGTCTTTTTTTCAGCAACTTTAACAACTTCTTTCTTCGGCGCAGCTGTTTGTAACTTCCCTTCCAAACCTCTAATCATTTGAACAACTTCATTAAGCTTAGCGTCTAGAGAAGACATTTGTCTTTGTAGTCCAGCGATATCAAGCTGTTTACCCGGTGAGTTTTGTGGTCGTGTAAAGTCTGTTCTTGGTGTACTAGGTCGATCAAACTTTTGTCGATCACCTTTTCCAAAAGTGGCTTCTGGTGATGCGTTTTTATTTGCAAAACATTCTTTACATAAAACAGGCTTTTCACCATTTGGTCTAAATGGTACTGAGCAACTCTTTCCACAAGTAGTACAAGTTGCATCAAAAAGCTCTACATCTCGCTTTGGACGATCATCAAACCGGCCTCCACCATGACCACCTCTGTCATCATGTCGTGGCTTACTATCAAAACGTCTCTTTGGTCCATAATTAGCATCAGATTTCGGTCGGCCACCAAATTCAGTCTCTCGATTCCCTCGACCTCCCATGTTAAATTTATTCATGCAGAAGATTATAGCACAGTTTTTCTATATTTCAAGTTAAAAATATAGCCTAGGAAAGTTTCACTTTGTCTGAAACTATTGGTTTTATGTATTGTTGATACCTAGTGTCGGTTAATCCTAGCTTGTAGTTAATTCGATTAATCACAATGTTATAGATTTTGGCCGACTTCCCTTTTATCTCTATCTGAATCCTGAAAGAAGCAGTCTTCCCTGCTAGGATTTTAGTATATTGCAATGTCCCTACAGTAACTTGGGTGACACCTTCACCTCGACTCGAGACACTAGCCCTTGATACTGAACCTTCTGCAGTTCCCTCTATGTGGTACATAAAACCAGTTGGTTTTCTACTTGAAGAGATACTAGTAGGTACAAAGACGGTTTCTTTCTTAGCTTTGATATCAATTAAAAGAAAAAATTTACCTTCAAATCTATCTGGTTTATCTTTTGTTTTAATTCTGTCAAAGCGGGCTTGATTCTTTTTTACTTTAATTTGCACATATTCATCTAAGCCTGCTTTTTTATTTGCTTCAGCTAGCTGTTCTTGTAATCCATCCAACTTAGTAGTTAATTCTTTTAAAAGTTTCTTCTTCTCAGTTGATGTTTTTGCCATAGTTTTATTATAGAACTTTAAAAATAGAGAAATGGACTTTTAGCACATTTAAAGAGTTACTGGCTATGAACGAGAAGATTCGGTTACTCTCATTGATTTTAGTGGTCACGAGTTACTAAGTATAATTTTGCACTTTGTGCAAATTCTACTAAGTACTCTCGACCCCGGCTCGGCCGTTTTAGCTTAATGAAAAGCTGAAACATGTCTCCGACTTCCACATCGAGAAGATTCGGTCACTGGTTACTAAGTATAATTGTTCGCTTCACTCCAATTCTACTAAGTACCATCGACCCCGACTCGCCGGCCCAATGGGTCCCCGGCTCATTACACAAGCAACATGAGTGGTTATTTATGTGGTCACGAATCACTAAGTATATTTTTTCGCTACGCTCTAAATCTACTAAGTGTTCTCGACCCCGACGCACTCGTGGCAAAGCCACATCGTTTACGTCTTCCATTTCGATACGGAAGCAATGCCTATTGCTTCCTAAACAAAAGAACCATCACTTTTAAAGTGATGGTTCTTTTGTTTATCGAAGTGGACCCGAGAAGATTCGAACTCCCTGCCTCCTCAGTGCAAATGAGGCGCTCTACCAAGTGAGCTACGGGCCCAGTTAAAACATGTGAACCCGCCTATAATACGAGGTCTGCTATTGTAAGTCAAGCTTAGAATCCGCATCAATCAACACCCAAGGAGCACTAGGGTTAGCTGAGTAATTTGAGCCAATCTTTATACCTACAGCAGTCCAGATTGCTTGTACAGCGCTCTTTGGAGAAATGAATACTGGAGAGCCGTCTTTGATGATTGGGTAGATTCTGTCAGCTCCAACATCATAGATAAATCCATGACAGTTTTCATTACTGACTTCATGTACTTCACAGAAGAAGACAAAAGATTTATCCTGGCTTACTTTATAAGTAAGGTCACCATAGTGATAACCTTGAAGCATTCCGTCAACTTCAAAATCACCATTGTTTAGGGCTGGGTTGAAAGAAAGTAGGTTCTCTTCCCCGTTCACGCTTATTTTTAGTTCGCCACTGACATACTCTACTGAAGTGCCAAGTTCTATAGCTTCTTCTACAACAGCTTCATTTACTTCCGGCAAAGTCGCTTCTACAACACTGGCTGTGTTTGCTTGTGGTAGGTAGACGACATTAGTCTCTTTAACTGGAAGTTGGCTACCAAAAAGAATAAAGGCTGTCACAAAACCGATTACATAGGATGCGATAACTACGATAGCTTTTTCATGTCTAGTTCCTTCCATAAAAGATAACTTAAATATTTAATAATTAGCGTGTGGCCGTTTGAATTAAGTGTACTACAAGATCATCGAACTTTAAACCGACAGCGGCTGCTGTTTTGGGATAAAGTGATTCACTTCCTAAGCTTGGTAGTGTGTTTACTTCTAGAAAGTAAACACCATTTTTATTAATTATAAAGTCACTCCGAGAGTATTGAGATAGGTGTAGGGCTTGGTGAGCTAATGCAGTTATTTCAGCAATTTTAGCCCTTTCTCCATAAGAAAAAGTAGCTGGACAGATCTCTAGTGAACTACTGTCAGTTTTGGCGGTTGTGTTATAGAACTGATGATCTCTACTTACTATGACTTCAATACTTGGAAATACATAAATTAAGTCGTTTCTAAAGTTTTCCAATGTCGCACAAGAAGCTTCCCTTCCGCGAATAAATTCTTCAACTAAAATATCATCGTAGGTTTCGAGCGATCCTTCTATAGCTTTTGTTAGATTTTCTCCAGCTCGCACTAATTTTATGCCCAGTGAAGAGCCGTTCTTTGCTGGTTTAATAATATATTCAGGACCAAACGAATCAGTAATTTCTTTAGCGATACTATCTAAGCTCGACTCATCATCTTTTGTTATAAGTTTAGACTCTGGCATTAAAACACCATAAGGTGATAAAGTTTTCTTTGTTAAATCTTTATTAAAAGCAATAGCGGAAGAAAATGAATTACTCCCAGTGAAAGGAATGTTATGTCGTTGAAGAATTTTTTGTACCTGGCCATCTTCTGCATATTCTCCATGTAGAGCAATAAAAGCTAAGTCTACGGACTTTAGAACTAGCTCAGGATTCTTAACTACTCCATCTTCAAGCCATTCTCCTTGCTTAGTGACAATAATATCTTTTACTCGATAATTGCTTTTCAGTAAAGATTCAATAACAGCGGCTCCACTTTTCATGGAAATAGAATAGGCTTCATTTGGTCCACCTCTTAATACTGCTACCTGGAGATGATTCATAAGTAAATTTTAGCACACAAACTAAAATGGAGTAGATTAAATTATTGTTAATTTCGGATTCTTTTTTGGGCTAGTTTGCGGTAGAAAGTTATGGCAAAACGGTGCGATTCTGAGTTAGCTAACAAAATATCGAACTTAAACTTACTAGCGAAGTTACTATTTACTAAAATCTTTGAAGCTTTATGTCTCTCGTCTTTTACAACAGCTGCAACTGGTATCTGCAAACCCTGGGCACTTAGTACTGCCTCAGCTACTTTCTTTTGTACTTCGTTACCATCAACCACAATTAAGTCTGGCAGGGGCCATTCTGTGTGGTTTAGACGCCTTTCAAGGATCTCTCGTAAGGCAGCCGGATCATTAGCTTGTTTGACAGTCTTTAGTTTAAAACGCCTATATTCACTTTTTTGGGGTTCAGAACCAGAGACTACTACCATCACCCCAACCATATCCTGACCAGCATGATGGGCGACATCATATGCTTCAACTCGAGAGGATAAAGTACCAATGTCAGGTGTTCTGTCATTCTTTATTAACGCGATGTCTTCTATGTGTTGCAAGGCAAAAATCTGTCGCTTGATTTGATTTGCCTCTTCAAACAATTCTTGTTTAGCTAATAGATGCATCTTTTTCTCTAACTCAGAGATAATCTTTTGCTTCTTTCCTTGGAAAAATAACCGCAGGTGTCTGATAGTCGTTTGGTATTCTTTTTTCTTATCTGGATCCGGGTATAAATTAATCTGTCGATTGAAGTTTATTATTCCTTTTGAAAATTTTGATTTTTCAGTTCCAACTGAAACTTTAGTATCATAAAAACGGAATAGCTTTCTAACTATCTTCAGTGCGTCTCTAAGCATTGTCGGACTAGTAAAAGGTCCAAAATTATCTTTGATGTCTTCTTTTAAGAATTTTTCGGTGATGTCACGTCCACGTACTACTAATACCCTAGGCCACTCTTCGTTGGTAATTATGAGGTGGTTGTAGCTTTTATCATCCTTGCTTTTTGTATTGTAAACAGGCTTATGTGAACGAATTAAATTAGTCTCTAGAATAAGAGCCTCGAGCACGCTGTCAGTCTCTGTAAATTCAATTGAGAGAGTCTCGTCTACCATTTTTTTGATCAAGAGTGATCTTTTTTCAACAATATCATTAGAAAAATAGCTCCTGACTCTGTTTTTAAGTGAGGTAGCTTTCCCGATATAGAGAATTTTTTTATTTTTACCCAAAAAGTAATAAACCCCTGGATTATTAGGAAGTTTATATTTAGTTAAATCACTAGCTTTCATTTCTTTTATTATTAACTTAAATACACTCTTCTGCAACAACTAGCTCCAGGTAACAAAAAATCCTAGGGTGACCCTAGGATTTTTTGCTTTTAGTTTTAAACTACGCTCTCCTAAAATATCCTCTTAGTATAAATAAGTCGTCATATCATACATGATATGACCTTCGTATCATGTATGATACGATCCTGTCATTCTCAATAGAAATCCATGAGCGGGTCTATGTAAATTTTGATTTATCTATCCTCAATGATAGATAAACAAGTTATCAAAATTCCAAGGTCGGGCCTTGGAATTAAGAAAGTAAATCAAATTTTATAATACTTTTTTACAACACTTTCTTCAGGTATTGTCCGGTATAGGAGTCTTTATTAGCAGCTACTTGTTCTGGGGTTCCTTTGGCAACTATATTTCCGCCACCTAAACCTCCTTCAGGTCCGACATCTATGATGTAGTCAGCACACTTTACCAAGTCTAGATTGTGTTCAATGACCATTACTGAATTACCTTGGTTTACTAATTTTTGGAGGATTTCAATTAATTTTTTAACATCATCGTAATGAAGCCCAATAGTTGGTTCATCGAGCATATAAAGTGTCTTTTGAGTATGTGGCTTATAGAGCTCAGAAGCGATCTTAACTCGCTGTGCTTCACCGCCAGAAAGAGTGGTAGCACTTTGCCCTAGCTCTAAGTACCCCAGTCCTACTTCAATTAATGAACCAAGGCGTTCTTCAATTGAAGGTACATCTTGAAAGAATCTATGTGCTTCTTCAATAGTCATATGTAACACCTCCCAGATATTTTTCTTTCGGTAAGTTACCTCTAAAGTCTCTTTAGTAAAACGCTTTCCATCACAGACATCACAAGTAACGTAAACTGTAGGCAAGAAGTGCATCTCTACCGCGATCTCTCCGTTACCCTGACAAGCTTCACAACGGCCACCTTTAACATTGAAACTAAAGCGCCCTGGCTTCCAACCTCTGGCTCTAGCTTCGCCTGAGGCTGCGAACATATCACGGATGTGAGTGAAAGCACCTGTGTAAGTAGCTGGGTTACTACGTGGAGTTCTTCCAATTGGTGACTGGTCGATCAAGCAAGAACGCCCGATGTATTCTGTACCAGTAAAAGTTGAACAATTATATGTATGCGGAGTACGATGTTTTTTATCTAATCGAGACTTGAGGTTCCGATCGACTATCTCATACATGAAGGTAGACTTACCCGATCCAGAGACTCCAGTAACGCAAACTAATTTTCCTAAAGGAATATCAACATTAAGGTTTTTAATATTAAATATTTTTCCACCTCTAATCTTAATCGAACCTTTTTCACTCTCGCGTCTATCTGGTACAGCAATTTTTTTATCACCACGAAGATAATCTAAGGTCACTGACTTGGTATTATTTTTCGGTGCTGCTAAGAGTTTATCCAAATAATCAGCCACCATAACTTCCCCGCCATGAACTCCGGCTCCAGGTCCAATGTCGATCAGATAGTCAGCAGCATAGATTGTGTCCTCATCATGCTCAACTACAATAATTGTATTACCTAGATCCCGAAGTTCAGTCAAAGTCTTGATCAAACGATCGTTATCGCGTTGATGCAGACCAATAGTCGGCTCATCAAGAACATATAGTGCTCCTACAAGCCCTGAACCAAGCTGTGAAGCCAGTCTAATACGTTGTGCTTCTCCACCCGAGAGCGTGTTAGCGCGACGTTCTAGGGTTAGATACTGAATACCAACATTATTCATAAACTGAAGCCGTTCAATAATTTCACGAAGAGCTGGCCAAGCTATATCTTGTTGTTTTTTAGAAAGTTTTAGTCCGTCAATAAACTTAGTCGCTTCAGCGACGGTCATGTGAGTAAAAGCAACGATATTGATACCAAGATCTTTTTTACCGTCACCTCCAAGATAAACTCGAAGAGCTTCAGGACGAAGCCGCGCTCCCTTACAAACAGGACATTCGTCACTTTGAAAGATACCGACAACTCCAAGTCCGTTACATTCAGGACAGGCTCCGTAGGGTGAGTTAAATGAAAATAGTCTGGGTTCTACTTCAGGAAAAGAAGAACCATCTATTGGACAAATAAACTTTGCTGACATCGTTCGAGATGTACCATCAGGACTTTCAATTTTTACCAGGCCACCAGATTCTTCTAAGGCTCTTTCAACTGCTTCAGAAAGTCTTTCTCGAGAGTTTCGTGAATCATCAGTAAATTCACTAACGTATATTTCGTCAACTAAAACATCAATATCGTGCCTTTTTGTCTTAGTTAACTCAATTTTCTCTCGTAGCTGTTTTACTACGCCGTCAATTTTAACGACTTCATATCCTTTTCCAAGTAGATCATAAAGTAATTGGTAGTATTCTCCCTTACGTCCTACTACTACAGGTGAGAAAATAGACACTCGCCCCTTTGAAAGCTCTATACCCATCACTTTTTGTGAACTTTTTTTCTCGGCTGCTTTTACTTCTTTATCTTCAATAGATTGAAGAATAATACTTAAAATTTCATCTTGAGAAAGACGCATGATTGGAACATCTACATCTAGGCAGTAAGGTTGTCCGACTCGAGCATAAAGAATACGAAGATAGTCGTAGATCTCGGTTATAGTGGCTACAGTTGAACGCGGGTTTCTAGAGGCTGACTTTTGATCAATTGAAATAGCTGGCGAGAGACCACTAATTTCATCAACGTCTGGTTTTTGTAGCTTATTTAAAAATTGTCTCGCATAAGGAGATAATGATTCAACATAACGTCTCTGACCTTCAGCAAAGATAGTATCGAAAGCCAACGATGACTTACCTGAACCAGAAGGTCCAGTGATAGCAATCATCTTTCCACGCGGCATCTCAACATCAATATTCTTTAAGTTGTGAGTACGGGCACCGCGAATAACTATCTTGTTTCCAGGTGTATCTGACTCCAGTGCTTGTTTTTTAGTATTTTTTTTATCAGCCATAACCTACTTCAGCAAACAGCTGAATTTAAAGTTTTCTCATTATAACGGTTATTCCTTTAGTCTGCAAAATAAGCTTATTTTACTCCCTCAACTAGCAGTGGGGATTTACGACGAGCTTTGATCATTTGTGCCAATAGCAATAAGATAAAACCAAGAGCAACCAAACCGACTGATCCAATAATAATACTACTTGATACAATCTTTTCTCTTTCTCTAGATATTTCTGATTCTAATCCATTTAATGCAGCTGCGCTTAGGTTAGTGTTTTTAGCAGAATAAGTAAATTCATTTGAACTAACAACTAGTTTTCCTTCATTATTTGGCAAGGCAGCAACGACGGTAACTGGTAAATTTGCTGGCTGGTTTTCCAGTGAGTAAGAGAAATTACCAACATCATTTGATTTTGTAATTCCAATAATTCCACTATTCTTGGAAATTATATGGGTATGAGCATTTGGTAAAGTTTTACCTTGAACATTATAAATAAACTTCTCATTCTTGTTTTGATCTTTTATAATTTGCTGCTCAATAGAAAGAAGGTCAATGACACTAGTTTGAGTCACTTGTGTTTTTAAACTGTTCGCTGGATCAGGATTCTGTGATACGTCTGAATTTTGTGGATCAAACAAATTTATCACCTCTACTCCGTCTATGATCCCGTCTTGATCAGTGTCAGCGACACTTGGATTAGTTTTAAAGTTTATTAGTTCATCATAATCAGAGATTCCGTCATAGTCTGTATCTCTTGCAATTAAATTATTTGAAGATTGTTTTAGTTGTAATTCTTTTTGTTCAATCTGACTTAACAAAATATCCAGACGATTTAAAAATACTGTCTCTAAAGCAGAATTCAAGTACCTACCATTTTTTTCATTTATTGAAGCGTAGAGCTGATTTTTATAATATTTTACTAAGTTATCCTTAGCTAATACAGTAAGAAAACTACTATCTGTTTGTAGAGAAGCAGCGTATGTCAGAGTTAGGTAGTCTAGTTCTTCTGACCTTTCATTTAAGGCTTGTTCTATAATATTAGTCTGAGTACTGTCGATAAGCTGATCCTCTGTTGAGGAGTCAATAATTGAGTTATTACTTGAAAAATAACTTAATCTAGCTTCGTTTGAAGATGAGATATCTTCTAATGCTAGGTTAACTTTTTTAACTAAAATTGCTAAGTCTTCGTCACGGAGACTATTTTGCGACACGGTTAAATTTGGTCTGTAATTAATACCGGTTGATTGTATTTCGGTGTTTCCTTCTGAAAAAGCAGCATAAATAAACATTTGTCTGCTTGGTAACTCTAGAGCCGACATGCTTAGATACCAAATACTTTGAACTAAAGTAGCTTCTCCTAAATAAAGTCTGTTTTGAGATCCAGGAACTACTCCATAGACCTGAACTGTGTCTGGGGCAAAATTTCCAGTTGAAATCTCAAGAAACTCTGCTCCGTTATTCTTTTCAAGTCGAACTGAGAATATATCTTTATTTAGATCTGGCAGTGGTACTTCAGTTACTTCTTCTCCGTCTTCTGGTTCCACTTCAGCTTCAACTTCAACCCCTTCGTCAGTACTAGTTGAAGAATCTAAGTCTGTAGTCGTTGAGATGTTTTCAGCTTGAACTAATTCCAAACTTAGTTGTGTCAAAGCAGTTACTTCAACCTCTTTATCTACTACTTGAAATTCGGGACCTTTAAAAAAGTACTCTATTCCATTCTCTGCCCGAGTTGCAGCTGAAACTATATAGGTTCCAGAAGACAAACTACTTCCAGGTATCAAGTAACGGTATTTTCCAAGTTCAATTTCTTCAACTGGTTTTAATGATGTTTGACTACCATCTGTAACTGAATTTAAATAAACATCAACATTATTACTATTTGATACCTGAACTAAAATGTCATTGTTTGATTCTAGTGTTCTTGGTAGTGAATTAAGAAAATCAACTTCCGGTGCTTGTGGTGTTAGTTGTGTATCTACAACTTCATCACATAAACTGGTGCTACACAAAAGTGCTGCTGCATTTAACCCGAGATCTTTGTCTGCTAAATAACCGAAACTTGCAAAGGCGATACCGACAAAAACAAAAGCATATCCAGCCACCTTTGTGGCTCTGGTTACATATCTTGGTAAGGTTTCGTCATACCACATTTTGTATAACTCAACTTTTTCTAAAAGACGTAAGCTGGCCGAAGAAGGCACTTTGATTTCCTCAGTGACATTTTCCGTTGTGATCTTTTTAACGTTAGAGCTAGTTTTAGGTTTTTTAAGATTAACTTTTTTAAGGTTTTTTACTTTCTCGGTGACTTTTTTTTGAGATTTTTTAGGCTTCAGACTAACAGCCGTTTTTGGTGAAACTTTTTTACCTAAGTTCTTTTCTAGCTTATTTTCTGCCTTGCTACCCATTTGTTTAAATTATACACTCTTCTTTACCTTTTTTGGTTATTTATTAACGTTTTTTGTCTTCTTTTCCGCCTTTGCTTTAGCTTTTATATTCTTTTGCTGTTGGTCCAAAAGTGTCTTTATTTCATCTCGCAAAATAGCTGCTGTCTCAAAATCTAAAATTGACACGGCTTCGTCCATCAATCGCTTCTTTTCTTTCAAAAATGATTTTGGATTTTTTAGGAAAAGGTCCATATCAACCTTAAGCAGACTATCTACAGTCTCGTCATGATTAGTGCGCATTTGGTCAGTAATTGACTTAATTTCTTTTGCAATTGATTTTGGGGTGATGTTGTTTTTTTTATTATACTCCAACTGTAAATCACGTCGGCGGTTTGTCTCTCCTATTGCTTTATCAAGAGCTGGCGTCATTTCGTCAGCATATAAGACTACTCTACCCTTTATGTTTCTGGCAGCACGACCAATAGTCTGAATTAGAGCTGTTTCACTGCGGAGGAAACCTTGCTTATCAGCGTCAAGAATAGCTACAAGTTCAACTTCAGGTAAATCTAAGCCTTCTCGAAGTAAGTTTACCCCTACTAGACAATCGAATTTACCTCGTCTGAAGTCAGTTAGTATCTCAATTCTCTCAATCGTATCGACATCACTGTGAATATACTTAGTGTTAATTCCCTTTTCCGTTAAGAACTCTGATAGATCTTCAGCCATTTTTTTGGTTAAGGTTGTAGTCAAGACTCTGGCACCAGTACTTATTACTTTGACAGCTTCATCAATAAAATCTTTTACCTGACCTTTATAGTCACCTTCTTCAGTTATCTTGCGAATATCAATAACAGGATCCACTAATCCAGTTGGTCTAATCACTTGTTCTACCATTGGTAACTTACTCAAAGATGCTTGTTCATATTCATACTTTCCTGGTGTGGCTGAAGTATAAATTCTTTGGCCAACCCGCTCCTCAAATTCTGAAAACTTAAGTGGTCGGTTATCGACAGCACTTGGTAGTCTAAAACCAAACTCTACTAAAGTGTCTTTTCGAGAACGGTCACCAGCGTACATACCGTTTATTTGTGGTACAGCAACGTGTGACTCATCAATGATAGTCAAGAAGTCAGGCTTTCCATCTTTTGTCTGAGGAAAATATGACAGTAGCGTATAAGGAGCTTCGCCTGACTTACGTCTATCAAAGTGTCGTGAATAATTTTCAATACCATTACAATAACCAACTTCACGCATTAAAGCTAAGTCATGCTGTGTCCGTCGTCGCAATCTTTCGGCTTCAAGTAACTTCCCTTCTTTTTTAAATTTTTTGAGCTGTTCGTCTAATTCCATCTGAATATCCATAATAGCTACTTTTCGTTCAGCTTCTGGGGTAACAAAGTGTTTGGCTGGAAATAAGAAAAAACTTTCTGGTTCTTCAATAATTTCTCGAGTAATGGCATCAATTTTTGTAATGTGACTGACTGTGTTACCGCTAAAATTAAGTCGATAGATTACTCTTTCATTGGTTGGCATTACTTCCACAGCATTTCCTAGCGCGCGAAAATTTCCTGGAGTAAGGTCAGCATTAGTCCGTTCAAAATACATTCCGATTAGAGTTCGAAGTAACTCCATTCGCGAAGTCTCATAGCCTCTCTCTAGCTTTAAATGTCGCTTTAGATATTCGGCTGGTGCACCAAGTCCATAAATACAAGAAACTGAAGCCACGATGATAACGTCTTTTCTGGTTAAAAGAGCTTGGGTAGAAGCATGACGAAGTCGGTCAATTTCTTCATTGATTTGAGCTTCTTTTTCAATATAAGTATCTGAGGTAGGCATATAGGCCTCAGGTTGGTAGTAATCGTAGTATGAAACGAAATAATGGACAGCGTTGTCAGGGAAAAAGTCTCGGTATTCTTGAGCAAGTTGAGCCGCCAATGTCTTATTGTGAGCAATAACAAGAGTGGGCTTCTGAATTTGTTGGATAACGTTGGCAGCTGTGTATGTCTTACCTGATCCAGTAACACCAAAAAGAGTCTGGTGCTTGTGTCCAGCTTTTATTCCCTTTACCAAACTAGCAATCGCTTTAGGCTGATCTCCTGCTGGTGTTTTGTCTGTTGCGAGCTTGAATTCCATAGCTAGAGTATAGCGTGATATTAATGATTAAAAAAGCAAGATGAGGCATTTACTGTACCTCAATTATTTATGGTATTTAAAAAAACAAACACCACCCCGATGAATTGGAATGGTGTAAAATAAAGCTCAATAACAACCCCCAAAGAAACTTAGGTCTGAGGGCCAACTTGCGAAAGAACGAACGCAAAACCGTCACTTTTATGCAAAACTTCGCCAGGTTCGACATATTCCAGACAGAGATCGTTGCCTTTTGCATCTCTGCTCGTGATCAGCATGTGTGGGTTACCGCGATAATCCTTAAAAGGTTCGTGCATCGTGACGATTCTGCGCAAACCCATCTGCTTCAGCTGTTTGTCTGTGAATGTGTCGCGAATCAAGCAAGCTATCTCCCAGTGAGGCGTAATCCAGCCATTCTCGTTTGCTTGTGATGAAATTTTCTCCCTGGTACAGTTGCCTTCACCCATCCTGCTGCCGGGACGCAACAAGACTTCATGTGTTGTTCCTGCTTGGGTTTCAACCGGTACGTCTTTTGCGCTACAAAACAAAGGATTCATCGTCCACCTTTCCAACACAAAACCTCGGCGTTCAAGGTGTTCTCTCCACTGTTTGCGGGTAAAGCCAGTGCTGACAAGAGTAAAACGAACGTTGCCCTCGTCGTCAATAGTCCATTTGTCGTCGTTAGTAGGCGTCGTCGGAACGACGCTCCCATCTGCGACCATGACAAGTTTTGCTGCCCCTGTCCGTAACAGCCTGATTGCAGAAAAATTTTTGCCGGTTGAGAGGTACTCGATATCCTCTTCTGTTCCGTCGCAACTATCAACTGCGTATTCGAGTCTGATTCTTGTTGAGCGATTAATAAGCAACTTGCTCATATCCGTTTCTCCTGGTTGTGTAAGACTACCTATTCTGAATATTGAATGGCCATTTTTGATTTACAATCTTTTCGTCGTTGAGAACAACTCCTGATGCCCTAATGCTAAGGCATTTCAAAGAACTGGTTTTTAATTATGTAAAATTAATTAGTATTTGTCAATCTTAAAAAATCTACTCATGGCCTACAGTATAAAATTTCTTTAGTAGTAACTCTACATGGAGAGATGATTTTTTACTGACTGGTATATGTATTATTGTTGCGTTCTTAGCTTAATTCTAAGAAAGTAACTTTTCACGCAGTTTCTTGGTGAAGTTTACAATAAAGTAGAGATTGTGTAGCGACGCCAAGTGTGGGCCAAGCATTTCGTGCGAGCGGAATAAGTGAGCTAGATAAGCTTTAGTATAATTTTGGCAGACATAACAATCACAAGTTTCGTCTGGTTTGGAGAAGTCTCTAATATATTTTTGGTTTAAAAGATTTATTCGCTTCATTCCTTCATTTGTTCTTTCATAAATAGTTCCAGTTCTAGCAATTCTAGTAGGTGCCACACAGTCAAAAGTATCACATCCAAGACGAACGCCCTCAACAATATCTTCTGGTTCACCGATACCAAGTAAGTGTCGCGGCTTATCCTCAGGTAAAACTGTATTTACTACTCTGAGAGCTTCACCAAGATCAGCTTTACTAAAACTGCCACCAATACCAAAACCGGCAAAATCCATCGCCGCCAACGTCTCAGCGCTTTCTTTTCTTAGATCTAGATGTCTACCTCCTTGAACTACACCAAAAAGACCTTGTTTCTTCACCGCTTGGTAATTCTGCTTATGAGCCATGACGCTCCGTTTAGCCCAGCGGTGGGTTCGGTCCATTGCTGCTTTCTGGTATTTATAGTCTGCAGTTGGACTAGTACACTCGTCAAAGGCAATGATGATATCTGCCCCGATATCATGCTGAATTTCAATAGAACGCTCAGCAGTAAAACGATGCATACTACCATCAATGTGTGAGGTGAAAGTTACTCCTTCTTCATCGATGATACACAAGCGACCATGCCCTGAAGCGAAGTCTTTAGAGTAGACATTTACTCCATGAGGGTTGATCTCAGTTTTTTCTTCTACTTCACCCTTGGAAAATTTAGTCACTCCTTTTCCAAAAGCAGCACCGAGCGAAAAAACTTGAAAACCACCTGAATCAGTAATAGTTGGGAGCTTCCAGTTGGAGAACTTGTGGATCCCCCCAGCTTCTTTTACTACATCAGAACCGGGCTGGAGAAATAAGTGGTAAGTATTTGCTAAAGCTACCTGATTACCAACATAATCACGCATATCTTCTGGCTTAACACTTTTTACTGTTCCTTTAGTACCCACCACAACAAAAGCCGGAGTTTCAATATCTCCGTTTGGAGTATGAATGATTCCGGCTCGTGCTAAAGTATTTTTTTCTTTTTTTAAGATTTCAAACTTTATTGGGTCTGACATAGAATGGATTATAACCCGACTCCTTCTTTATTTTACTTCAAGTAGTTCAATTGAGAATATCAGAGTTGAGTTTGCTGGAATTGGGCCATATCCATTTTCACCATAGGCTTTATCTGGTGGAATAACTAAGATTCGTTCTCCGCCAACTTTCATTCCTAAAAGTCCCTCTTCCCAGCCTTTAATCACCTTTCCTTCACCGACTGTAAAGCTAAATGGTTCACCTCGTTTGTGTGAGTTATCAAACTCAGTACCGCTTTGTAACTTACCAATATAGTGTACTGAGACAGTGTCTCCAGCCACTACTTCCTTACCTTCTCCAATCTTAATATCATCAATCACAAGTTTTTTTATGTTACCACGTGAGTCTGCTGCTTCAATTAAAGCTGACGCTCGTGAGCTATTATTACTTTCTCCAACCACAACAACCCCGGTGTTTTGAGCTCCAGCGAGCTGTGTAGAGCTATTTTCAAGCCCAATTACCGTTGATTCAAGCCTTATTAGGTAAAGAGCCGCCGCCATAAACAAGACACTTAGCCCAATACCGATAAATTCAAATTTACTTAACATATTATTTAATTATGGTGTCATAATAACGACTTCTGAGGAAGTTGCAAGGTTTTTAAGATAGTTGATTTCAGCGGAGATAATTTCATTATAAAGTCCTTCTTGGCTTAGATCAGCCAATTCTCGAAGAAAAACTTTTTGGTTTTCTTCGTTCATATACTTTGGTTGTACTCGTGAATCGATACTTGTCACCGGTATCAGTTTAATTTTTATATTTTCTTTGAAAGAAAGATCTAACATTAAACCTTCTTGTACCTGTCTTGAAAAATATTGATCAAAAATAAAATTACCTAAAGAATAAAATACCAAAGTGTTATCCAGCCATTCTATTCCTTGTACTACATGAGGATGATGGCCAATAACCAATTCAGCACCAAGATCAGAAAATACTTTGGCTTGATTTCTTTGTGACGCAGATTGTGTTTGATTGTATTCACTCCCCCAGTGAACAAAAACAATTTGAATATCGCTATTTTGTGAAGCCTTGGTAAAAACTTCTTTTAAGTCATTCTTAGAAAGAAATTCATCTATTGTCATTAATGCTATTATGGCTACTCTATTTTTTTCTAGTTCTAAATAAGTTATTGAGGACGTAGAAATAACAGTAGGGTTTCCAAAAGCAGTAACATTGTTCTTTTCAAGTTGAATTAAAGTATTTTCGTAACCTAGTTTACCAAAATCAAAAGCGTGATTATTTGCTAAAGAGACATGTGTTATTCCTACTGCCTTAAGATCAAGTAAAGATGCCTCTGAAACGGAAAATTGAAAGTTAAAATCTGGAGTTGGTTGATGAACAACCGGGACTGCCGCCTCAAAGTTTGCAACCACGTAAGTATTTTGTTCTAGAAAATTAAAATTTTTAAAGGCTGATGCTACGCCATTTTTTTGTAGACGTCTTTCAACGTTTCTACCAAGCATTAAATCCCCTAAGAAATAGATGTTAGTTTTTGGCTTATCTATAATATGATCTGTCCCTTGAGTAAAAGTGCCGTAATTAAAATTTGGTGTGCTGCTTGGCTTATTATTAATAAAAAAATTCCATAAATAAATACTGGAAATTATAAGTAGTATGAATAGAAAAAAACTTCTCCTAGATTGATCCATAGGTTTTACTGGCACCAAAGGCAGAGGCTGTTGGATGGAAAAAACCAACCTCGTATATATACATAGCGATACCAACACCCAATATAGCGATAATAATTGCTAAAGCAGTAACGATAGCTGTCTGATAGCCAGTTAACTCTCTACTTCTTGATTGGGTCACTTGAACGTTACCAATCTGAACTTCAATCCCAAGCAAGGCTGAGATTTCAGCCGGTTTGAGTGCGTCAGTAGTAAGAAAGACTTTTTGTAAATCCGTGAACTTAAGCGGATTTCCACTTGAGTTTTCTTTTAAGAGCATTATGGCAGATTCTATTTCTTCATTATTATAAGAAGCCCTGAGTAAAATCTCACGTATTTCATCAGGAGAAGCATTTATGCTTACGCCATTTATTTTAAGAATAGTTTCTAGTTGATTTCTTTGAAACATGATTTACTTTTTTATGCCGACTTGGATGTATTGATTGTAAACCTCTAGCAAGACAATGAAAAGCGTAACTATCACCGGTCCGATAATAAATCCAATCGGACCAAAAGTTGTGATTCCTCCTAAAACTGAAGTAAGCATGATAAAAGGATGCAAATTATTACCTCGACTCATCAAGTAAGGCGCCAGCATATTGTCTATCACAACGATAGTAACTAGAGACCAGACAATCAAACCAACCGCCGCACCAGTTGAACCGGTTAGGAACAAAAAGATAATACCAGGGATCATAATCGCTGTTGTACCGATTCCTGGGATGACAGAAAGAATTGCTCCCACCGCTCCCCAAAGTACCGCTTTTTCAATACCAAAAATAGTGAAACCAAGAGCTGCTAAAACTCCTTGAATAATGGACACCAATAGCACTCCTGTTGCCACTGAGCGAACAGCTAAGCTTAATCGAGAAATAATGATTTCATCGTCCCTGTCTGGTAAGGGGCTGATTTTAATAGCCAACTTGATAAATTCCTGTCCATCCCTAAAGAAATAAAACGAACCGATAAGAGAGATCAGTACCACAAATATGGTAGAAACCGTACTGGCAAAGATGGCTCCAATATTACCTACTAACCATTCAGCTCCTTGGCGTAACTCACCGGTTATATCAAGCTTAAAGTCTGGTAGATATACCTGTACTACTGACTCAAAATTAGCTATATAGACTTCAATTGTCATCTCCTGGCCAGCTCCAAGGGCATTATAAAAACTAGCTAATTCTCTAACAAATATTGTAGAGATGAAGATTAAAGGCAGGATAATAAGCACTACTACGATCAATGTTGTCAAAGCAGCTGCTAAACTTTTGTGTTGTTTATAGACTCGCTTTTTTACTTGCTCATACATTGGGTAGCAGATAGTAACGATCACAATCGCTAGAGCCAGAGCAGTAACAAAAGGTGACATCACCTGCCAGACCAAATACCCTGAACCAGCTAGTACAAGGAAAAAGAAAACATACTCAACAACACGATTGATTGACATAATTGTTATAACTATAGCAGGCACACGAATAAAGGGCCAGGTGTAAACACTGGCCCTTTCTTCATTGTTTGATCAAGCGTTCTTCGGCGACAACAGCTGCAGTTTGCAAAGTTTGGAAACCTTGCGAAGCGGCGTCATCAAGCGCGGTGAATGCTTGGTCAAAGAAATGGGATAAAGCTGTAAGAACGATCAGAAAACCAATTGCTTTTCTCATAAATTTCATGAAAATTAAGCGACCCGGAAACTCATTTATTAGATGAGTTCAAATAAAAATTTTGGGACGCTAGCAATTGAGTCAATGAACTGACCCGCTTATACTATGTCACATTATTCAACTCTCTGCAATTATTTATCAAAACCACCCCGGAGCGAAATAGCTTTGGCCATTCTTTCAATTCCTAGTAAATAAGCCGCTTCACGGTAGGTTGTGGTTTCGGTTTTCTTATCACTGACTTCGTGGAAAGCTTTTACTATCTTTTCATGTAAGCGTTCACAAACAGTTTCAGCAGTCCAATACCAGTGTTGTCTATTTTGAACCCATTCAAAATACGAAACCATTACTCCACCAGCGTTGACTAATACATCTGGTAGTATATCAACCGATTTTTTTGACAAAAATTCTTCTGCTTCTGGAGTTACAGGATTATTGGCTAGCTCCAAGATAACTTTTGTTTTTACTTTTTCAACATTGGACTTTGTGATGACGTTATCTAGTGCAGCTGGTACCAGTAAATCACAGTCAACAAAAAGTACTTCTTCAGACTCAGATATTGTTAGTTCAGTTTCGCATTTAAAATCAATTACTGAACTCTTTGGGTTTTCATTTTTAAATTTTTCTAAGGCTACTGGATCAATACCTGAAGTTGAAGATATTGTCCCTCGACTATCTGAGATAGAGACAATCAAGCTTCCTTTTGCGTGTAGAAGTTTTGCAATTGTCGCACCAGCGTTCCCAAAGCCCTGAATCGCGACTCTAAGTTTATCGAGTTTTAAATCATACTTTTCAGCATAAGCTATAAATACATAGACTGCTCCTTGAGCAGTAGCTGTATCACGACCCAAACTTCCACCGAGTGGTACAGGTTTACCTGTAATAAAAGCTGGATTACTTCTACCAGTAGTTTGTTCTGCTTCATCAAGCATCCAAGCCATTATTTGTGGAGTTGTATAAACATCAGGAGCGGGAATATCAACGTCAGATCCTAAATATGGTAAGAAAGCTTGTACATAAGCTCGTGCTACTACCTCTAAATCGCTCTGGGTGTATTTTTTAGGGTCACATACCACTCCTCCTTTAGCTCCACCAAATGGCACGTCGACAACAGCACACTTAACAGCCATAGCTGCAGCTAGTGCAGACACTTCAGACTCGTCTGCTAGTGGATGAAAACGAATACCGCCTTTGTATGGTCCACGGGAATTATTGTACTGAACTCTGTACGCTTCAAGACTTTCATTTCCTTGAGATGTTTTTACTTTAAGGGTGTCGTTACGAATAAATTGAGGCTTCAACATTTTTTCAAGAACAGCTGACTCTACCTTGAGTGTTGCTGCCGCTTTCTTAATATGTGAGCTGATTTGTTGGAAAGGGTCGTTTTTGTTGCTCATAAAAGTTTATATATTACTCAGCTGTTAATAAAGAAATGGCTTCTTTTAGTTCTTCTTTTTCTACCACACCTCTATAGTGATTTATAACTTCAGCATTTTGGTTGTAGATAACAACTTCAGGCATTGCATAGCCTCCTACAGCTTTATAGAAATTATCTCTTGGATCAAGAACAAAAACTAATTTATTTAAGTCTGGTAATGTTGCCATAAAACGAGCCGCTTGCTCCTTTGTTTCCTTACGATTGATTGCCAAAAAAACAATTTCATCGCTGGAATAGTCTTGAGCTATCTCGTTTAGATTTTGTAAATCAGAAGTTGAGAACGGTGACCAGCTTGCCCAAGAAGTTACAACAAGATACTTTCCTAAATAAGCATCAAGACTAACTGGGTTACCATTTAAATCTGTGTAGGGATCTTCACCTTCTTGATTAGAAAAGGTGTTTATCGCCTCCTCAGAAATTTGGTTTGACGTCTTTGTGGAAATCAGAAAAGTAACCACAATTCCAATTATGAGTATGGCTATAAGAACTCCAATAATAATTTTATGTTCGCGTTGCATGCAATCTAACCTTTAATGAATAATTCAAATTCTTCTGGCAACTCACCTTCTGCTGCTGGGATTAAGTTTAGTTCTACCGGACGTCCCATAAACAACGCCTCAACACTAGCCTCACTAGAAGCTACTGCACTAACACTAAACCTCTGAACAGTTTCAATTTTCGGACAGTCGCTTGAATTATTGATGACAGTGAAGTCTAGTTGTATTTTTTCTGGAAGTGATTTCATAACTGAGCTTTTAGTATCTAGGAGATCACAAGGAGTTGGAAGAATAATCTCACCCACAAATGTATGTTCACCATCTATGTAATATTGCTTTGCGTCAATTCTGGTAACGTCTGGATACAAGACTTCTTCAGGTTCCTGATCTACAGGTTGAGTTTCGGTTTCGATCTCTGTTTTTTTTAAATAAGCATAACCAAACATACCTGCTACTAAAAGTGTAAAAATTGTAACCACTAATATTATTGTTTTTTTGTCCATATATTTTAATTAAGTAATTTATTATTCTGGTTCAAGGTCGTCGCCGACAAAGATAGTCATAAAGTTCTCTTGATCACTCTCCTGGTAGACTGATATAGGAGCATTATTGAGTCTCGAGCTAAGTTTTAATGCTTGTTTTTCTGTACCAGACTGGTAAACGATAACTGATCTCTTTTGTGAAGAAGTGAAATCAGCTGAAAGTGAAATTACTTCGTAACCAATAGATTCTAGTCTAAGTCTGATTTCAGCTCCCATTCCGGGTATTCCACTTCTGTTTACAATAGCGAGTTTTGGCAGACTTTGATTGACCTCAATCTCTTTTACTGGACGTTCTTTTTTAAGCTGATTAAATATTATTTCTTCTGAGGTTAAGGTAACATTTGCATCTGAATTTACGTAAACTACCTCAAAACCTCTATGTGAAGTGTTGGCACTTCCGATATACCAAACTATTATAACAAATGATACTAAAACAAAAATTAACGCAGCTAAAATTAACTTGTATTTAATTAGCGAATTATATAAAACTTTAATTTTTTCAGTCTTTGTATAGCTTAGTCTAAGTTGATTTTGAATATCTGCTAGAGCTGATTTTATTGAAGCAATAAATATAGTCTTGTGTTTGATTTCCTTTTTCCTAAGATTTAGTTGCTCAATATTTCTTTGTTGATCGAATTTGTTTACATCAATACCAGCTAGTCTAAGAGTGTATCTGACGTAAATTCTCACTAGCCAAATAAGGACGGAAATAAATATTGCTACAAATAATAATACTGAGAATAATAGCTTAAATGGTATCACCCAAAAATTAGTCTCTGCGGTTGTAAACTGTCTGGCCTCAGTGCCGTAAGCGAGACTTGCAACTGCTGTGTATCTTCCAATATCTGCGATAGACCACTCCCCTTTCCAAGAGAAGGTAAAGTTTCTAATACTTTCTGGTAGCACATTTCCAAACTGTGAAGCTTGGTTAATTGGAATAACACCCCTCTCTTGACCCCAGAGATTGTAGATTTTAATGTCTCCTTGAGGCTGTAAGTGTACATTTCCTTTGTTTTCAAAGCGTAAGTCAAGCGTAACTTCGGGTCTCTCTAGATAATAATCTCTAGCGACAAATTCTCGTATTGATCCATTCTCTATAATATCACCGGAGACTCTTGCGAAAAAAAGCGAGGTAACAACTTGAGCTGTTTGGACTTTAGCTTGTCCTGCTTCAGGATCTGGTGGTCTAGTACCAACCAGTATTGCAGCGAAGTGACCTCCCGGACTTGCGTCTTCAGGAACAAAAACAGAGAACGGTACTTCGACTGATTGTTCTCGTGGTATGACAACGGCTTCTTTGGTAATTTTAAACCACTCAGCTAGGGTTGAACCGGCTCCATCTTCAGAAATAGGGACAAAACGTCCATCACCACTTTCTCCTTGAGGCAAAAAATTTACCACATCAATATATACAGTCAGATCGTAATCATTAACGTTTATTACTCTCAAAGTACTGCGCCATTCCTGACTAGGATTGACAGACATGTCAAAAAGAGAAGGAGAGATACTAAGGGTTAAAGATTCTTGAGCTACTACACTAGTGAAAAAACCAAAAAAAAGTATTAGGCAGAGTAAAAAAGTATTTTTAAGAGTCTTTCTTTTTGAGATCAATGTCATGTTCATATTCACTGTGGTCTTTCGATTTTCCAACAAAGAACGGTAAATCATGAGCCTCGTGTGGATCATAATCATTTGTTTTTTCACCTCTCCTCAATATCAAAACTAAAGCAGCGAAAACTACCGTTAATAATATCATAATTATTAACAAGTAAGTCCAAGGAATGGAGAAGTAAAAATTTGTATCATAGACAGCAGCTCGGTTTGTTTCACCGTACTCAATAGTCAAAAAAGCCTTATTTCTTCCTAATCTGTCTGTAAAAGGCAGTTTTTCAGTATAGGTTCTTTGTGTCCCTGGTTCTATTGGACCAAGTGTTGAATCACTTTCAATAGTTAGGTTTGTGAGTTCTTTACCTTTTCCATCGTAAATGACAATGTCTCCAACTGGAGTTAGGGGTACATCCCCTGTATTTTCAATAACATAGGTCATTAAACCTTTATCTGGTCCAAAGCTAAAACGGTCAGTTGTAAAAGAAACTAACCGTAAAAATTCTTCTTGTTTTGATCCGACTTGAATTCTCAGAATAACTCCGCTGCCTTGTCCGTCAATCACACTTTGTTGTGCTATATCTCTATTTGATCCTGAAGAAAATCCAACAAAAGCATGATAGAGACCTGGCTTGGCATTTTGATTGATTCGAACAGTCAGCGGTATTTCTTTTTCTTCATTATCAACTAGTTCAATCCTGCCTCTAGTAATTTCAAGCCAGCTTGTAACTGTAGAAGTTCTATCAGACATTGAAGGGGTAATGAACTCCTTAATTTCATTTGTATCTCCTAGTTCTATTTCGTTAACTGACGCATATAAACGTAAATAACGACTTTCATTGTTTTTAAGTTTAATGTCATAGGTAAAAGTGTCTCTCGGTTCAGCTTCAATATCTATAATAAGTGGTGAGACACTAAAATTTATTGCGAAAGTAAGTTGCGGTAGAGCAACTAATAAACAAAACGTTAGAAAAGTTATGCTTTTGAATAATTTTGTTAGTTTCATAATTAGTATGAAGGAATAGCTAAATAAACAATCTCAGTCTCATAATCACCGGCTGGCTGTAACTGATTTACCCTAATTCTATAGACTATATCATATGTATCATTTCCAGGAATTGAGCTGTACATAACCTCAGTTGGGTCTGTCTCCAGTCCAGCATAAGTGTCACTGGCTGCAAACCTGGTGGAGCCGTCTTTCAGAGTTGGATCAGTCGAATGGTAACCAAAACAACCTGTAGAAGATGCGTTGCAAGCAGCTGACCAACTACTTGGTAATACGTTTGTGGCAGAGATGGATTGGATGGAATTTCCGTTTGAACTTAATAATTCTTGTCTAGCAAACTTTAATATTTGGTAGCCTTCAGAAGCATTAGTAAGGACATTCAGTCGATGAGCGGCAATGGACTCACTGTTTATTGTTAGTCTACCAAAATCTATACCTGAAGGACTAGTAGAGACATTGGTCACTACCCCAGCTGTAGTTGTCCCGGAAGGTAGGCCAGCAAGAGAAAACTCTAGAGAAGGACCTTCCGTTAACAAAGAAGGATATGATGAATCGTTGGCAAAATAAACAGGTGAATCGTTAGTTGTATCATAAAGTCTAAAGTAATAGACGGCATTAACCCTAGCGGCTACGTGCCTTAGGTAAAAACTATATTCCTGAGTTACTCCAGCAAAATGTGTATGAGTTGTTACAGAGTTAGCAATGGTGTTATGGGTACCACAACCAACTCCGACACTAGAAACACAAGTATCTGCATCAGACAATAGTGTCGTTGTTATTAGTTCATTATCAACTCCTCCACCTTCTGCATAACACCACAAAGATAAATCGGCACAACTGGTGGTGGCTACTACGTCTATTGGATTGGTAAAAGTTACATCTTCAGAAAATTGTAATTTAAATTTAATGTTATCTCCTTGAGCATTTTTTCTTTCATCCACACTAACTCTTAAGGCTAGCGTATCGTTATTGGCAATATTAATTGGTGTTACTTCCTCTGCTCCAAGTGGACTCGACGGAGTCTCATTTTCTAGATCACTATACCAGCGCCAATTTGTAATTAATGGCGTATATCCAGCAGTTCTAATTTGCGGATAATTGCTATATCCATCAAGTAAAGCTCCATCACTTTTAACAGCCCTGAAACAATAAGTACTTTGTGGATTAGCACCATTTTGCTCTAGGTACCAATCGTACTCAATAATATCCCCCTCATCTGCAGCGTATGGGTTAATAGCTGATGGATTCTCATGAACTAGTGCTCCTGATCTATTGGCAATAGAGATTAGTAAATCTCCGCCTGTTGGGGGGTCTAAAGAAAGACTTGTACCGTCCGTTGTTCCAGTTGCGGCAAAACCTCTCCAAATTGAGCCACTACCGGCCGCGCCCACATCATTCCAGTTTTCAAGACTTACTGCCGAACATGTACCAGGACGAAGAGCGTATTGCAATTTAAAATTTACAAACCCAGCTGGCATGTTGGCATTATTTATTCTCATAGTCATTCGAACCCGTAAGCGTTCACCAATTCCAAGCGGTTCGTCAGCTGTAGTGATTGGGGAATTTTCTCCAACATCACTTATTCCAACTGGCCAAGGATCTGTTGGAGTCAAATCATTATTATCAACATAAAAACGATAATAGTTTTGTCTGATAGCTAAGTCCGCCACAGGCCATTCAACTAGTTCAACCCTGTAAGTAAGAACTGACCCAGTGTTACTACGCCATATTTGGTATGTAGAAGTACTGGTTATTGTAAATCCCGCCATTGCTCTTGGATGAGTATTGTTAGCTCCAGCAGCGTAAACATTAGCTGAAATAGAAGTATTATTTAAAGCATCAAGCGAAGTTGGCAAAACTACAGATAAAGCAAGTGGGCCTGTACCACCGCTTGTAATTCCATTTGATCGTTGCACATTCATGCCAGATATTCCAGTTTGTATGTTTTCTACTACCCAAGCGACAGATGTTTGCTCAACAGCAACCGAAGCCCCAGCTGCTAACTCAAAAGAGACAGCGCCGATACTTGAAAGCCAGACCTGGTGTCCAAAGTGAACAACGTTTGTGGTTGCTCCCATTCTTTTTTGAGCATGAATAAATGTCCGGGCTAGACTATTTACTGGTGTAATTGACTCTGTCTCTGTAACACCTGAAGCAGTATATGAATGCTCTACTCTTTGCACATTCCAATTAACACCGACAAATTCGACCACTGCGTAACTTACTTCAATAATACTACCGCCTGCGTTCCCTCTTCTAAAGACTGGACTTTTCGTTACTGGATCCCAAGTTGCTGTTACTTGTCCGGCGTAGTAGTTTCTTGATGCATTACGATTTAAAACACCAGTTACAAATACCACTACCTTACTGTCATCAACGACATTGTTGGCAACCGTTCCAGTTGCGACCACACTTGAGTTAGACACAGTTAAAGTACCGACATCTCTAACCTGCATCTCATTGTCGGTATTTATCTTTCCAATAAACTCAATTATCTCCCAGTCTACTCTAGTGTTATTGATAGAAACTCCTGTCCGACCAATAGTGAAGCTAGTACCGATATTTTCTGGATCTTCTATATAGGCAGTGACGTCATCAACGTTTTGGGCCGAGGTAACACCAGTATTATGTCCCGCCCCAGTATAGTGAGCATTGGTAATCCTGACGAAAGCCAAACTTGTACTAGCTACTGGCGTATACCCAACTCCTGAAACAACCGTTGTCGCTGTACCAGAAACCTGCACTGAACCTCTTTGAATTTTAAAGTCACGTTTAACAGCTGTACTGATTTCTGCATAATTATTGTAACTATTGAAACTTGTTCCTAATGCTGAAACTCGAAAACAATAACTTGTTCCATACGATGTAAGGTTGGTTGAAGTGATGCTAAATTCTAGATCGACATAGTCATCAGCTGGTATTGTCGTAGTGGCAGTAAGTGACTCAGTATCTCGTACGCCGCCATTGGCAGTAATAAAACTTCCAACTCCATCGGAAACTCCTCCATTAGCTACTATTATATCGGTTGTTGTTTCACCATTTGTTAAAAAAGTTGAATCGGACATGTCCCATCCGTCCGCCGCAGCATCCACATCGGTCCAAACAGTCGCCATATCACAAGTTGTAATCTTAGGTGAATATTCAAGTCGATATCGTCTTGGTGCGCTTGATATTGCAGCCGTATTTGTAACACCAATTCTAAGACGAATTTTACTGTTTGGGGTGAAGTCAGTTATAGGTGTGTTTTCAGAACCGCCGGTTGCAGAAGTTGCTGCTGTCTCAGATCCGTTATCATTGCGCCAATGATAATTAGTTTGTGTTAAGTTGGCTCCAGCAATTGTAGTTGTATCATTAATACTTATTTGCGCAGAAGGTCCGACTGTCGCCACCCCATCAACAAGAACGTCAGCTGTTGGAGAATTAATAATAATGTCTATGGTTTCATTATTTTGCGCAAATGAAGTAACGTCATAAACGACATAAATACAAGCTGTACTGGTTGTAGAAATAGCAACAGTGTCGCTAAATGTGGCACTCTCTCCTGCTCCTGAAAATCCACTAAGCGAAGTGACTCCAAACTGTGCCTCACCACCTCCATATGATTCACTAGCACAATTGTAAGGAGCTGTGGTATCTAGGTCATAGAATAGTCTTAGGTTTTCTAGACCTACGGCTCCATCAACAGTACCTGTTTCGTATATTGTAATATCAGTAATATTTCTTGAGCTAGTATTTTCCAGCACACTAAATCCTCCACCTGAATATACATTTGTGTCAAAAACAGATGTAGAGGCAATTTGATTACCAAATGCCTGCACTAGAACATCAGCAGAAATTGTGACGCGTGGTAGTTCGGTATAACTACTAAGCGCAACTCCATTTTTAACTAATCTAAAACAATATGTTTCTCCTTCAACCGAAGTTGTCGAAGCAACAACAGAAAACTCCGCTTCAAAAAAATCATCGATATCGAGACTCATTGATCCTGAAGTATTGTTGACGTCTCTAAAAGCAGCATTGGAACTGACAAAATTTGTACCAAAAATATCTGTCACTCCTCCACTACTAGGATTTATATTTGTCGTATTATTTCCATCCGTAATATTTACTGAATCGCTCAGACTCCAAACAGACGCTGGGTCGCCAACTAGTTCCCAACTTGAAGTATCAGCACAAGTAGGTGCTGCCACTCCATATTGAAGTGAGAAATTTGTTGGTGGAGTTGTTGTTGAACCCTGGTTTGCCACTCCAATTCTAAGTCTCCTTGGTACATTTTTTTGCAGCGCTGGGATAGGTGTATTTTCGATGCCAGCAGTAGCAGATGAGGCAGTTATTTCAGTGCCGTTATCTAAGCGCCAATGATAAGCAAACTGGGTTAGGTTAGGATCAACAATAGTAGTTGTCCCGTCTATAGCTATTTCTGTATCTGGGAAAACATCTGGTCCTCCAGATGTTAGGACATCAAGTTTTGGATTGGCGACTGATATTTCTATCGTACTACCATCAAGTGCATTCGGTTCAACATCAAAGACAACATAAACACACATGGATTGAGTACTTGATACTGAAACTGGTGAAGTACTAAATGAAGCAACACCGTCACCTCCAGAAAAACCTGACGCTACGACTGTACCGAACTGGGCCTCGCCACCACTATATGATTCACTTGTACAGTCATACGGGGCTGAGGTATCGAGATCATAAAATAATTTTACATTTTTAATATTATTTTGCGCATCGATGGTGCCTGTTTCGCTAACAACTATTGTTCCAATGCTTTGATTACTTCGAGCTTTAACCAGAAAAGATCCGCCAATATATAAATCACTTGATGAAGCCAAAACTTCAGTAACCTGGGTCCCTAGTGAACTTAATTCTACATCCGGACCAATATCTGCTAAGGTGTTTCCAAAAATATCACGCACTCCAGCTGTATTATCAAACCAGGTAATATATAGACGTTCTTGGTCCATTAGGTTCATATCAATTCCATACATATCACCTGAAACTGAATTTAAAGGTCCTTGTTCACTACCCCAAGTACTCATACTAGTTGTAGACCTAACCCAAAATACATCAGCTGAACCAACAGTACCTATAACCGCTCTGGCGGTATAACCGACATAGATGTCGCCATTATTTAAATCTCGTCCGATAGCAACTTGTAAAAGTCCTCTGGCAGGATCATCAGTAATAATGTCAGCTTGAGATGACCAAGAACCTGAACTATATAGACGCGAACGAATATCATGATCAGTTACGGTAAAATTATTATTATCAGCTACATAAACCAAATAAATATCTCCGTTTGTAATATCAACTGTTGCAGCCATACTGACATCGTAAGTTGTATTACGTGGAGCTGATGCATCTACTGTAGTAAATGATGACCAGGTTGCTCCACCCCAAATACTAGATCTAATTTGATTTGTTGAACTACGATTTATAAGCATCACATTTCCACTTAGTAGAGGTACAAGTAGACTCCAGGTATTAACGTTACCTTGTGGTGGAGTGCCAACGTCACTCCAGCTCGTAGACAGATCACAACTTGATGAACATGATCGTATATAGGTTCCATTACTATCGTCGATGGTCATATAAATTGCACCATCTGTTGCTTTAGTAACGCTGATCACATTTGCGCCTACAGAATAAGCAGTAACTAACCCAGGCATAGTACTTGTTGAAGTAGTCAATAAGAGTGAGTCATCTGTTGTGTCCATCCGGTTGTAAAACATTTCGTCTGCGCCAGTATCAAAAGTTGCAATATGAATCATGCTTCCTGTGTCACCAGGAGTCCATTGATCGTACCAAACAGAGACATCTGCACAGTCGGTTTGACTATCTACCGCAACCTGACTACCCCAAGTGTCTCCACCGTCTGTAGTTTTCCGGTAGACACAACGACCGTTGTCAGGAGATGCTCCATAGCGATGAAATTTATAGCCTACCTGATCACTTACAAAGACAACACTAGACCCAGCTTTGTTGTGCGTAACTGCTGTTGTATTTGGAGATGGCTCAAGGGTAACTACTGCCGCTTCAGCTTTTTCAATAAATAAATTTGATAATCCAATAAAAATAATACTGGTATCAGACAAAAACAACGCCAATATAACTAGTGACACTAAAAACTTTTTGATACCAAAAAATAAGCCTCGGAATTTCATAACCGTTCCTATTATTGTACACGACTATTTTCTAAAAGTGCCTTATTCTTGCACAGATTCGGGGGTTTGTTCAACTGGATCGATCTCAATCTGCGGATCAAGCTTTTCAATAACAAGATCAAACTCCGCCAGAGTTGTCTCACTCTCCTCAATCGGTGGGTTTTCAAGTAAATCTCCTATTTCTAAAGTTGATGTAGACAGGTCTAATGTCAGTGTAGGTGTAGTAGTAGACACAACTAAATTTTCAACAACATTAGGTTCGGGATCACTAATTGATGGAGTGGTTGTGGCTCCGGTTAATTCTTCAACTTCTGACTTTAAGCTAGGCTTACTTTGTATCAGTGCTCTAGTTTCGCCAGTAGAATCACTGGTTGGAATATCTTTTGGTAACTCCCGAGGAAGTGTATCAAGCTCAATAAACCTTTTAGCCAGAACGTCATAACCTTTAGTGACAATATCACCATTAGGAGAAAGTGAATCGTAAACAAAAACCATCCGTGGATTAGATACAGATAAACCATCTGGATCATCGACAGATACGTATGTCTTACTGTCCATATTGTAGATCTCAATTGTCTTATTACCATTCTTATCGTGGCGATTCCAAACTACAAGTGAACCGTGTAAATAAGGTGCGACATTATTACCTGTTGTCGTTGTTATTTGATTTTCTTTCTTCCCATCGTAGAGAATGATATTCCAGCCTCCATCAACCCAGCGCTGCCAAACAATATAATCACCCTGCTTAGTAGGCTCCATATTATTTGAACTTGTGTTTGTCAGGATTGTTTCTGTCTTTGTATCAATGTCATAGAGGATAACTTGATAACGATCGTTAATTAGTCTATGCCAGACAATTGTATCGGTATTTTGGTCATAATATGGCGCTGAGTCATCTTCTTTGTTTTTTGTTATCTGAACTTGAACCCCGTCTCGAACAAAGAATATCTCCAAATCGCCATCTGCATCTGGAGCTGAGAATAGAGCGTCTTCAAGAGCATTGTCTGGCGACTTAAGACAATAGAATGAACCTGTAGCTAATTGAGTACATTCATCTCTCGTAAATGAAAATGCACTATCACTTTGGGTAATAGAAACAGCTTCGTGCGTAACCTCAACTGATTCAGCTTCATCAACTACTTCTTCAACAATTTCGTCGACCTCCTCTATCGCCTCCTCATCAACAAGCTCTTGTTCTTCTATTTCTTCTTCAGAAGTAGTTCCATTAGACTGATCAGCTTCGCTATCTATCTCAATTACATCCTCTAAGGTAGAGGATGAATTATCAAATACAACAGTTGTTGTCGCATTTAGATCATTAAATCCATCAGCCTCATCAATAAGTTCATCGGTATCTTCTTGGGACTCCTCTACAATCTCTTCTTCCTCTTCAGCAATAGTGTTTTCAGTCTCTATAGCTGGCACAACATCAACAATTACATCTTCAGGTGCAATTTCAACAACTGTATTTGAGGTATCGTTACTTACTTCATAATCTGCATAAGCAGATTCAACTCCTTGAAGTAAGAAAGATATTAGTATTAAAAAACTAGCACAGAACGAAAAAGTGCTTGAATATACAAATCGGTACAAGAAAACTCCTTGGCTACCTTGACTGTTTTGCTCCTCTGCGCAAACAGAAAAACTGTCCAAAGTTCTTTTTTGGTATCTTGTTTTAGTTTTTGTTTGGATTTTCTTACTCATCAGACAACAGCCATTTGTAGCGGAGAGCAATATATCCCATCACTATATAATAATAGCAGTAATTTATAAGAGTTTTTTACTGGTTATCAACACTTAATAGTAGTATTTCGAATCTCTAATTTAAAAAAGATTTTGCCAAAATTATTGAAAAATCCACAAAATTCATTCGCCCGTCATTATTAAAATCGTAAGTAGTTTCCTGAGTTCTCCAAGAGGCCATAAAAGCGCTAATATCACTCAAAGTTACCTTTCCGTCACCGTTTATATCAGCGTTAATGACAACTCCTAAACGAGCTTTTAATTCACCGGGAGCAGTACTCTGGTCATAGATATAAAAACTTGTCTTTGATTCTGCACCGGTATTTTTTACTGCTACTGGAGTTCCTCTACCGTCACCAGCTAGCAGATTGGCATTTTTAACCACAAATTCTGTCTGTCCAGTGCTAATAGCTTTAGCTTTTATGGTTGCAATCAAATGTTCTCCAATAAAACCTTTCTGGAAGGTGCCACCACTAAACTTAATTGAGTCACTAGAAATCACTGGCTCTTGAGTCCAAATAGTAAGTACAGACTGTGCCTTGTCTACACTTATAATTTCAATTGAACCAGGAATAAAATCTATAGTTATATCAAGTGCGTTGACTGGTACGTGCGCTGAAGCGTAAACTTGTATATTAAAACGTTCACCTGCCAGCACATTTACCTGTGAAGGGACAAGTTTGATGTAAGACTTATCAGTAGATACAACTGACGCACCCAATATAGCCAAAGCGCCAAAAAACAAAGGAAACATATAACGAACATTGGCTCGTTTATGTATTGGATACAGGTTTTTAATTTTTCTCCACAAAAGAGAGAAATAAATCATAATCTTAGATTAATTCAGAACGCAACCTTGAAGCCTCTGCAGTGGCATTAGTTAATTGTGTTCTTATTACTTCTGCTTCTACTCTAATTTCTTCGACGCTTCTAACATTACTAGAAACTGTACCGAGAAGAGTACTAATTATCTCATCTTGTGCTCGAACCAACTGAGTAAATAATAGAGCTATCTCATTTTCTTTTTTAGCTAGATCATTCCATTTTACTAGATCAATTTCAGCATATTCCTCGTCAGTGATTTGATTTAGAGATTCAACTTTATTTTCAAGTGAAGCAACCTCGTAACCTAGTTTTAAGGACATCACTGACCGACGACTTGAGGCCCTGTCGCCACAGCGGTCAAAGAGTGATTTTAGCTCAATAAGATCACTGCGAGATAGACCCTTATCTAATGAGGAGAGTAAGGTGTCATACTTAGTAGAATCGCCAGAGCTACAGTCAGGAACAATTTCACTAACATCTTCAGACACTGCTCCGCGACCAAGAATAGTAGCGGTTTCTTTTAGAGTGCTAATTTGATTTTCAATATTAGTTTCAGTGTATTTTTCTAATTCTTTTGTTTTAGTATCAGCGATAGCGCTTGATAAAAAATAAACACAAATGATTCCTAAGAGTAAGCCTGCGATTCCGTATTTTGTATTCATATTTATATTTTAAATTAAACTTAAACTAAATTCTCAACATCTAGCACTTCTTTTTCAATCCTCTTCTCTGAATCTTGCAGAGCTTGCTTTAATTCTTCAACCAAAGTTTCTTCTGCTTTTGTCAGTTTCTTTGTTTTCCTAGAATTTACTAACTCGTCCTTCTTCACATCAATCAAGCTCTGTAGTTTTTTAAATTCTCCAAGCATGACTGTCTCAACTTCTTTTGATTCTTTAGAGACACTTCTTCTAAACTTTCTGAAGTAAGCAATTAAGAAGAAGGTAGCAATGACTAATAAAACTAGCATTGCTAAGAGCGGAATTAAGACAGAGAGTATATTTATGATAAATGACCCTACTTGTATGTACCCTGGCTCTTGGACAGCTATCCTAATAGTATCAGAAATTTCTGATTCAGCACCCGAAGCATCTTTTGCTTTGGCTTTTAGTTCATAAACACCGATAGTAAAAGTGCCTGATGGTATTAAAGTATATATCCCCTCAGTGTCGGCTACCACATCATAGAATACTGCTTCAGAACCAATTTTTTTAACTTCAATGTTTACTTCAGCTCCAGGTTTTGTTGTACCTTTAATTACCGGTATTACTTCTTCGTTTATTTCAGATGGATAGTCAGTGAAGACTGGTTTAGCAAAAGAATCTACAGTCAGAGAATAACTAGCTATTAGACCATTACCAGCCTCATCAATCGCCTCGATTATAATGGCGTAATAGCCAGGAGAGAGATCAGTTAAAACAATTTTTCCAGTCGCTTCCGTATCTTCGTACTCATAAGCTTCATCGTTATTAATTTTTATCTTAAACCGTCTTACTTCAGATGATTCATCTTCTACTTTATAAAGTATTGTTTGTTCTGGACTAGATGAGTCAAATTCTTCGGGTTGAGAGAGTTCAAATAGACTTGGACTTATTGTGTCAACCGCTAACCGATAGTGAGCTACCCTTCCCCATCCGTCTTCATTTCTAAATTGTAAGTGAAAGTAAGAGACTCCTTCATCTAGATCATTTAAGGTAATTTCAGTTATTGGAGTCTCGTACACTTTGGTTGGAATAGATGATGCAGAACTATCTAGCAAAGTCCTGACTCCAGTAATTCCTGCAGGTAGAGTCCAGGTCAGACTAGCATCTTTCTTTTTATACCAAAGTAAAGGATCTGCATGAGTACCCGAAGAGATGCTTGGCTGTCCAGGTGTATTGGCAGGCGCAACATATTCAACTACTTCTGGCGTCGGGCTAGTAGAAGGCGCTTGAACTGTAAAAGTTCCTCCGTTCATACCAGAAAGTACATTTGTACCCATGCCATCATTAGCCAAAACTGAACCACCAGTTAAAGACAGTCTAGCTGTAGCTGCAGCTTTTGTTCTAAAAGTTATATTGAAGATACGTCCAGCGCTTCCGGTGTACCCAGACGGAAGTCCTCCACTGAAGTTAATTGTTCCAGCAGAGTTGGAAAAAGCTGGTTCAGTAACCCATAAGTTAAAAATTGAATTTGATCTATCAACCGAAACCACTGAAAGTTCGTTAGGATTAAACTTAAGGTTTCCTTCCGCAGCGTTAATAGGTTTCCCTTGAGTGTTCACCACCACTTGAACAGTAAAAGTTGTTCCAGCTGAATAAACTCCCGTACCTGGTGAAACTGATAGAGTAGCTGCGTCAGCGAGGAAAGGTGAAATAAACAGTACGATCAGTAGAATTAATTGTGTCAGTTGTGTTTTAAATTTCATACTAATTCTATTCAATTATTTCTTCATCATCTTCAGTTTCGTTTTCTCCTGTATCCTCGTTTTCAAATTCACTTTTTCTTTTTCTTTTCTTTCGCCAATACCAGACTGATAATAGAATTATAAGGACTAGAATAACTCCAAGAGCACCGAAGAAGATATAAGTATAAAGCTCATTTTTAGAAAGAGTTTGTTTAGATTCTTCTGGTACATATGTCGCTACGTATTCGTTTCCTGCTTTATCAATTGCTCTAACTCTAATAATACTGTTCAGAGTTTGATCTTTTAATACATAAGGACTTTCAGCTTTTATCCAAGGTACTCCTACTCCGCCCCAGTTAAACTGATTGAACTCGAGTACCGGCTCTTCCATCACTTCATAGTGACTAATACCTGTTTGTTTATCACTTGTAGAAAAAACGATAAAACTCTTGCCGCTAAAATAAATTCCTTCTTCATCTTTGACTAGCTCCAAGCTAAAACTTTCTGGAGGAATATTGTCTTCACTCACAGCTTCTCTCCAATCATCAACAATGCCTCCTCCAGCGTCTCTATCAAGGGTAAATTTACCACCAAGAGTTCGAAGTGGGGCTTCTGTTCCTTGGCCATCATTAAGCAGGGCCATTGTTTCTGGAGCAAAATCTACCCTAGCCTCTGTTTCGTTAGAGCCACCAACCTGCATCCCAGGTGATCTAAAAATAATCTCGGCCACAACGTTGGTTAGTCTCGGATCTCCTTCTACACGACCACAGTAACCGTTTGGAATACCACCCGCAAAGGTAATTGTTCTTTCTTCCTTATTAATAGTTGGCGGTTCAATCCAAACACTAAAAATTGATTTACCAATTGACACATCAACCGGTTGAATATTTTCTGTATAGGTAACAGTAGCGTCGATAGTATTAATACATTCACCAGCTTCTTGATCAGGCATTAACCTAACAGCTGTTGTGATTGCGTCGCCTCTTTTTAAAACGCCAACACCAGGGTCAATATACAAAGTTGCAGCCTGAGTCGTAGATGCAACAAAAAACAAACCTAAAATAAACAAAGACGAGCTCTTAAACATATTAAACATTGTAACAAGAAAGCCGAACTTAGATCCGCGCTGTACACAGAAAACAAAAAACCCGTCTCGTGGTGGGAGATAGGGTTTCTTGCGTTAACTCCAAGCTTGGAGCCAATATTACTTTAGAATACTGGCGTTGCTACATATGTCAGTGTAGCTGTGTAGTCGTCACCGGCTTCTTGCAAAGCGGTTATTTCAATAGTATACCCGACTCGAGTAGTACCAATTCCTTGTGTAGTTCCATCTACTGGACCATTGTGTCTAAATACTTCAACCGGAGTTGTAGATGCAGACACGTACAAACGTCCTGATCCCAGAACATCATACAAATCTGTAAGAGATGGTGAGATCGTAGCGTCGTTTGTAGTAATACCCCAGTGACCGTAAGTATCTTCATCCCCCAATACTACAACTGGTCCGTCCCATAATGTAGGAGTGGTGGTGTAGCTACCTTCGACGAAACCGTCAATATCAGCACCTGTTGCTGAAGTAAGTTGTTGATCAGTGATTACAGTAACCACAAATCCATTTGATGCATTTGTACTTACTTGTAGGTCTTGAGCAGCAGTCTTAGCGTTTCCGTCTGACAGAATACCGAAAGGTATTTCTGTGGTTGTAGATGTACTAGTAACTGTATCTCCATTTACTGTGAGGTCTGCATCCACACCAAGAACGGTGAAATCGAACACAGTCTCAACAGAAGCAGAAACAGTAACAACATCTAGAATTACTACTCGAGTGGCACCAGTATCAACTGAAGCCCCTAGTGTCAAAAGAATCTCGTAAGAGTCAGCTGACGGGTTAGTGATCTGGTTTGTACCTGCTCCACCTGCTGTGGCGTTGGTACCAATCTCGATAGTAACTGTAGCACCTGCGCCGATAGTATCTGTACCACTAGTGATGTCGATAACTGTACCGGCGGCAGTTACGTTCCAATCTCCCGCACTGGCAGCGCCATCAATCAAATCTTCATCAACACCATTAACCGCAAGGTCAAGGTCTTGAGCAACTAGACTGTCGATACCGGCAAAACTAGTTGTTCCGAATTCAATTGATATTGTCTCTCCAGCGGCTAAGCCTGATGGAGTGACAAATGAAAGAGTGTGGTTAGACTCTTCCAAAGGTTCTGAGGTTGAGAGAGTGTTACTAAAGGAGGTGACATTCGCAGCTTCCGCATTTGGGAATAAAGGTACTCCTACTGTCCATAAAATGGTAGCGAGAGTAACAACTGCAGCGATTGCTTGGAGCAACTTGAACGTTGTATTCGTTCTAATCATGTTGCTCTACGTTGTATTAGTTTTTCAGCTTAGATATACGTCGCGACCGAAAACTAAATGAGCAGATACTCATGCAGGAACAGGTCTCCACTCCTGTTTCCCTATATGTGCGCTCAAAAACATACCTACTTTGAAACACTCGGCTGAAGTGATCAAATACAGCTACGCCGTATTTGCAGTAAGACTAATTTCTTACCCCCAAAATAAGTACCTCTTCATTGTAACTTTAATTATTTTTTAGTCGGTTACTTTATACACATTATTTAGTACTTCTGAGCCAGAAAAGTAGTCGATTTCTCAAAATAATAATTGCATTGAGATTTTAAAACTATTAATCACTTTTTGAGAGGTCAATAATACTTTATCTATCCTCAGTGATAGATAAAGTGCTGTAAAGTTTTGCAGAAGATTAGACATTCTCCACTTCATATTTATAGATGATATAAAAAATTCAGATCGTATCATGTATGATACGATCTGAATTTTTTATCTATCTATCATTGAAGATAGATAGATAGATAGATAGATATTTTCTTATCTCTAAGTTCCAAAGAAAACAAAACCTTTCACTCGACTAAAAGGTTTTGTTTAGTGTAGCGACTACTACGAATTTAGTTCCGGATTCGACCTACCCCAGGGAGAATCCCTGGAACTCGCAGTATAAAAGCTTCGTAAAAACAGTATTCTCTATCCGGTCCAGTTTAAATGAGTAAATGTCCGTAAGGTCATATTACGAATTTAGCTCCCGATTTTTTCTCCGCCAGAGAAAATCGCTGGAGCTCAAAGTCCAACGCTAAACAAAGTCAGACGAAGTTACCCCGTCCAATTTAAATGAGTAGACGAGCGTAGCGACTACTACGAATTTAGTTCCCAATTTGTCCCTCCCTAGGGCAAATTGCTGGAACTCGAAAACCAAAGCTAAGTAAAATCTTTCAAAATTACCCGGTCCAATTAAAAAGTAAGATAGAAAAATCCTCAATCCCCACTCTTGCGTTTCCATTTATATCAGCTGGAGGATTTGAATTACCACCGTTAGTTCCCCACCAAAAAATCAAAATTGAGAAGTCGACTAAGTTTACTTTTCCGTCCCGGTTAAGGTCAGAGGGTCTAGTTACTTGCCCATCCACACCCACAAAAAGCTGTAGCGCTGAGCTAAAGCTACTTTGCGTAGTTAAAGGTGGATTGCCAGTTACGGAACGAGCTCTTAGTGTATGTTCAGCAACGCGTAGTGATCCTGTATTTAATGAAATAGACCAAGCACCACTACTACTAGAAGTTGCTCTTTCAATTCTTTCACTGTTATTTACATGGAGTTCAATTCTGGCATTTGGTACAGACTGACCACTTACAGTAACCACGTCACCTGGATTTACATTTTGGTTAGCTACCCTAACTGTCGGCGGGAGAATAATTCCAGATATGTTTGTCACTGCTCCTTGAGTAACATCAAAAGTTGTATTTAAAGTAATTGATCTTACATTCTGTGAGTCAGTTGACCAAAAACCTAAGGATGAAGTTCCTGGCGAAGCATCAGTTGTAAAATCAAAACGACCATCTGTCCCTACTCTTACTGTACCAACAGTTACTGTATCTCTGAGAATATTTAAAGTTCTTCCAGGATAAGCAAGACCGGTAACATTTATGACGGTGTCTCCAAGCTGGGTATTACTTCCTCCTCCTCCACTACTTCCACCACCACTACTTCCACCTCCTCCTGAACCAGCTGGTTCAATCTTACAGATAGCTGAGCAAAAATCTCCATTATTATTATTTCCATCGTCACACTCTTCTGTAAACTGAGTCTGTAAAATACCATCTCCGCAATACGGACCAAAAAAACATGTCGGACTACATTGTCGACCAGTTATTGTCGTACTATAAACACCAGTCTCTCCAGGAACATCACATTGTTCTCCGGCGTCTACCAAAGCGTTACCACAGATACTTAAGGTTAGTGTTGTTGTAGCAACACCCTCAGTAGCTGCGCTTCCTATATTTACTTGTAAAAAAAGGCTTGGAAGTAATATTGCGATTAACAGTAAGTAATATCGCATAGGCTTACTCTGACTTAGGACGATTTTGTCGTCGATTGTAAACAAAGTAAAGAATCAAAATAATAAGTGAGAATATTGGTAACAGTACAGATATCTTATGAGGGATAGACAACCCACTAAAACCAAAACCAGCTGCCTGCAGTGTGCCGTACGGTAAAATACTCAAGCTAATCTCACCCTCTTGTTTAACTTCATCTGAGTTATAAATTTTATAACGCGCGATATAGTTACCAGTCGGCAATCTTGTCGGTAAGTAAGCAAAAATTTCTTCGGTTGCGTACGGCTCGATTTTTTCAACAGAACCTTTATTTCTCGTTTCTTCAAGAAGAACGTTGCCAGCAAAATCGAATATTCTAAACTCAACTTTTGAAGGAGAGATATCTACGTTACCAGTATTTTCAATCAACATTGAAAAATTAATCTTTCCTGGGAAATATAACCAACCGAATTTATGACCTTCATTTAAATCTGAGAGACCAATCTTTCTAACTCTAAAGTCTTCAATCTCTCTATCAATAACTGTTAGGTTAATATCAACTTGAGCTCCCAAAGAGATACTAACAGCTCCAGCTGAAACCTGGTCGTCATCTGGAACAGTCTTAATACGGATCACTCCACCGTAATCTTTAAAATCAACATCCTTAGGAACCTTCACTCTTACTGTCATAGGGACCTTCTGCTGGCCTCTAGGCAGCGGTATAGAGGTTCCTTCGACGATCTCTATCCAACTGGCTATCTCAGGAGCATCGACTGTTACAAGCGCTTTTTGGGGCACGTCAGGGTTTCCACGAACAAGTAGAATTTGTTGTTCGTAAGTAGAATTTTTAGTAAGGCTAGTATTACGAACGTATGGCGGTGTTATACCAAAGCCAGCCTGCGCAATTTCTGCAGACAAAACAAACAACAAAAGACAAATGCAAATGACCTTGTTCATATAATAACTACCGCTAGTTTTCGACACTTATCAATTATCGAAAAAAAATCAATAAAAAGCAACAACCACTGTCTGGATAACAGTGGTTGTTGCTTTAAAACTTTTAGTTATTTTAGTACCAAGTACTCGACGCTGCGGTCACTGCGTAGAAAGTGTTCAGTCCTGTGTATGCTCCAGCGAGAGTGATTGCTCCCGGAACTGCAATACCCCAGTAAGTTACTCCTTGAGTGTAAGTCACTGTAGAAGTAGACTTCGGTACTCTTAGTTCCAGAAGTTGCGGAGTTGATGAAGACAGAGCTTGACCACTTCCGTAACTAACTGAGCTAGTTGCAAACTGTTGACTAAAGTCAGGGATTGTAGAGGTCGCTGAACTTTCACAATCGTTCCCAACTGAGAAAGTAGGACACATTGCTTCCCCTTCAACGTTTTGGTTTAGTCCAGTGTTACCGACTGATTCAATTGTAGTTGTTGCTGTAAGTGAACCTGAGTCTTGTCCTGGCTCTAGAGCTCCATAAGGAATCTCTGCTGTTACCAAATCAATGGCTGGGAAACTGAATAGTGTCACTGGGTTTGAACTTGTAGAAATTGTACCAGTTGCATTGTTATCGTCTACTCCAGCAATTCCTGCAGTCCATGAATCATTGTTGAAGAAAGCAGTTGCATCTGTAGGGTCAGCAACGAACCATAGTGGGAAGGTACATGACCACTCTAGGGTTGGGTCAGTTGTACCAGTACAGCTAGTAGATGATGCTGTACAAACCAGGTTCCAAGTTGTTGTTGCTACTCCACTTGGGTAACAGTTGTTTGGGTTGTAAGCACCAGCTAAACCATTACATGTAGATGTGCCGACTCCACTTCTAAGTACTGATGCTGAGTATCCTGTAATCTCGCTACCGGCTGAAGCGTTCTCACAACTGTTCGCGTCTGAAACTGTAAAGTCGAGAGTGAATCCAGTAGTTTCTCCAGCTGGTACTGAAAGTGAAATATCTAATCCTCCATTTATAGATATTGATGCCGGACCAACTGTTGGAGCTACGTTATTTACTGTGTAACCAATGTCAGTTCCTTGGAATCCACCAGAAGCTGCGTGATTGTATTCATCTACTATAAATACGTAGGCAAAGTAGATATCGTCTGGAATAACTGATGGGAGAGTAAATGTTGCTCCAGCGTTTGACGTGACTGAGCCAGTAGTACTTGCTAGAACTCCACTTGGACAATCTCTGGTTGTTGGGTTGAAGTCGTTTCCAACACAAACATAAAGGAAGATATCATCTGGACCTCTAACTGTGTTTGGGTCAGCAGATACTGAAGTGAAGTTTAGAACTGCACCTGGGTCCACTGGAGACGTGCTCGTAGCTGACGTTAGAGTTGGTCTAAAGTTAACATGGAAAGGAGATGAGTTTGTTGCATTTAGTCCCTGAGAAGAAGTGTTGTTACATCGAGGGTTAACAGGGTCATCGTCACAGACCCATCCGTACCACTCTAAAACTTCCCCACTAAAGTCTCCGACTTCAGTAGTTGTTGTAGAAACAATTGCTTGAGCTAGAGCTGCTGTCGCAGTTGAAACTCCCCATTGCACACCACCAACACAAGAAGGCGGCGCAGTTCCCAGTACCAAGAGAGACGCTGCAGCAGCTGGGGTTGGAGTTGCACTTCCACTACAGATAATCATAAAGTATGGAGCATCTCCAGAGTTGTCTGCTCTTCCTACCCAAGAAACGTTTGATCCTGAGTTGGTTGGAGTACCAGACGATGACTCAAATTGCTCAACTGCGAAATCAATCCACTGTGGAGGAGTGTTCAAAACAGTGATGGTTGTAGTAGCAGTCTGTGCTTCTACTTTAAGTAGTTCGGTTTTACCTACATTAAAAATGAAAGCAAAAACAAACACTAAAACACCTGATAAAACTGCAGCGATGGTAATCTTCCCTGCAGTTTGGATATAATTTTTTTTCTCTACTAAATTGTACAACATAATAATGAGCTATTTTTAATATTTTTTACTTCATCTACTATTGTATCTAATTATGCATCTACTTATGCACCAGTTATACACATTCTTGTTAACAGTCTATTCGTAACGAATAGCGTCCAATGGATTAAGGGTAGCTGCTCTTCTGGCTGGAAAAACTCCAGTCAGGTATCCAACGGCGGCGGAAAAAACTGCAATAAAGAGTAAGAATAATAGAGGGAAAGAAAAGAGTGTTACAGCCTGTCCGCCAAATTGTCCAGCGACAATGTTCAAAAATATATTGACTGTTACTCCAAAAACCACACCCATAGCAATACCGGTTACTCCTCCCATAAAACCTACTACTACTGATTCGGAGACGAAGAGATACTTAACGTCATTGGGTGACGCACCAATTGTACGCATAATTCCAATTTCCTTAGTACGCTCAAGTAGCGTAACTGTCATGGTATTAAACATCCCAATAGCTGATACAAGCAAAGCAATTCCACCAAAGGTCGCTAAAACTGCTTGAATACCCTGGAAGATTTTTGATGCCTGTTCTACTGTTTTAGAAAGGGCTGTCACTCGATAGCCAGCCTCGATTAGTCGCTCTTCCACGATTGGTAGATTTTGATTACTGTCGACTCGAACTTGAATTCTTTCATACTCTTCAACTCCAACATGTTCTCTTAGTTCCGGAAGCATCATCAACGCATTTAGAACTCCTTCTTCTTTTGTAATTCCTCTAACTGTATATTCTTTATCTATTGGTAACTCTAGAGTTGCTTCAGTTCCATCATCAGCTGGAACCAAGAGTCTGAAAGAAACCTTTTGACCAACAAAAGATTCTGCATCATCAACACCGAACAACTTCAATACGGCCGGCGAAAGCATAATTGTATTCGTGTCTCCTCCATCTTCGCTTCCGAAGACATCTCCTTCAGTGGCTGTAATACCAGCATAGCGAAGGTAAGGCGGCTCAACTCCTTGGATGAAGACATTCCCAGTCAATCCTTTATAAGTGACCAAAGCCGGAAAACGAGCTAGTGGCGAGGCGTCCAACACTTCTTCATATTTTTTAAATGTATCAACTGTTTCAGCCGTCAGTTTTAAATTTTGGGCACCAGTTGAAGATACCCCTAAAGAGAGTAGGGTTTCTCCGAACACAATTTGTTCTAGGATAATTTGCTGAAGTCCAAAACCAAGACCTACCAAAACCACGACAGCACCCGTACCTACACCCATACCTAAAATAGTCAGCCAGGTTCGTAGCGGATTTGTTTTAAACATTCTGGTTGAAAGTTGTGCTAAGTCTTGTACTCGCATTAAATGAAATAATGAGCGTAGCGATTATATTGAATTTAGTTCCGAATTTTCTCAATTCCTAGAGAAAATTCCTGGAACGACCAAACGCCCATGTTAAGCATAATTGTAGCATTGAAACAAAATTTAAATGAAAGCTATTCACTATTAAGTAGAGTATACTTCTATACTGCGAGTTCCAGGAGTTTGGCCTAGGAAAGGGCCAAACTCGGAACAAAATTCACAATATGCCCTCTGGGCATTTGTTTATTTTTAACTCTTGTAACTTACGTCGACACCTTGAGCAATTATTTTTTCAAAGTACCTGGTTAGTTCGTCGGCTTCTTTTGGATCTAGTGAAAGTCCACCAGATTTTAATCCCTTGCAAAGTCTTTCGTTAAACTGGTCTTCTTCAATCACTCCAGTCACACGGTCAGCAATCATTTCAATCAAATTCTCATTTTGGTCTTTGCTTAGTTTGATTCTATTTGCCTGCAATAAATGATCTTTTAGACGTTCAGCTAACTTATGCTGACTAAAGAAAATATCGTCATTATCTTTTTTGGCTCTAAATCTTCTAATGTCATCCGCTTGATGAATTAGTTTTTCTGAAGTGGCAGCCATCTTTCTTGCTTCTGGTTCAGACATCTCTACTCCTCCCCTCTCCATTTTTAGAATCAGTGCTCTAATAAAAGTATCGCGATCAATTTTTCCTTTAATAAATAATTCTACTGCATGTTCCAGTCTAACTAATTGGTCGTAGGTGTATTGTTGAGTCAAAAAATTGACCATACTTTTTACACGCAAAGTATCTACAGAGTCGTATGGAAAAAGTCGAGCCAGCTGTTCGAGTTCAGTTACGATTGTTTCCCCTTCTCTAACTGGTTTAATTTGTTTTCGTTGCGGGTTCACAACTTCTCGTACTACAAAACCATCTTTAAGGTAGTAAACTCTATGAGCATAACTTAAGTGAGCCGCGTTGTGAGACACCATAATAATAGTCCGTCTATCGAAGGTGTTAATCTCATCAATCTTATCCATTACTTGTTGAGTAGACACTGAGTCCAAGTTTCCAGTTGGTTCATCCGCTAAAAGAATTTTGGGATCATTAACCATCGACCTAGCTACCGACACACGTTGCTGCTGACCTCCTGAAAGCATGGCTGGTATCTTGTGTGACACATGTCCCACTCCAAAACGATCTAAAAGTGACTGCGCTCTTCTCTCTCTAGTTGTACGATCCGCGTCACAAAAAATCATCGGGAGAGCAACGTTGTCGAGCACTGAAAGAGAACCAATTAGGTTAAAAGACTGGAAAATAATTCCCATCACGTATCGTTGGAAATAAACTCGCTCACTTGGTGGATAAGAGTAGATGTCGTCCCCACGAATTAAAAGAGTCCCTTCTCCAGGAGGTAGAGATCCTTGAATAGAATACATCAGTGTCGATTTACCTGAACCTGAGGCACCAAAAAGAATAATATACTCACCTTCATAGATGTCAGTATTTACCCCTTGAAGAGCCTTAAATTCATTTGACTTACCTTGATTGTAAATGATTGAAAGATCTCTACAGACAATAAGCGGTTTGGCCATATTATTTTATATTATGACATTACTTAGAGCTTGAACTAACGTCTCCTATCCCCACTTCACTTCTAGACTCCAATATTCTTCACCCAACCAAATGTACTCTGGAAGTTTTCTAGAATCAGGTCAATAATATTTTTTTCTTGGATTGGAGTAAAGAGTACAAAGTTTTCTGATTGAATCTTGTTTCCAGCTTCGTCTTCGCAGTTTAACCAAAACTGATAAACAGTAGCAGGAGCAAAATCAATCACCACTTCCACATGTCTAGTATTGTATTCGACTCTTTCTTTTTCTCTAACAGTTGGTTCTGTTCCACCAGCCACTCCTTCACGGTAAGTCATCAAACAAGCAGCTGGTTCATCAGTGGCCCATTCAATAATAGTTTGAATACGTGACTCTCCTCCTGGGAACAAAGTTGATTCATTAGTAACGTTAGTAATAATTGGGGCTGCAATATCGCGGACTGTAATAAATTGGATCGGCTGACTGCGAACTCTATCTCCACCAGAGTTTTCAGAAATCACGAAAGCGACATATCTAGTTCCTAAAGTTAGATCAGCTAACCTCATCTGGTGAGAAGTAGCTAGAGTTGGACGTCCAACTGAGTTTTGTGAACCGGTTGTTTGATCTTGATATTCGATCAAAGCTTTTGCTGGCACTGTTGTGTCCCAAGCTAGAGTAGCTGCATTCTCTTCAACTTTTAAGACGCGTAAGTTTTTAATTTCAGGCAAAGATGCTTTGGTAACAAAAGTAAAGTTTCGACTTTCTCCCTCTATCCCATACTCATCTTCAGATTTAACCTTAAAGCTATACTCAGTAAAAGCCTCGAGACCAATCAATCTAATTTCATGTTCAGTTGTTGCTCCAGCTGTTGAAGACTGAGAAAAGGCATAGTCACTTCCATTGAAACCTCTTGTTGCTGAAAAGACTACTTCGGAAGTCGCTTCACGATCTGTTGTCCATTTTATTAACGCACTATTTGTTTCTGGAATAACTGTTGGTGGACCAATAATAGTTAGGTCTTCAGTAATACCTTGAATCGCTTTTACAACTTCATTTAATATTTCTTTCAGTTGTTGCGGATCTGTAATTTCATTAATTTCCTCCACAATTTCTTCTACAGTAGTTGACTGGACAGACACCGTTGTTGAATCTGAATCTGATTCCCCGTCTCCAGTCTGAGGTGTCCCGCTTGTCTGTACTTTATAGTCAGCTGAAATACCTTGGTTACCATCCTCGTCAGCAGAAATCACTCGAAAATAATAAATCCTTCCTGGATCTAAATTCTCCAAAGTAACTGAGTGACTTCTTCTTTCCGGGACCGGAATACGGACGATACCCAAGTTTGGTTGTAGGCCGTAATTAACAAAAGAGTCTGCGTCTTTGTCAGTGTCCCAAGTAACTGTCATTTCTGTTTCAGTCACTTCAATAACTTGTACGTTTGTAATAATAGGTGGATCTGTGGACTGAGCTACAACTTCATAGGGCAACAATGAAACAAAAATACTTAAAGCAATACTGGCAGATAATATTTTTTTTAGCGGGAACATAACGATTTTATAATAACACTTTAATCAACTCCAATCGCAGTGAAGATGTTAGTACCGAAGTGAGCTGCGTTACTGGCTGAGAACGGAATCGCAATTCCCCAATAAACATCTGTCTCAACGGGCGGTGTTTCAATACTCGGTTTGGTAAGGTTTATATCAAGACTCACCGGTGTTGAAGTAGACAGATCCTGACAAGTAACACATGAACTGTATGTGAAAGTTGAAGTAGCCACTTTTTGATTATCAGCAGTAATTACTGAACTTGATCCATCACTTAAATCATTTCCCTCAATATCAACATCAATTGGAACATTACCGAGATTAGTAATAGTAGTAGCAGGGTTAAATGATCCGGTGTTAGAGTTTGCTTCTATAGCACCGTAGTCGATCAATGAATCAACGTTCAGGGCTCGAAGTGTAATAAGTTCTACTCCTGGTGCTGAAGCAAAATCATAACCACCACTAAAGTCTGAGGCTTCCGCATAAGCTAGCCACTCTTCTCCTTCATAAGCTTCAGCATCAGTTGGATCTGCGTGGAAGAAAATATCAGCCTGACAAGATAGAGTACAGCTGTTACCCGAACAACTATTTAGACTACACTGTCCGGACTCGGTTGAGACCACATAACAATTGTTGTTGTCCGGCGTACATGCAGATCCAGCCCCGCTACGATAGATAGTTGCTGTAGCATGAGTAATGTCAGAGAAACCATTAAAGTCAGTGACGGTTCCAGTGACAACAACCGGAGTTGTTGTACCTGGTGTCAAACTGATATCAACACCACCATTTAGATCAACTGCTCCAAATGTTGGATCAAACTGTAATCCGAGCTCAGCGACCTTAGCGTAGAAGTCTAGCGGAGTACCTGCGTTAGTCACTCTGAAACAATATGCATCAGACGCATTAACTGTAGGGGTTATTACGTATTCTAGTTCAGTATAATAATTTTGATCAATATCTACACTTGAACTTTGATTTGAAGGATCGGTCACGATTAATCCTGAACTAAACGTTCCGTCAGTGCCAAAGAGTAAGTCAGTTGTGACTGCCCCATTAGATACAAAGGCAGAAGTTTGCATACAAACTGGAGAACTTCCACAGGCTGCTTGGTTTGGTACAACTGCATAAGCTCCACCAGAAACAGATTCACAAGTTGGAGCAACACCCTTAGCAGCAAACTCCAGACGGTATTGTTGAGCCGTAATATCCAAACCAGAGTTTTCGATGGATATTCTTAATCTTGCCACATCACCCGGAAGAGCTGAACCAGATGCATCAAGCGCTGACGACCATGAAGCGCCACCATCAGTTTGTTCTGCTCCCAGATAGACAGTTGGTTTAGTAGCTACTCTTGGTCGTGAAGTGAAGCTGTCCCAAGCACCATTATTAAACCAGAAAGCGTATCCGAAACCTCCCGAAGTATAACTACTGTCAGTTGTTGATGCGGTCGCTACCAAGCTGCCTGCACTATTGTAAAGTGATGCCTTAATTGAATTGTTTGTTTGCCAATCGATTTCTACTTCATACCAACCAGTTGTGTAACTGACGGTAGTAGAAGCTAAGAGGGTTCCCGAAGAATCATTATTCTTAACGTTCTTTGAGATAGACATACGATCTACTCCAAATAGTTCTAGACAAACGCCGTAGTTTTGATTAGTTGTACCAGGTGATTGAACTCCAAATAAAGTACAAGGTTCATCAGTTGTACCAGCAGTATTGACGTACTGCATGTAACGGATTATTTGCCCCTGGCTAACTGGATCATCGAAGCGGAAGATACCGTTAGTAGTTTTTCCGCTTGTGTTTGAAGGCTTAAGGGCGTAAGTACCACCAAAGACTGGTGAAGTAACTACAGAGAAGAGTCCTGTATCTCCTGAGTATTCAGTAATATTATTATCCTCATAGTCATCGAAAGCATTGAATGTTGTTGATCCGTTACTAAATGATACTGCAGTACTACTTCCATAGTACATATAAACATTAGCGTAACTACTTGCTGGCAATGATGGCAGCTGTACCCATACCTGAGCTTCAGTACTGGCAGTGAATTTTTCTAACCAGAATGGGACTTCAGCTAATCCAGTAGAATCAGTGAATCGTAAATCCTCAAAGTCTGATTGCATTGAGCTCTCATACGGCACAATTACTTTCACTGCAGTTGTCGTATAGGTCTGATTGTCATTGTTTAGCACCCGAACTCTCTTTCGATAATCAAAACTACTCTCGTACCACTCTGAGTTTGGTGCTCCTTCAAGACCATCATCAAAACGCCAACGTGTATGAGTTTGTTCAGTAAGTAGACAAGAACTGTTATCAAAGCGAATGAAACCACAAGCATCAAGTCCATCGATATCAAAGCCTTCACCGCCAATATTTCCATAACTATTTGTGAAGCGCCAAGCGTTTGTCGTTTCTCCAACCAGGTTAACGTTAAATCCAGAAAGGCCGGTTGTCGCATGGAAACCAACGTTATCAAATATCTTCGATGGGTTAGCATTAAGGGTTGTTGAGGAAAGTGTAATTAATGAACCAGTGTTAACTGCTAAGTCATAGTAACCATTGGAAAGATCTGAAATAGTAGGCTGACCTTCAAGTTGTATTCCATTGATATTTATGTCACTGATTTCATAATAATTTGCTGAGAAAGTCCCGCCAGTAACTCTAAATGCATAAGTACCGGTAGACTGATTTTGCAGTAAGGTTTCATTACCAGTTTCTCCGATCATTTGTAATGAACCAGATTCTAGTGTAGTCGTAGCGTTTTGTGCAAAGTAAACACGTGCCTGTCTTCTACTACCACCAGTTAGAACAGCTCCGTCAAAGTCATTTGCATAGTTCCAATATTCACTACTTGTAGCCAAGGTCAAATCACCATAGATGTATAGTTGCCCATCACTTACTGCATGATCTTGAGAATAAAGTGAACTAGAAGTGCTGACAGTGGTGGTAGCCGCACTACTGAACCAACTTCGCACGTCAGTATTATTATCAATCACCAAAGTTCCGTAAACATCTCCAGAATTAAGTTTAGTGTTAACACTATATCCAACACCTCCAACCAATCTCAGTGTTGTACCTGTCCAAGTTGTGGCCGCTCCGCCAACTGAGTTTGTAAACACTCCACCAACAGTAATCGTTGCTCCAGGGTTCACTGTCAAAATATTTGCATTGGCAATTATGAAGTTTTTTGTTGTTGTAGCACTAAACAGTGTATACCCTCCAGACGGAGCTCCGATTTGTAGATTATTAAAGCTACTTGATCCAGAGTTAATAGTTCTTCCGCCAGTAGCTGAGTTAAGTAACACTGTTCCAGTTGCGGCTGTAAACAATCCTCCAGTAGCTGTAAGCGAACCTCCAACCGCAGTTGTACCAGAAGCCATTGTTACTGTACCGCTAGCAATTTCAAATGAATCTAGGAAAGTAATATTGGTGTCAGTAATAGTAAAGTTGGCTGGACCAACAAATCTGACTGCATATAGACTTGAAGAACTGGCTGTTAGGTTTGCTGTTGAGGTAGCCAACATGATTAAGTCACTGGTGTTATGGACAATTGATCCACCAGTTTTTTCAAAACTTCGAGTGACTGCTAAGTTACCACTTGGAAGAGTTACCGTTCCACTAGAGATCAGAACTCTTCCAGTTGTAGTGGCGTTAGTGTCAGTCATATTCCAACTACCAGGACCAGTAAAGAATAGTGATCCAACTGTTGAGTTATTAAAGCGGACAATATTTGAAGTACTGGTTGCAGTGAAGACTAGTGGCCCATTACTACTGAAGCTTCCGCCGGTTGCATTGAAGGCAGTTCCAACGGTAGTAGTTCCAGTGACAAAAGTAACGTTACCGGCATTTTGTGAATAAGTACCTGACAAGTTCAAGGTCGGATCAGTCATTGTCATACTGCCACTTCCTGTAAAGTTTAGACTATGGACTCTATTTTCATTAACATCGAATGTTCTTGCTGCCCCCGTAGTTGTCATCGTGATTGTTGAACTAGCCGCAGTAAAGATAGCGTTAGTTCCAAAGATAAAGCTTCCGCCGACACTGTGAGTCTCAGTTCCCTTCGCTCTAAATATTGAATTAGTTTGCGCTTCTAGCGTTCCATCAAATGCCGCTCCGGCTCCCCCTCCAGCAAGAGTGACATTTCCGTTTGGTTCAAAAGTCTTACCTGTCCAGATAAGGAGTTTACGATTTGCCGGCAATGTCAAAGTGTCAGTTCCACTGTCAATTGCAGTGTATGGAATATCTGCGTCATCAGACGAATCCCAAACCGACATATCAGCAATAGTTATTGGATTAGTATTTTCATGTCTAACAATTACTCTATTTTCGTACAAATGCATATTACCAATTGAAGAAATTGGAGCTATCGTCACATTAGCTGCTTTTTCAGTTTCACCTACTATATATAGGACCAAAGTATCAAGGGGACTATAAGCTACGTTACTGATACTAAAGCTACTGGTAGCTGCACTACAGGTAGTGTTATAAGTTGTATCAGTTGAAGCATTAGCTACCACTAATCGAATATTGCTTGTTGAACCATCACAGATAGTTGAAAGGGTTGAGCCTTCGTCACTATAAACTACTCCTGAAACTGTAATAAGCGCTGCTGAGTCATCCCAAGTAATATAACCAGGATCGCCAGCTGGATCATTATCAAAACCTTCTCCAGCAATATCACCAAGGTGGTTAGTGAAGCGCCATGAACTAACAGCGGTTCCGGTAGCCGTAACGTTTACTGCTCCTGTCACTCCAATATCAGCTGCGAATATGTTGTCAGTAAAGCTTTTTGCTTCGTTAGTATTAATTACAGTACCGCCAACAGTAATAGCTGAAGCTGAGTCAATTTGTACCAGATGATTTGTTCTAGAGAAGTTAGTTACAGTTGGGGCGCCACCGAAGACAACACCACTACTATTTATGTCTCTTATATTTACTCGATCCCAATCTACAGTAGCGTTTCCTCCGAGATTTATCCCATAAGTTCCTACTCCTTGATTAGCGATCGTAGTTGAAGCAGTGGTTGTACCCAGCACACTTAGACTTCCACCAGTCCAACTTGCACTTCCGCCTGAAGCAAGACGAACATTTACTTGTCTTTCATTGCCACCACCTAAAGCAGTGCCGTCAAAGTCAGTACCATAACTCCAATGATCATTAGTACTATTTGAAGTAAAGTTTCCAAAGATATAGAGATCTCCGTTTGTATTTGCATGATCTTGTGAGTATATTCCACTAGTTGCGCCAGTTAGATACGCTCCAGCATCAGAGTTCCAAATTCTTACGTAAGTACTTGTCGCTGCTTCAAGATTAGCGTAACTATCAATTGTAGTAGAAGCATTCAAGTTTCTGGTTCCTCCACCAAATAGTCGCAGTGTACTTCCCGTCCAGGTAGTCGCTGCACCACCTAGACCGTTAGTAAATGTTCCACCGATAGCCAAAGTTACTCCTGGATCAACTGTGAAATTACTATGATTAATTAAATTCCATGAAGCAGTTGAGGTAGCATTTTCTGTAACACTAAATGCACCAGTTCCAGAAATAATTACTGAACCAAAAGCTGAATTCCCGGCTGCAATAGTCTGAGTACCGACACCATTAAAGGTTAATGATCCATTACTACTGACAAAGCTACCGTTGTTATCGTAGTCACCACTGATCGTAAATAATCCAGAATCACTAGCTACAAGGGTTGCTCCAGTATTGATAGTTAAATCATTACCAACAGCGATCACTGGATCGTTGGTATTAAAATTAACCGTCGTACTAGCACTTCCGCCTACAGAGAGATTATTAAGAATATTAATTCCGCTACCAACAGCAGTAAAGACCGAGCTTCCAGCTGCGGCATTTAGGTATAGATCATAGAAAGTTGTACTTGGTACATTGGCGTTATTTCCACTAAAGATGAAGCGACTGGTATCCTCTAGTAAAGTCCCAGTTTCAGTAAAGACAGTGCCGATACCCGCTAGATCCCAAATAGTATTACCGGCATCTAAGAAATGTGCATTTGCGATAGTGAGTCTTCCAAGGATAGTTGTAGTGGCTGAAGTATTTGGAGTTGTTGTTCCCACAACAGTGCCGTTTCCTAGGATCAAATTGTTAAAGGTCCAGGCACTAGTTCCCCCTAGAGTATTAGTACGATTAATTGTTGTTGTACCAGATCCTAGCGACAGCACACCATTTCCGTACAGGGAACCCGTAGTGAGAGTAATATTGGAAGTACCTGTAACAGTACCAGCAGCTATAAGCATGTCAGCCTGAACTGAGAGCGGTGCTGTTATATTCCAACCTCCTCCTACACCATTAAATTGAATTTGATTGAAAGTGACAGTATTTGGTGAAGTGATACTCTTTCCGGTTGTCGTTGCATTAAAGACAAAGGTTGATGATGCTGCATTAAAGGTTGAAGTTGTAGCCATGACAAAACGACCAGCTAAAGTATGTGTCTCTGTTCCAGTGGCTGTAAAGGTAGCTCCTGAGCCAAGCTGCAAAGTTCCTTCATAACTATTAGCGTTTCCATTTCCAGTTAAGGTAATATTTCCTCCTGGCGCAAAAGTTGTACTGGCAAACACATAGAGCTCAGTGTTTGGCAGCAAGGTCAATGAAGTTGTTGCTGCTACAAAACTAATGTCACTATCATCACTATTATCAAATAATTGCATATCGCTAGCGGTCAAAGGCAGAACATCCTGATGCCTTGTAATGACACGGTTTTGGTAAATATGCATGTTTGTAATGTTTGTCGTAGGAGTCTTAGTAACTACACTTCCCTTAGCTCCACCGTTTGTATCTAGATAGACAACTATTTTTGGGTCACCAATATAATTTACTACTGGGAAGGAATAACTTCCATTGATCCCACTACAACTTGTCGAAGACGCATAACTACCGCTATTTACTACAATTCTGACATTTTGAGTTGAACCATCACAAGTAGGACCGCCCATGGCAGTTACCCCATCATCAGAGTAAACAGTTCCAGAAACAATTATTGAGTTTGAACTATCGTCAAAGCGAATTGATCCTGGGTTTCCGTCACCGTTATCAAAATTTTCGCCGTAAAGATCACCACTACCGTCACGGAACCAAATAAATGAACTTGGTGACCCAGACAATGTTACGTTTGATGCAGCTCCAACACTGGTAGTAGCAAAACCAATACGGAAGAATTGTGAAGCCGGATTAGTATCTACAGTAGCAGCATCAATAGTAATACCAGATCTTCCAGGAACGACATTTATCAGACCATCTTTGAAGACACTTAATGTTGAAGAAGATCGTAGATTTAGTCCGTTGGTATTAACTCCTGATAGTGTAAAGTATTCTGCCGTCACAGTAGTGTTGGTAGCATTAAGTCCAAAAGCGCCGCTAATAGCATCAATGGTAGTTGATGCAGCGGCAATACCAGAAATATTAAATGACGCATTAGTTAGACCGACTGTACTGCTAGTGGCAATACGCACATCTACTTGACGACTAGTACTAGCAATTAGCGCCGCTCCATCAAAGTCAGTGGCGTAACTCCAGTATTCTGTACCAGTCGTTCGACGATAATTTCCATAGATATTAAGATCACCATCTACAGCAGCATGGTCTTGTGAATAAATTGCACTTGTTGTTCCGTTAGTTAGGTAACTTACAGCACTTGAATTCCACATCTTGGCTAAAGTACTACTCGCAGCTTCTAGTGTGCCATAAACGTCTCCCCCATGAGCTTTAGCATTCATGTTGGTTGTTGTAGCACTAAGTAGTCGTAGGGTTGACCCTGTCCAGGTAGTATTTGCCCCAATAGCTGCGTTTGAGAATGTGCCGAGTGCTGTCAGAGTTCTTCCACTCTGTAGCGTAAATTGTTGAGCACTAGTTAAGTTTATCGCTACTGTCGCTGTCGCATTTTCAGTAACTGTAAAGTCTCCCGTTGCACTATTGAATTCTAAAGTAGCAAAGGTTGAAGATCCTGCAGCAACTGTTTCCACTCCGCCAGTAGAATTAAATCTAACTGTTCCATTACTGGAGGTAAATTCTGCATTATTATCAAACGACCCACCGATTGATAACACTCCTGTTGGAAATACTGCGTCTCCCCCAACATCGAGATTAAAACTACCGAGTATGGTTACATTAGTATCAGTGAAGGTTCGGGCGCGCTTACCTTCTTGACCACCTGAGGTATAGAAGGTGCTTGATGTCGCCATATTTCGATATTCAGCATCTCTCCAAGCATCAGTACGTGTAGTGGTAGAAACACGAACTTCGTCCAGACGTCCGTCAAAAGATATTGGTGGTGTACGGTTTGGACGCAAACCAGCAATAGTGAAGTTTCCGCCAGGTGCAGAATTACCCGAAGTAAATGTACCTCTAGTCACACCGTTAACCCTGGCGGTCAGAGTGCTATTTTGTACTGCATTAATAGAAATATAGTACCAATTTCCATTAGTAATATTAGCCCCACTAGTAACATTACAAGTTACAGACGTTGTAAAGGCCCGCACACAAACTTCAGGTCCATTGGCAGAACTACCAGCAGTTGTACCGCCAACCGAAACCCAGTCATAGTTTCCTGACAGTGATGATCCGTATAAGGTATTTCCATACTGATTAGTCTGCAGCGGTCCAGTGCCGTTTACATCATCAGGATTAAACCACATGGAAACGTTGTATTGAGATACACCATTTATGAAATTCCCGGTGTGCTGAATTGGTGTCGTACTAAAATCTTGAGCATCATAGAGATAACCTGTTGTCACACCGAGTGGGTTGTTTACGACAGGATTACCCGCGGTATTAGTTTTAATACCATTGGTTGAACCAGCACTGTTAAGTACAGTACTAGTGGTTAAGTCACCCATATGAGCGACTATTACATAACCATTACTCCAAACATTTCGTGCGCCATAAGTATCACTGACGGCCGGATTACTAGCCGCAGCGTTACCGTAATAAATATAGAAAGTGGTATCAGTTGTTGATGATAGTGAATTAGCTAGGAAGTAAAGCTCACCAACTCTTGTTCCTGTATTTATCGAGACTAATTCTCTCGGTAACTCAGTTACTCCATCTCCAGCAGTTACTCTTATATCGCCACCGTTTGTTCGTACCAACGAGAAGAAAGTATCATTTAGATCATCGAGATTAACGTAAACTGGGAAGTCAGTGAGCGTAGCATCGACCTGAGAAGCTTGGATTGTGACCGCTAGTCTATTTGTCCAATTATCATTGTACCAACTTCCTGATGTTGCTCCGACAGTACGTAGGTTATTAAATGAAGACCCGTTGGTTTGCACCGGATCTGAGTCTTGCACCAGTAAGATAACTTCACCATTATTATGAGCAAATGCGCCTGTACCAGTAACCAGGAAGTCACCACCAATAGTCGCCTGACCAGTTGGCATAGTTACTGTACCGGACTGAATCCGGAAATTTCTTGAAGTAGTAGCGTTTGCTTCAGTATACGACCAAGCTCCAGAACCGGAGAATACTAAGTCATAAAAGGCATTAAGGAAAGTAGTTCCACTTTGGGTGATCGTTCTACCACCAGAGTTACTTGTCATGCGCACTTCCCCATTATTATGAGCAAATGTTCCTCCAGTGTTTAAGAATGAGCCGCCAATTGTCGTTGTTCCTGTCGGCAAAGTTACAGTACCAGTAGCGATGCTAAGATTGCCGTTTAAAGCTAATGTACTACTTGCAAATGACCAACTACCACCAACACCAGTAAACGATAAGTTATTGAAAGCAGAACTTCCCCGTCTAATAGTTTCAGTTGTTGTGCCGACAAAAGTAACTGTTCCGGTTTGTGGAATAAAGACATTATTATTTGTCCAATTCCGAACAACATTAATATTAAATCCTGAACCAGAAGCATTAAGAGTATCGTCTGCACCAATTGTTACAGATTGAGCTCCCACGTTTCCTGCCAGGGTAACAGTCTTAGTAGTACCATCAACTACTACATGTCCCATATTTGAACTTGTAGTACTGGTTTTAGAGTCACCCCAAGTATTACTACCTGTTCCATCAAAAGTTGTAGTGGCAATTCCAGTCACAAAACCATTTGTACCAACACTTAAGTTTCCAGCAATGGTAAAGGTTGATGTACCACGAGCTAGAGTCCCTTGTGAAATACTAAGCGAGCCATTTACATCAAGTGGTTTTGCTAATGTCCAAGTGGCTGTTCCGCTAGTCTCACCAAAAGTAACATTGTAGAAAGAGTAGATAGTACCAGTCGCATTAATGGTTTCAGAAGTACTTGTAGCTGTAAAGATGACAGTAGATGTATCTTCAATATAATTACCTTGACCATTCCATGAACCACTGACTCTGATTGTGTTTGTCGCTGGAGCAAAAGTTCCGAAGTTTTCAAAGTCATGAGTTATTACTGCTGCCCCAGGAGCATACGCTGTACCTGACTTAATTTTTAGCTTAGCGTCACCACAAGTTATCTCAACACAAACATTTAAGTTGCTACTTGCATCAACTGTCATGAAGATATCTTCATCGTCACTGTTATCATAACCATTTAATCCTGAATTTGTGGTTGTAGCTATTTCGTTAGCTCCAATGGTTAGATGTCGCTTATTAAGCTCCATTCCAGTAATGTTTCCAACTCCATTATATGTAGCTGCAGCTAGAGATTCGTCAGCGTCAGCGGCACCATCAACAAATACTAATACCGTATCACCTGGGAAAGCAGTTACATTTGCAATTGACCAAGTACCATCACCTAAGATTGTTCCTGTTTTACCAGGCTGTAATGCCCCATTTACTGAAACTGCTACGGTACCACTTGTAGTTGTAGCCATCCCATCATACTCGCGCGCGATACCAGAGACTGTAATTCCCTCAGACCAAGAAACAGACCAATCTTGTATCGTTGGACAATCTCCACTATCACAAACAAGCTGAGCATCAAGCTGCAGCACACTGTATATTGTTCGATCGACTGAAGAAATATCAATTGGACTTGAAGTCAGTCCTGCAGCATTACCAGCAATTTCAAGGTCAGGTATTAAGCTAAACACTCCAGGTGCACTTTCAAAGTAAACTCGGTACTCAACCAAGCTAGATCCTGGAGTAGTATCATTCCAAGTTACTTCTTCCCAACGGGGCCCTGTTCCATCAGAAAAATTTATGTCAGTTGAACGAATTGAACCGTTAGTAAAATTTGGATAAACTTGTGGCGCCATACTAATACCACCGACATATGGCAAAGAGTTATTCAAAGAAGAATTTGTAGTAAAACGATCAATATCTGTTGTCCAAGCAGTGCCATCAAAGCGACGGTGTTCAATTCGATCTGGATTTGGCGCATCGTCATACGCAGCAAGGTGAATTAAACCATCCCCAGCTCTAACTAAAGTATCTTCAAAAGTATCAGTGACAGAAGGAATGTTTAATTCTCCGGAGAAGGAGATACCGTCATACTCTTGATAGCGCGTACTTCCAGTATCAGAGTAAGCCACCATTAAGTAACCGTCACGCAAGCCTTCAGTTTCAAACTCACAGTCTACTGCTCGACCACGAGCATCATTTCCAGTTACTTCAAGTTCTGTAAAAGTCTCCCAAGCTGATCCGTCCCAGAACAAAACACCGATATCGGTATCGTTATCGATATAACAAAGAGCCATTCTATCAGTACCTTGATCAGATTTTAAAGTTGCCCATTCAATCCGATCCCCCAATGCATGGGTTGAAGTACCAGACCAACTGGTACCATTCCAAATATTATAAAGTAAAGTGGTTGCATTACCGTCTGAGTTTGATACAGCAACGATAGCTTGTCCGCCAGACTCTTCATAGCCGACAGCCATTCCTTCATTAGCCGCTGTATCTCTTCCGCCAAACTGATCAGCACTTCCCCAACTTGAACCATTCCACACCATTGCCTCAAAATCATCTACTCCTGCAATCTCGTGTCCAAAAACAGCAATTATTTCATCTGAAACAGGGTCAGAGGCCACTTGAATGTACAGACAATCGTTTGTATTAGTAAGAGCTATACTTGAAGTAGCAGACCAACTGGTACCATTCCAAATACTATATATAGCATCCGTACCATTACATGAAAGCGCTAATAAATCACCTGAAAGTGACTCGTAAGCTAAATTAAAGGTACGTTGTTTTGTAGAAGTGCTTTCAGTCTGCATTTCAAATAAATCACCCCAAGTATCCGTATCAGAGTTGTAAATTTGGAAATTAACATCAAAATCAGTTCCTAATGTTCCGAGTGCATATTCTGGTCGAGCTGGTGAAGCTTTTAACTCTAACCAACTAATTTGCGCTCCTACACTAGCCGCTGATGCCGGTGTACTCCATTCAGTACCGTTCCAAGTTACATACTGTGGTGCTTGACCAGAGCCTTCACCATAGACACTCATCACTTCTCTAATAGTAGAAGTAATCTGAGCCCCTCCAGCTATTGTTTCAATATCAGTTAGATTTCCAGTCGCAAACTGATCTCCAGTCGTTTGGAACCAGACTGAAGTGGTGATTGCAGTGTCTACAGTAAAGCTTTCAGGAACAGAATAATTTGACCAACTATTACTTCCACCCGGATCACGGGCTCTGACTCTCCACCAGTATGTATTGCCATTTGTTAATGGTGACTGGGCTGTGTATCTAATAACATCATCTGTATTAAACGGTGAAGTGTCTCCCCCGTCTTCAGTGTTTAAGAAGCCTGCATCAACTCCAGAAGTAAAGGTTGACGAAGCAGCAAAGTCATAGCTACTTGAAAGTTGCAATTCATATTGCAGATCTTCGTCTTCAGGGTCTGAAGTAAAGAAAGTAAAGCTTGGTGTCGTTGTGGACACTTTTGCGTTATCAAAAGGTGTAGTTAATGTTGGTACATCGATAGTTTCACTCCAAGTAACCCTCCAGTCTTGGAGTCTTGGTAAAGTAGAGTTTCCAGAAAAAGCTGCTACGATTCTTATTTCATTATAAATAACTGGATCTAACCCAACTAGTGAGACTGTTGAAGTGAAGCCAGAACTATTTCCAGAAAGATCAGCGTCAGGTATAAGATCAAAATTTTCTCCAGACACTCGATACTCAATGTAGTAACGAATATTTCCTGAGCTGACGTTATTAGTAAAAGTAAAATCACCCCAAGCGTTACCGGTATCGCGGTCATCATAATCAATTACTGTACTTGTGGTCGTACCCGCAGTAAATCCAGTCTCAATTCCAATATCATTTGTACTGACACTAAATACTGTTTCCAAAAGATTATTCGTTGCAAACTGATCCCCGGTAGTTTGGAACCAAGTAGTAATAAGCGTTCCAGTATTAACTGTAAAGCTGTCTGGACTTGACCACTCGCCATACGATCCTGAACCTGAAGGATCTTGGGCTCTGACTCGCCACCAATAAGTAGTTGCATTTGATAAAGTCGTACCTGATTCAAATCTAATTATCTCTCCAGTTGTAAAAGTACTTTTTTGTGCCGGTTGGGATAAGTTAGTAAATTCAGCAAAATTGCTAATTGAGTTTCGGTCAATTAGAGTACTTCCAAAGGCGACGTCAGTTGATACTTGAATTTGATAGGCTACGTCGTCACCAAGTTCATCGTCAGTCGTGAAATCAAACCATGGTGTAGTTGAAGCTAATTGTTCATTATCAAAAGGAGCACTCAGCTCTGGTGCTAATGGAGGTGCATTAGTAATTAGCCTTGGATAATTTGTGTAACTATTAAAAACAGAACCGTCTTCATAAACCATTCTAAAACAGTAGTTGGTGTTTACGGCAGCATTATTATTTTGTAGTACAAAGTCCCACTCAGCATCATCGCCAACCGGTAGCAGATTTTGATTCTCTCTGGTTGGATTTTCTTCTTCATAGGTTTCAGCTACATCAGAGGCAGTCAGTAATGTTGATGGTAGTAACCTACCATCACTAATTAACTCCTCAGCTGAAATGTCATAAAAGCCTGTTGGGTTAGACTGGTTATTAAACTCAGTGGTTATCCAGCCGCTTGAGCGCTTTGTGTCAGCCATTCTTAATTCATCCATACGACCATTAAACCCTTGTGAGGTTTGACCGCCAAAGTTTTCCCACAAAGATGAACCTGATTGGGCTGCATTACTAAATAGTCTAGTTGGAGCAGCTCCATCAACATAAAAATCAATTTTATTGGAACTGTCACGGGTTATTGCTACATGGTGCCAAGTACTATTTGATGGACGGGGGACAGCCTGATCACTACTTCCTCCACTTAAAACTCTAAAGAACATGTTGCTACCTCCACCAGTCCAGGGACCAATTTTTTCATCCGCGCCTGTTTCTTTAGAGAAAGCAAAACCGTTACCAGTTGAATACCACCAAGTAGATAGAGTATACTCACCGCTATAAGTAATTGGCGATTGGAACAAACCACCATCATTTCCATCAAGGTCAATCGCGTCTCCAATCTGACCAGTAATCACATCACCAACCGTCATACCTGCTCGCGCTACTGCGTTGTTATTATTACTAGTACTGTCTTTAAATTGAGGACTAGCTGCTACTGGAGAGTCATCAAGCGCGTAACGTAAATTATAATTGTTTGTCCAAACATTTCTCGAACCATAAGTTGCTCCGACAGCGTAACCAGAAGCTCCAGCGTTACTGTAGTAGACAAAAAATTCACTGTCGGTAGTCGAAGCTAAGTCAGCCTTGAAATGAAGTTCTCCTGTCTCTATAGCGGTATCAATAGCCACCAACTCAAATGGTAATTCTGAGATACCGTCGTCACTGGTAATTCTAATGTCATCTCCGTCACTCTGAACATTATTAAAGAAGCCTGCTGGTAAATTAGCTAGATCTAGATATACCGGGAAATCAGTCACTCCTTCTTCGACAACATTATTGTCAACAGTTATTTTGATTCTTCTACCCCAATCAGCGTCAAGCCAGTCACTACCAACAATTGAGTTTTCATAACCGCGCCACAAAGCTGTGGTTGAAGCAGAGTCACCTACATCAGCCCAGTCAGTCACTGAGCTACAATTAAAACCTTCGGCATATTGAATCTTGAACGCTTCTGCAAACTGAGGCAACGGAACGTTTTGCCCTTGAAGTGACATACGTAGTCTAATTGTGTCACCATTGTTGATAGCTAAATCAGAACTGACTGATTCGTTTTCAGACAAATCAAACACCCCTACTGGCCAAGGATCAGTTGGAGTTAAGAAACTTCCATTTACATACCAGCGGTAATTATTTTGAACCAGCTTCGGCTGACGCACCCATGAAAGTTCCCACTCAGTCAAAGATGCGGAAGCGTTACCTAATGTAGTTAGAGTTGCCTCAAGACAAATCTGATCATAGGTAGTAGTAGACAAGCTGGTAATATCAATCGGAGAATCTGTGACATTAAATCCGGCTCCATTTCCGGAAAGTACACCGTCAGATATATAGGCGTCACAAATACCGACATTAGAATACTTGAGTCTCAAACGAACATCAGTACCAAAAGGTTCTAAGCTATCAAAACTTATATCACCCCAAGTTGGTTGCCCGGGTACAAAACCAAAATCAATCGGCGCCGACTCAACCACTCCTTCAGTAAACTGAAAGCGTTTTGGCGACATATCATACATTTCATAAGGCAAACCGATGACTGATGAAGGACTTGATTCAAGAGTTTGATTTGAAGACCAGTTACTACCATTCCAATATGAAGATTCTATGTTGTCTGCAACATCGTCCAAGGCTACTGTTACAATTGTGCCGTCTCCAAGACGTTTTGACTGAACCCAGAATGAGTCATTTATAGTACTCAGGTTATTTTCAGCTGACCAAGCAGAAGAAGTTGCAGTTTGATATCTGACACCAACGTTATCACTATATGAGGCCATTATATAACCATCTCGACCAGGCAAGGTCTCGTACTGACATTCAACTGGTCGTGCCCGATCATCATTACCTGTAACTTCAATTTCAGTGAAGGTGTCCCAAACACCTCCGTCCCAACGAAGGACTCCGATATCGTTAGCATCATCAATGTAACAAAGGACAACATTATCTGAATCAGGGTCGGCTGTCATGCGGCCAAACTCAAAGTCAGCTCCAAGGTTCTGAGTTGCCTCAAGACTAAATTCAACCCCATTCCAAGTGGTATAAAGAATACGATTAAAGTTAAAGTCACTGACCACAATAATTGCCTGGTCTCCAGAACTCTCATATATTACTGAAATACCTTCTCGGTTAACTTTAGATGAAGAACCAATAACTTTGCTTTCAATCCAAGCACTTCCGTCCCAAACAAGTGCTTCGTATTGAGCACCAGTATCTCGTACTACTAAGATCAATTCGTCTGAAGCAGGGTCTGAAGCTAATTCCAAGAAATTACAATCATTAAGTGAACTGACAGTAATTGAACTAGTAGCTGACCAGGAAGATCCATTCCAGATTCGGTAGACTGGATTGGCACCACTATCACAAGAGATAGCCATGGCGTCTCCTGAAATACTTTCATAAGCTACAGCAATTCCTCGTAAGTCTGAACTTGTGGCATTTGGTGATATTAACGACAAATCAGACCAACTGCTTGTGGAAGCACTGTAAACTTGAGCGTAAGTATCATTACTTTGATCTAAAGTCATCAAAATATACTCATCTCGAGTAGTTCCCGCTGCAGTTCTAACCCAATTAATTGTGTTACTGACCGACAACGCATTGCCTTCGACTCCCCAAGCACTTCCCTCCCAAAAACGATATCTCGGAGCTGTTTCTGTTCCTTCACCGTAAGCTAGTATCATTTCCGAACTTAAAGTAGCGTCAACCTCAACTCGATCAACTCCATTTGATACTGCTCCAACTAAAGTATTGTTTTCAAACTGTCCACTATAAGACTGGAACCAGCTTGGTGCCTGAGCCGCTAGGTCAACTGTCAGACTTTGTGTAGTTGTCCAATCACCTGGAAGCCCAGATCCACCTGAGTCTATTGCTCTCACTCTCCAATAATACGTAGTTAAGTCTGTTAGGGTGTCTCCCGGCTGGAGCTGGAAGTTGATAATGTCTCCCTCAATAAAAGGTGATGTATCAGTTGACGATGCAGTATTACTAAATCCAGAATCTGTACCCGAAACCCGCGTGGTAGAAGCACTAAAATCAGAACTGGTTGAAATTGAGAATTCATAAGCAATGTCAGAACTTCCGTCAGGGTCTGTAGCTCCGAACCTGAAGTACGGAGTTGTTGAAGCAAAGCGAATATTATCAAATGGAGTGTCATAGCTGGCTGTTGCTTCAGCACGTAAGTTTAGTTCTGCCTTTTTCCAAATCATCAAAATTGAGTCTGTTGTATCATCGACAGTTCCACTGTTGGCCTCCTGCTCCATTACTAGAGTAATGACTGAACTAGAAGCCAAACCTGGAAGTAAAATTGTTAAAGCGGCAGACGCATTATTGTGAGTTCCGTCACGCATATAGTTGGTTCTAGTTGTTGCGCCTATGACTGGAGAACCGTCTACATACACAGTTGCTCGGGGTGCTTGTCTATTTGCTCCTCCAGGAGTATTTACAGCATCATTAAACACAAGGTAATAGTCTCCTGCAGAATTTACCGTAATCTCATGTGAATTAGTTGTAGTGCTATGTGTGAAAACTCCAGCGTCATATTGATTGCGAGTTTCCCACAGAACTGCCGTAGCTGAACCAGGATTCCAATTAGTAGTTGGTCCAGCTAGTTGTGTTCCTCTAAGCGAGATAACATCTGTTGCTGGTAGTTTTTGCATAAAGATAGAGCCAGCAAAACCACTCGTTATATCAACGATGCCAGCTACAGACTCCTGCTCACCGGTTACAGTCAAAATTTGGTTAGTCGTTGTCGATACAACTATTCCCGACCAATGCAGTGATGAGTCACCATCACCTGTTTGAGTAGAACCACGTAGATAACCTTGCTTAAATTGACCTCCAGGAACCTCTGCTCCATCTAGGCGAACTCTACCTAACACGTTTGGTCTTTGAGCTATGTCACCAGAGGTAAGTGGTATGTTTATCTGCACTAAGTATGTGCCGGGATCACTAATAATAATTTCTTGCGGATTGATAGCGTCTGAGTGCACAAAACCAGTGTCTTGTCTCGTTTCAATCCAAGAAAGAGTATTTGGAAAAGCTTGGTTTAAGTCTGTAGTTGTTGCACTAGTTGAGGCAATAGCAAATGTAGTCTTAGCAGAGAAAATAGTTTCTGAAGGACTAATAAATTCAACCAGGAGTGATGCCTGTCCATCAATCTCAGCACTGATGCCAGCGTCGTAGGTAGATAAAAGTTCTGAATATACTTCAATATAATCATCAACTGAAATATCAGTTAGCAATATATTGGTGTGGTTGGAAGACTCAGTATGATTGGTACCACTAACACCTCTGATATAACCCGTTCTTCCTAGGCCAGTATCCAAAGCTACGCCATTAAGTCGAATTTCAGTTCCCCATCTAGCACGATTAGAATCAGTACTGATGCGGTTGATTGGCACGTTTAGTGAAATTGAATAATCACCAGCTTGTTTGAATATTAATTTTTGTGATTCAGTTGAGGTAGAGTGTTCAAAATAATATGCATCTATAGTAGAGGTACTCCAAACAATTGCGTCCGGTGCAGCTAGATTTAGTTCTGACCCACCAACCAACCCTGTACCAGTCAAGTGTGCTACTGCTCCCAGGGCGTCAGAAGCAATTTGCCATTGACGCAACTCTTCAAACCCATCCATATTGAGGGGTCCCAAGAGGTACAAATATGGACTAATATCAGGAGCGTCAAAAGTATACCCGAGCCCTATCTCATCTCCCTCTTCAAGACTTACATCTAACCAAACAATCTCAGTATAATCAGGCAGTGACCTTATCTCAGCACCGTTAGTATTTTCAATTGCAAAACCTTTTGGCACTCTTTCAATAATATCTCCACTAAAAGTGCGGTTAGCTTTAATGTTTAAGGTAACCGAATAAGGTGACGGTGGGTAGATACGAGTTGGTGCAGTTCTTTCTATATCATAAGGAATATACTCTCTTACTTCAAAACTATCTTGAATACGATGGACAATATCTCCATCACGATTTAGATGTACTAATTGAATTGTGTATCGGCCAGTTAGATTAGTATCGTTAAACTCAGCCAAGTAGTCCGGTACATCAGTAACGTTGTTCTTCCCACAAAAACCAGACTGACTTACTGGTACCTCAGTAATATTATTTTCTGGATCAATAATTTGCAGCTCCAGTCTAGCGTCACAAATAGTATCTCCACGATCAGTCAAGGCTGCTAGATTTAAAGTAATATCTTCTCCAGGGAAATACATACTCTTAGTAGTATTAACGGCCAAGACACCCCAGTAAAATTCGAAAGAGTCAGTGTAAAGAGTGTCATTTTCATTTACCACTAGTTCCAAAGTGTACTTTCCTGGAACTAATTTTTGTGGTTGCTTTTGAAATTCTAATGTCCAAGTTTTATCGTCTTGATAATTAACCTTCACTGGGATATTCATCTCTGCACCACTAGCAGAAGTCACTCTCACTGAATCAACCTGATATTCATTTTCACTAAAGACAGCATTTAAAGCACGTTTCAAAAAATTATTTTGTGGTTCGTAACTTAAAGTAAATGAAGGTAGCTTATTTGTAACCACATCAAGCTCAGACTCATTTAGTTCATGGAATTTTGGTGCTTCTAGACTACGGAGATAATCTAAGCCCCCTTCAATAAACTCTGGATCTGCTTCTTCATAAAAGGAAGCTGAAGTTACTTCTAGCCACAGACCTTCAACAAACGCCCGATCAAGATTTTTGATATTTCCCTGGTAAGAAACTCTGACTTGAAGATTTGATAACTGACTTTGGTTTGATGGTTTTTCAAGTGACACCAGGAAGTACCCCCCATTAATACTGGTAGAGATCTCGTCTTCAATATCAATAATGGTTGCAACTTCCCAGACATCATCAGTGCCGTAGCTGTACTCAACCACAAAACGTTGAACTTGGTCAGCACTATAATTTTTTGTCTTGGCTGCTAGGGAAAGTCTTAGTTGCGCTGAAGTCAAAAACTTGTCAGACTCGAATTCAGGCATCGAGAAATTAGTGAAAGTTGTACTGTATAACTTACACTCATCATCTCCGAGACACGCATCATTAATATTGAAGATAACAGCCTCTTCTTCGATAACTATAACTTCTTCATATTCTTCGATCTCGTTACTTGTAGTTGCATTAGTTTCAGTACTTGTACTTAATGACTCTTCTTCAACAACATCATCGATAACATCATCAGCAGTAGGTGTACTGTCTTCTTCCGAATCAACTTCTTCATTATAAGTTTCAGTTTCTAGAGTTTCCTCAGGTTCTGGCTCTGATTCGGGTTCTAGTTCAGGAGCTGGTTCTGGTTCTGG
>CAYGLK010000001.1:376484-528379 GCA_964350985.1 uncultured Candidatus Saccharibacteria bacterium
TGGTTCTGGTTCTGGTTCTGATATTACTTCAGGTTCAGGTTCTGCTGCTGGTGCTGTTTCTGTTTCTTCTTCATTAATACCTGGATTATTATTTTCTGTAGCATTATCGCCACTCTCGTTTTCAATATTAACTTCATCATTAGTGGTATCTGTTTCTCCTTCTTCTATTCCAGAATTTTCAGGGACTTCTGTCTGACTGGAATTATTATCAGTATCTAAATTTTGGGATGGAGTTTCTGGTTGTGCAAAAACAGCAGCTTCAATATATGCTGAATTATTTTTTGTAAAATCCTGGAATAAAGAATTTTCTCCTAAGTCACCAATTAAAATGTTTTCGACACCCTGCCAAGAGTCTGACTCAACAGTGCCTGGAATAACCAAAAGTTGCTCAGTGACAGGTATTGTACGATCGATAGTAGCGTACACAAAAACACCTATAAACAGACTTAAAGAGGCCAAAAACCACAACGTTGTTTTTTTGAAAATAACCTTTAAATACATCACATAACAACCCTCGTATTTTTAGAAATACATTTGGGTGTATTTTATTATACCGCGTACTCACTTAAGAGTACGCGGTATAATTTTTTTTATGGGGATTCCTTACTAATTTTTACTTAAGAATTGCCTTTACATCATTGATTTCCTTTTCGATCAAGGTCTCTGATACTTCGAGTGCTTGATTGAGTCCTTCGACTGCCTCTTTTTCATTTTTTGACAGCCTTTTTCGCTTGGTGATAGTATTGATTTGATCGTAGATCTCGTCTCGCAAAGCAGAGAATATTTTTTCCATCTGATCCTGAACCTCTCTAGTTTCCCGCCTCAATTTCTCTTCTTTTATCTTTATCTGATTCTTTTCGTACCAAATATAGATTACCAATAGTATTACTATTACTATTAGGAAGAATAGTAGGATATTTACCAAAGTGAAGTAGTCCCAGAATGATGTCTCTTCTTCAAGTGTGACTGGCTTGATCCATCCAGCTGTAATCAAAACTGGTTTTGTACTCTCTCTTAAGTTACCAGCCTTATCGTAAGCAACAAGTTTGACTGTGTAAGTACCATCTTCAAGTTCTCGTAGTAAGTAGCCTAATTTAGCTTCGTCAGGAGTAACTCTGAAAGTTTCCTTATCAGCAATTGTCATTTCATAGTAAGCAATTCCAGAAGTCTCATCTCTAGCTTCAAAAACCAATAGAGGGAATGAAGATGGAGTTGTTCCTGTTCTTATCTCAATATCGAAGGCCTCTGGTGGAGTTGAATCTATGAGTAGTTTACGGTTTAAAGTTACTCCCCAATCAACTTGGTTTTTAAATCTTATGCTTAGGTATTGAATACCATCAGAGACCAGATCTGGAGTAATTCTAAACTCATCAATTGGCGGTTCGTAAATAGCGTCTTCGTTTTCATTAGGAACATTTTCACTTGATGTAGAAACTTCCACTGCTACTGCATTTACGTCAAAAGGAAGGGTCCAGCTAAATAGACCGTCTGTACTCTTGTACCAAACTTCTGAATCAATAAATGCTGGTGATCCGATTTCAGGTGCTCTTGGAGGATCTCCAAAAATTAGTGCTTCTTCTGTATTGTTGTTATTTGTTGGTGTAGGTGTAGGTGTAGGTGTTGTTGGAGTTGGCGTAGGTGTAGGTGTAGGTGTCGGAGTACTTGCTGCTGCAATAGTGAAATTAGCCGGAGCTGAGTTTTGGTAAACATTAGTACCTTGACCATCAGCAGCTAGAACTGAGGCTGTTGTAAAACTAACCGGTGAAGCCCCTTCCTTTAAAGCTCTAAATGTAATAGTAGCTAAATTTGAAGTAGCGGAAAAAGGAGAAGGGCTACCTCCACCAAAGTTGATGGTACCCGCACTGTTTGAAAAAGTTGGCTCAACTGTCCACAGAGAAAATGCAGAACCATCTTTACTAATACTGACGACAGACATTAATGCCGGATCAAACTTAAGTGTCGCTTCTACTGCATTAATACTCTTCCCTGCTGGTAGTACCCGAACGACACTGGTGAATGTTTGTCCACTACTAAAAGAGCCGGTACTTGGACTCATCTGCAAAGTCGCTGCTTCAGCAATAAAAGTGAAAGAAAATAAAATTAAAACTAAACCAAACGACAACAAAATTTGTTGTATTAAATTTGTAAATTGTGATTTTGTTTTTATCATATTTTAAAGAACAGTTGTTAATTTTTACCCTGGGTTTTTTTCTCTTGCTTAACCCTAAGTCTAACCTTTTCCTTTTGCGAAGATTTAAGCAAAGGTAGCATCAATATTAAAACTCCATTTTTTATTTTTGCTTCTGCTTTTTCTATCTCAACACTTTCAGGTAAAATAATTCTTCTATAAAAATCTCCCCAGATACATTCAGAAGCAAAGTATGCCCCATCAGCTTTATGTTTTGGAAATACAATGTATTCAGGACGAATTCTCCTTCCTTCGATTAAAACAATATCAGCATCACCTTCAATCGATACATTAACGTCATTCATATCAGCGCCAGCAGCTTGTGCGTAGACAACTATCATGTTTTCTGTTTGATAAACATCAACAACAAGTTGCGCTACTTTGTCTACAGCTGTCTCTTCGGAATCAGACTGAAGAGAAGACTGACCAGAGCGAACGCCTCTATTTTTTAATCTTTGTAGAAAGGACATACGTATATATTATAGTATCTAAAGTTTTAGATTACTCTTGTTACCCACAACTTTATAAATGAGTAAATTTTCGAATGTCATATGCGAATTTAGTTCCCGATTTTTTCTCCCCTTGGGAAAATCGCTGGAACTCGAAATCACTAAGCTAAGTAAAACAATATTAACTACCCAGTCCAAGCAAACAACAAAATAGAAAAGTCCGTCAGACTCACTCTACCATCAGCGTTAATGTCAGCAGAAGGATTTGAAGTACCCCCGTCTGTGTTCCACCAGAAAAGTAAAATAGAAAAGTCCACCAAGTTTACTTTTCCGTCACGATTCAAGTCAGTGTTAATAGGCCTTGTTGCATTTTGTCCCACTCCATAAAAAGTATAGTTAGAAAAATTACTTGTCAGTGTAGGCGACACTTCTGCCTTTGCTCTAATTTTATAAGTACCGACAGTAAAATTATTTGTTGGAATTGTAGTTGACCATGAACCATTGGATCCTGCGGTTACTGTGAAATTTTGCTTAGTGATACTTGATTTATCTTTTTCGTTTTCTAAAGTCACAGTAGAGTTTGGTAATGCGTACCCACTGACAGTCAATGTTGCCCCTGGATCAACCGGATCAGGAGTGACTTTAATAGTTGGAGATAAGTTAATATTTGACAGACCTGAGGTTCGAGCTCCAGTAACCGTAAATGAAGTACTGAAGGTGGATGACTTATTTTGAGCTGAGTCCACGGCATAAACACCGAAGGTATAAGGACCTCTGGCAATCTCATCAATTGTTATAGAATATTGCCCACTGCTTCCAGCTTTGACATTCTCTGAAGCCTTACCATCGACCAGAGTAAAGACAGTACTTCCAGGATATGCAATACCACTGATCACAACTCTACCATCCCCACTACGAAACGGCGCGTCAGTACTTTCAAACCCGCCTCCGGCAGAACTGCCTGAATTACTTCCTGACCCTCCACCACCACCTCCTCCTGATCCTCCGCCTCCACTGGTTCCACCTGAAGTAGGTGCTGTTCCGCCACCACTTCCTGTATCACCGCCTGCTCCTCCACCATCACCACCGCCTGTATTCCCCGTTCCAGTTCCATCTCCGTCCTCAGTTCCGTCAGTAGTACTACTACCTGTTGGAACTGCACTTACGGTAAATTCAATCAGGTAGTCATCGATATTGAAGTTGCCTTCGTCATCTATACAACGAACATAAAAACTCTGCAGCGAGTCAGGAGTAACCGGAACAACCACTGTATGGTAAATCAAACCAGTCCCAGTGAAGTTAAGCGGCATTGAAAAATAGTTAGTGCCAGGGACAGTATCATACTTACAAACTGCCAACTCATCTGTTTGTAGGAACAGCTCCACATTCAAAGTAACTCCAGTAACAGTACTGGTTGGTGAACCCCCAAATCGATACGGTGGAATCTCTTCAGTAGTATCGATCGGTCCCACCCCTACTTGTTCCACTAAGGAAATTAAAAATCCTGCATTGGCTACCAACCCACCGTCGTATATTTCTAATAACACTTCTTTAGTACCAGTTGTTGGAGCGTTTATGATTGGTTTTACGTCAGCTTCAGTGGTTGTAGTACCTGTAGAAGTACTAAACTCGATACTAAAATCAAGTGACTCCGAGGTATGATTACCTATTTTTAATTCTAAGTTTGAACCACTACTAATTCCGGTTGATGTATTAAGTCTGTAGCGAATCATTCCTGGACTACCAGCAAATATTTCTACCTGGTCATCACTAGCTGTTTGGGTTGGTCCTGCAGCCCGCAGTACACCATTTACTAAAAGCTCTACATTTCTTTCTTCAGAAAAGTTAGCTGAATTTATAATCTCAAAACCATCAGGAGGTGTCATCTCTATATAAGCTCCAGGTGAAATATCAGTATCAAGCCTAAAGGATAATGTGTGGTTTGAGGCAATGTCTGGGGTAGAGTTTGAGATAGTATCTTTGTACTGGTTTATGTTCTTAGCAAAAATAAGTTCAGGAAAGAAAACTACAGCCAACAAAAAAACAACGCTCAAAATCGCCAGTAAAGAAGCCCAGGCTTTTGCCACTAAGTTCATTACTCATTATTATAACCCCTTTGGTTTATATTAAACCGATTCCATACACAACCTCAAACCTACTCTTGCAGGAATCCCCCAGCCTGATGACTCCACAGATTTGAATATTGTCCACCCTTTTCGAGCAACTCGTAATGATTTCCGTCTTCAATAATCTTTCCCTCTTCCAAAACAATTATCCGGTTCATTTCACTTAAGGTAGAAAGTCGGTGTGCAATAGCAATTACGGTCTTCCCTTCCATCAGTACATGCAATGCCTTTTGAATCTCTTGTTCACTCTCACTATCAAGCGCTGACGTAGCTTCATCTAAAATAAGAATCGGTGCATCCTTCAAAATCGCTCTTGCAATAGCAACTCTTTGTTTTTGTCCACCAGACAGTTTAACCCCTCTTTCGCCAACCATAGTATCGTAACCATAAGTGAGTTTACTAATGAATTCATGAGCTTGAGCCTTTTTTGCTGCTTCAATTACTTCTTCAAGTGAAGCGTCTGGTTTTGCGTAAGCAATATTTTCTCGAATAGTACGATGAAAGAGTGAAGGTTCCTGGGGTACAAGCGCAATATTTGACCTAAGTGAATCTTGAGTCACTTTACTAATATCTTGTCCGTCAATTAAAATTTGACCTGACTCAATATCGTGTTGTCGTAACATTAAAGAAACGAAGGTTGTTTTACCAGCCCCAGAAGACCCCACTAAACCGATTCTTTGTTTTGCTGGGATGTTTAATTCAAAATCGGTAAATACATTGTTGTTAGAAAAGTTAAAGTTGACCTTATTCCAGACTATTTCTCCTCCAGCTGTTTTTAATCTTTTTGCTTTTGGTATATCAACTATATCGTGCGGCAACAATATATCTTCTAACCCCTCTCGCATTTCACCAACTGCTCTAGATATATCGTTAAATGCTCTTCCAACAAAAATCAAAGAGCTGGTTATATTGTAAACTAAAGTTACAACCAAAATAAAATCTCCAGTAGTGATTAATCCTTGACCCCATTTTGTTACCAAAAGCCAAAACATTCCTGCTGCAAAAACTGACAGTAATATACTGTTTAAGAGTAATAATTTTTCGTGAAATATCCAATTATTTAAACCTGTTTTGTATTTATTGTTAGTGAGTTCTTTTACATTTTCAAATTCTTTTTTATTCTGAACGTATTGTCTTACAATTGAGGCATTTGAAAAAATATCAACAATTCCACCCTGAAGAGCTGTACCTGCCTCGGCATTTTTCTTAGCTAGTTGGGTATTTTTGGGAGAAAAATAATAGTTTAAGGCAACCAAAGAAAAAAGCAGTAGCACAAAGGACCATGCAGCTGATGAACTGACGCTATATATAAGTGTAAACGTGACTATAAAAACGACAACTGAGTTCAGCAGCGACCAAAGGAAATCTGGGATAATATCTCTGAAAGCTTGCGTAATATTATTTACTTTACTACTAATTGAGCCAGCGAATCGGTTGATGTAAAAATTATGACTGTGCCCTAACAAATATGATATTAAGCTATCACTCGCAGTTTTAATACTTTTATGAACCCACCGAGCACCAAGAAAGCCACTGGTTCTATAGAGAACTTGGACGATCAAAATCGCTACTGGAAAAAGTAACCCCCAGAACATGGCTGTTTTAGTGTCAGAAACCTCAGCTGCGTCGACAATCAACTTAAAGATATAGTTTGTAGAAACACTAAGGGAAGTAGCCAGAATAACAGCGAATATCGCTGAAAAAGCCCAGAATTTATGCTGTTTAGTTACAAACCAGAAAAATCCCCAAGGTGTTTTTGGTATTTCTTCGCTATTTTGCTGTGTTTTCTTTCGGAGTGGCATATTAATAAGGGGACGGATTAAACCACTAAATCTTACTTGTCCCTACAAAATACACCTAAAACCAACACCTGCTCCAGAGAAAGTTGGTAGCGTAGCAGCGTGTATAGAAAAAACTCCAGCATCGGCTCTACTTCCATAAAAACCACCTCGAATCATTCCATGTGATCCTTCTTTGCTAGACCAAAAATAATCTTCTTTTGTTTCCCCGTCTACTTTTTCTAAACCTGTCTTGGTGGCAACTCCTGAGCTGTCCACCTGAACAACGTAGCCTGTTTCTGGAAGTTCCCTATTCTCATATACCCCACCTGCAACATCGTCCTTCACCCATTCCCAGACATTCCCTACTGCATTTTTAACACCAGCTGCTGAAACACATTCGGGTAAATCAGCACCTACAACTACACCTCCTTGATTTACATTACATTTGTTTGTTGGTGTACCGAGAGCAAAGCGATACCATTCCTCAGCGTCAGGAAGTCGCTTTCCAGAACGAGCACAGAGAATCTCTGCTTGTTCTCGATCAACAAATCTCCAAGGTATACCCATCTCATTACTTTCAACCATACAACCTGAGTCGGCTAAATTTATTTCAGTATCAAACTGGTTAGTGGGATTACCTACCGGACAATTAATCGACACAGCTTCATATTCATCAACACAAGAAAAAGTCTGCGCTGCTGGCACAGCAATCATTCCCTTCGGACAAATATCTCCACTGCTACCAATTATTTGAGACAGCATTGTCCCACTATCTCCAGAAAAAGTATCGCTAGCATCAATAGCTAAAGAAGTAATCAATACCGCTCCAAAAACAACGGCTATTATTTTAATAGCTTTCATTAGGTTTATTGTACTCCATTTAAAGTCTTATTTAACTAACTCTACACACTAATTTAAATCTTTTACACACCTGAAACCAACGGCTGCGCTAGCAAAACTAGTATCTGACTGGGCATGGGTAGCATATACTCCACCGTCACTCTTACTACCATAAAATCCACCACGCATGATTACCTGCCGGCCTGTTTCACTACTCCAAAAATAATCTTCATTATAGATTTGGTTTGGGACGGAATCAGTTACTAATGCTATGCCGGCAATATCTGTTTCTGAAACATAACCTTCTCTTGGTACCTTCCTGTCTTCGTAGTCACTGTCTTCAACCTGACCCGAAACATACTCCCAAACATTACCGATCATATCGTAAGCTCCATTTCCAGAGAGACACGACTCAAAGACTCCAGTTTTGCTGAAAACACCATTTAAATTACAAGTATCGGTGTTATCAGGTGTACCGGCAGCAGCCACAAACCACTCTTCAGGAGTCGGTAGACGTTTACCTGCCTTGGCACACACCTGAACCGCCTGTGGTTGAGCAACAAAAGTCCACGGAGTGGCGTTTGCTTTAGATAGAGGAAGACAATCTTTGTCATTTATATTATGAGTGGTCTCGGTTAAACTTTTTGGCACCTCAAAAACGCAATTAGGGCTAGGGCTAGCTTCAAACTTATCAATACAAAAAGTCAGGTTACCAGAATTAATCAACTCCATTTCAGCTGGACAAGATTTTTCAGTAATTTTTTTAGCCAGAATACTTAAAGCTGTTTGCGAATTATTTAAGCTATCGGTGGCGTCTATAGTAAAGCTAGTAAGCATAATAACCCCGAGAAGAACAAAAATAGTTTTGCTGAATTTTTTAAAGAAAACCTTCATACATATATAGTATAGCTCAGCCGAGAACTAACCCGTAGAAGTTCTACAGATCTTTAACACATCTAAAACCAACGCCAGCAGTGGCAAAACCTAATTCTACTGAAGCGTTTTGTGAAAAGATTCCGCCGTCTTTACCGCTACCATAAAAACCACCTTTCAAAATACCTCTGACGCCTGCACTATTAACCCAAGCGTAATCAGATCCAAATGATGCATTGGGTGTGTCACTAGTCTCAAGTACTACCCCAACATTATCAACTAAGTCTACATACCCTGAATCAGGCAACTGTCGTTCAGAAATTTTTCCCTCTATAACCACATCCTCACTCCATTCCCAGACATTACCGATCAAGTCTGCAATATTGTTTTGCGTATAACAGTTATTTTGTCCAGTTAATTGCAAAGACTTATTTAGAAAACAAGAGTCCGGATCACTAATTGATAGCGCGTTTTTATACCACTCATTGCTTGTTGGTAATCTTTTACCTGATCTAGCACACAGCTGTTGTGCTTCAGTGTAGGTGACAAAGCGCCAAGGAGTGACACCTGGTTTAGATTCAGCCAAACAAGAGGCTCCCGATAAATTTGCCTGAGTTTCTTGACTACTTTCTGGATTCACATAGAGACAAGCATCGCTCGGGCTTGCTTCATATTTATCAAGACAAAAAGATTTTTGACCATCAGAGACTTCAGACATTTCTTCTGGGCAGCTTTCATTCGTCATCTTCTGAGTTAGTAAACCAAGGGCGGTTTGTGAACCTCTCAAAGTGTCTGTTGCATCAATAGAAAAACTAGTCAGTAAAACAACACCGATCGTGACTAAGATAAACCGACTGAGGTTTTTAAGAGAGCTTCTCATACATATATAAGTATATCTTATCTATGTATATTTATTCCCTAAATTAAAGATCTTTTACACACCTAAAGCCAACTCCAGCAGAAGCAAAACTAAGAGGAATAGTAATATTCTGTGAGAAAATACCTCCATCGTCTTTACTGCCATAAAAACCGCCGCGTAAGATTCCTCTTACTCCTTCCCCATTAATCCAAGCATAATCAGAGCCAAACTTCTCACTTGGTTCGGTTGTTGTTTCCAATACCAGACCAATATCATCCACCAAACTTATATAGCCAGAGTCAGGTAAATTTCTTTCATTGACTTGACCTTCTGTGACCACTTCACTCATCCATTCCCAAACATTACCTACCAAATCTGAAACACCATTTTGTGACAGACATTTATTAGCTCCTGTAAGTTGCAGTGAATCATTCACAAAACATGATTCTGGACTAGAAATTGATAGAGCGTTTTCATACCATTCATTGTTTGCGATTAGTCTTTTTCCAGACCGTGCACAAAGTTGTTTTGCTTCAGTATACGTAACAAAGCGCCAAGGTTCTGCAGATTCCTTTGAAGCAGCTCTACAGTTTGGTTGGGCTAGATTAAAAGTTGTCTCTTGTTCACTTTGAGGCGTAGAGTATGAACACTCATTACTAGGGCTGGCTTCATAAATATCAATACAAACTGATCGTCCTTCAGAGATAAACAAAACAGAACCACTGTCACAAACAGAATTACTCCCTATGACTGAACTAGATAACTTACTTGAAACACCACTTAATTCATCACTAGCTTGAATACCCAGAGTAGAAATAACTACAGCCGCTAAACCAATAAGCAAGCTCTTACGCCACACTAGGATTTTGTTCTTCATATATTTGAGGAGGGACATTCTTTCGAGTCCGGAGATAGTCTAAGGCGTAATTAAGCACAATTAGAACCAGTAGGATAAAAAGAATCGCACTTAAAAAATAAGTTGACTTGTCTATACCTCCAGCTGCATTGTCTCTAACGTTTACCGCTATCAATCTTTCTTTTCTAGCTAGTTCAGTTTCAAGTTCTGTAATTCTAGATGTTAATTGATTGACGTCGTTTGGAGCAACTCCGACTGTCACTCCGACCACATTTGCCAAGTGATTTTGAGTAAAGTCAGACAGTGATGCAGTTTGTTTTATTAGTACTCCGCTATCAAACACTAATAGAAAAGCAAAGACACAAATAGCTACTCTGAGAAAACTATGATAGAGGGTTTTTTCTAGTAAGCGAACCATTTTTTAATTATAACACTAGGCAAATAAGAGCAACAGGACGATGAAGAATAGTGCTATTAGTGACAACATCGAGATGATCACCAAGAGCGTTGGGAATTGTCCTTGTTTTCTTGAACGAACCAATCTTCTAGATGTTCCAGCATTAGCCAAAGAGACTGAGCGTCTAACATAAACCTTCACTGCGATAAATATTATCAGGAACAGAACAGCCAGGACAATCAATGCTGGTGTAATAATATTCATTGGCAAAATCCAGAATGTTACTGTGCTTGAGAGTGTGTTCATATTACCCTCTGAACCATACACAACACTCAGAAGTGCCTCATAGCGACCAAAACCAGGAGTCTCTTCTTCCCACAGGACTTCATACTCTCTTAGACCGGTACTGTTAGGTGTCTTTGGAAATATTCCGGCTAGAGATTCATTAAACTTTAGTTGAGCCACTCTCTTGCCAAACATATTAGTGATCTCCATTGGTCCAGTTGGCTTTATCAGAGTATTACCCTCATTTTCAATACGTGCACTAAAGGTTACGTTGGTCGTACCATAGATGTATTGTGAAGTAGAAAACTGTCTAATTCGAGCAGACTCATTAGCTTCTCCCGCAATCCTAATAGTAATAATGTTAGCAACTTCGTATCCAATACTAGCTCCAGAAGAACGAATAGTAGGTGCCTCAACTGAAACGATTACACTACCGAAGTGTGCTCCAGGAGCAACCACTTCAGGCACATTCATTATAAAAGGAACTTCAACACTTCCACCAGCCGGTATAAATACTTCACTATTAGTTAGAGTGATCCAGTCACTTAATTCAAAACCAGTTTTAGGAGTATTAAAATCTGCAAAGATTGGAACCCCCGCATCTCTTACTCCAACTATATCTCGAGTAGACAAAAAATAAGTTTGATCTTTTTGGCTGAGGTTTGAAATCTTTACTGAAAACTGTTCAGTGTCGCCAGGATTAAATTTTTTCGCTGGATCAATTACAGCCGGTACGATACCGACCCCCGCAGAAGGTTCTTGAGCAAAGGCAGTATGAGTAAAAACAAAAGCTAATAAAAGTATGATGATTGATAAAGCTATATTCGTCAACTTGGAAGATAAAGATGTGTACATATATAAGTGTGTAAACATCATAGTAGCATTTTAAATTTGAAACTTTTTTACATATAAACAACAAAACCACCCGAAGGTGGTTTTGTTTGCTGTTATGTGATGCAGTCTTACTTAGAAAGTAGGAGTTGCAACGTACATTAGAGTTGCTGTGTAGTCATCTCCCGCTTCTTGCAAAGCAGTGATCTCTACTTGGTATCCAACTCGTGCAAGACCGTAGTTTTGAGTTGTTCCGTCAGCTGGTCCTGTGTGAGCGAAGATAGCTCGTGGTGTAGTACTAGCCGCGACCCACAGATCCCCGCTACCAGCAACGTCGAACTCATCTCCGTTTAGAGTTTCGTCGTTAGAGGTTAGACCCCAGTGTCCCCATTCGTTCTCTAGAAGGAGTCCGTTTGTTGGAGAAGACCAGGCGGTCGGTGTGTTAACATATGTACCATTACTAAAGCCATCGATATCTGCTCCTGTAGAAGACTCTAGGTTACCATCTTGTTCTACTGTAACCACAAATCCATTACGTGCGTTTGTTTCTACTGTTAACTCCTGAGCTAGGGTATAAATACCTCCAGCATCTAGAACTCCGAAAGGAATTTCTGTAGGAGTTGATGCACCTGTTGTAGATGTACCATTAACTGCTGAAGAAGTTGCAAGTCCAGCAACAACGAAGTCAAAAGTTGTGTTTACAACTGCAGACACTGTTACGTAGTCTACAATCGCTACTCGTGTACGACCTGTGTCACTTGTACCATTAGCTACAGTGATTAAGAATTCGTAAGAGTCTACAACTCCTGGATTTGTAATGACTCCTGAAGCAATTTCTACTGTCACAACATCACCTGCTGTTGCAGCTACGTTGTCAAAAGTAAGAGTTGTTGCTGCAGCTGCAAAGTTTGCAATTGCAATCGGTGCACCTCCATTCAATCGAACTGTTAGATCCCCAGAAACTACAGTTGATACATCTGTAAAGTTTGCATCAAAAGTAATTACGTAGTCGTCACCTGAAGCTACTGTAGAAAGTGGCGGTACTTCAAAGCTGAAGAAATGACCTGATAATGCACTAGGACCTGAGTCGGTCAAAGTGTTACTAACTTCAATAAGGTTAGCTGCTTGTGCTGTGTAAACTCCGATTGACCAGAGTACTACCGCACACGCAACGAGCATCGCGACTACTCGGTGCGTAAGGCCAACGTTTGTTGGTATTACGAACATGTTTTTATTATATTAAATTTTAAATAACTTGAGTTTTGAGATGCGACATCTCTCTAAACTAACCGATTGAAGTTTCTGTGGAGAAACTTGTGTTAAATTTTTTGAAAAGGCTCAGCCAATTTTTACACTCGTCCTTCAATCGTCTGCATTCATTATACAACTCCTAAAGACATCCTGTCTGATATTCTATGTTGATAACTATTGGTGAGTAAGACAAGTTTAATATTTTTTCCTTTATTTATATAACTATTACTTAAAGATCACAGACAGTCCTATTGGAGCGCTTCAAGAACAACTGTCTTAAATCCTATTTAACTACTTCGCTTTGACTGTCTTTATCTCTGACCAGTTAGTCGTATAGTTGGGTGAAAGTAACTCTTGTTTACTTTGCCAAACCTTCCCTCGTCTAGAGAATCTACCTACAAGCAACGAGTCTTTACCGAGACGGTTATTTAGCTCCAAAACAATATTTGAAATTATACTTCGGGCTTCTGTTTTATTAGTATTTTGATCCATAAATAAAGACTTTGTTTCCCCACCAGCTCTTATCAATCCAGACATTGATACTCCGGCTTTATTGTAAGGCACACCTGCTTTATAAGCTTTATCTAGCAATTTCATACAGACTTCTTGTAATAAAAAGAGATCTCTGGTTCCTTGTTCTAAAGTAAAACTTTCTCTTGCCCCTTGCATAAAATAATCACCATGCCTGCTGGGCATAATCATTATCTGTATATTATTAGTGAGTAAATCAGCGTTTTTTAAGTCAGTTACTGCTTGATATAAGTGGTACTTTATAGCGTCAGCAATGACTGATTTGTCGGTGGTACTTTTAGAGAAAGAACGGCTACTGATAATACTTTTCTGTGACTCCTGATAAGACTTTAGTTTTGTTTTACTAACGCCTTTTAGTTCGCTATAAAGCCTAGTGCCCTCTACTCCATAGAGCTTACTAACAACAGAGATATCTAAAGCCAAATAATCAGCTATAGTGCGAAGTGACTTTTCGGTAAAGCTTCTTGATCTGGAAGGACCAACTCCCCACAGCTCTGCTAAGGTTATATTATTCGCCAACTCCGGCCACTTATCATTGTCCCAGATACTGACCCCAGTTGTCTTTTTAGCTACCGTATTTTGATACTTAGCTATTGTCTTTGAGGGACCAACGCCGATAGATATTGGGATACCAACAGCTTGCTCAACTTGTCTTTTAATTCTTTCACAATACTGTTCCGCACCATCTTCTTCCATATAAAAGAAAGCCTCATCTATGGAGTACTGTTCTATAAGGCCAGTGATATTTTTAACCTCTTCAAAGACACGCTTAGATATATCCCGATACAAAGTAAAATTGGTAGAGAATCTAACTGCTCCTATTTCATTTAGTATGTCCTTTACTTGAAAATAAGGGACACCCATTGGTATCCCTTTGTCCTTTATCTCTTGTGAACGCGCTACGATACATCCATCATTACTAGATAGCACCACCACTGGCTTACCTTGTAAGTCAGGTCGAAAAAGCCTTTCGCAAGAAACAAAAAAATTATTACAATCTAGTAGGCCAATGTGTTTCATAGCAACTGTGCTAAACTTTTACTTATTATGGCACAAAACCAATATTTTAGAGCTGGGACCGGGTGTGTAATCTTTGACGACCAAAATCAAATCCTGGTCTTTAAAAGAGCCGGCAATAACGAAATTTGGCAGTTTCAACAAGGCGGCATGGATAAGGGGGAGGAAGTTGACGATACTCTCTGGCGCGAGCTAGTTGAAGAAACCGGTTTACTAAAGACAGACTTCACCGAAGTTACAAGTTATCCTGGATGGTTATATTACGAATACCCCCCTGAAGTGAAAAAAACAATTAGAGATAATAATTGCCTTGGTCAAACTCATCGTTGGTTTTTTCTTAAAATTAAAAGTGACACTGTAGTGGATCTACTTAAGGCCCATGACCACGAGTTTAATGACTACAATTGGACAACCTTCCCAGATCTAGTTGAAGCAACCAGCCCTTTCAAAAAAGAGGTTTACGCAAAACTCCAAAACTACTTTATTAAAGTGATTGCCAAGTAGATTGCTAGAACAACTTCCAGATATCCTGATCTTCTTCTCCATCTATTTTAAATAGTGCGATTCCAGCTACATTATGCTTCTTTGCTAGAGTAATTTTTTCCTCAACTGCTTTTGCGTCAGAGTAATTTGCAAAACGAACTTCTACCTCTAATCCAGTCAGATTGGCAAAGTTAAGTGCTCTGGCTGCATTCTCATAACCCTTAGGAGTTCCTGCGGGGACCGGTAAGGCAGTTAATCCTCGGTATGGTGAAGTTAGTGGGAAGTAACTAAAAACAGCTTCTCCTCCGTCAGATCTACCGCCTGATACTTTGTATTCTTTTTGTAGTTCTAGAAGTCTAGGGACATTTAGTGTTCCAGCCAGCTTATAATCTCGATACCAATTTGGCGACACTTTTACATCCCATGCTCTTCCATATGTAGGCACTCCGATATAAACCTTATCTTCAGGAAAATCTTCTAAAGCTAGCTCAAGAACCTTCTCAACCCAGTCAGTATCAGCTACTGGCATGTACGGAACACCTGCTCGCACCGAATTTAACTTCAAGTCAGCTCGTTGCTGGTCATAAGCCATAATCTCAATTCTGTCACAATGACGGCCAATTTCTTTGTAATCATTAGCATACTCAAGAACTGCCGGTACTACTTTAAAGCGTGAGTCAGCTGGTGTTCTGGCTTCAATTGCACAAGTTAACAGTTTTCTACCCAGTTTTTTATCTAGTTCTTTTAAAAATAATGAGAAGTAGTCTTTAGTCTCTGCTTTTTTTTGTTCGTAATCAATATTAATACCATCAAACTTTCCTTTCCTTACAAGATCATAGATTTCATCAATATGAGCCTCTCTTTTCTTTGAATTACTTAAAATCTCATGTATCTGAGCGCCATCAAACCAAGCAATAGTTGGAATTACTGTTACGTCTTCTCTCTTAGCCAACCTAAAAAATTTAGTCCAGGCAGAACTTTTTATATTAGTCTTGGCAATAATAGCTCCAGAAGCATTAACTTCATAAACAAATGGATAGACAGTATCTAGTTTTTCAATGTTTTTTGTGGCGCTCTTGATACCTGCTTCGTCCTGCCACCACGGTATCCAACCTGAAAGTTGCAGATTAGCAGCGATAGCTGAATTAGGCAGCACAAAAATACTAACTGCAAAAAAGCCAAAAATAATACTGTTTATTGTTTTTCTATCCATAATATATAACTAAATGTAACTTTGATGACGTCAGTGGACACTTACTCTTACACTAAAATACCCTAGCTAACCCAACAACAACTCCCCAGATAAAGCAGTCCTCGTTATCATTGATTGATATAGGCTTATAGCCCTCTTGTTCTGAAACTAAAAGTGTTTGTCCATTCTTAATAGAGAGTCTTTTAACCACCATTTCTCCGTACACAGCTGCCACTACAATTTGACCGTCTTTAATCTCAATCGAACGATCAACTACTAAAACATCACCAGAAAAAATCTTCGCCCCTTCCATTGAATCCCCTTCCACCTTCACAAAAAAAGTAGCACTTGGGTTATCTATCAACAGGTCATTAAGGTCTAAAGCCTTTTCAACCAAGTCATCTCCTGGCGCTGGAAAACCGGCAGCTGGTCTTGATGAGTATAGATCAAACGTCGACTTACTACCCTCTTTAGCTGGTATGATTTTTGTTATTTTTAAAGCTGATTTTGACATATTAGACAATCAAAACTCCCCCCGTTACTAAGCTGTGTACATAGAACAACCCTACCATCAAAAGTAACAGAGCCGCTCCATAACCTACCTCAACTATCCTATGCTTTCTTAGGCCGTTTATGACTGAAGCCCAGAGAGCCAGTATTACTAAAGCACCCATAAATATATACAGGTATCTAAGTAAGTTATTAGGCTGAGTTACCAGACTTAAGTCAGTTGCAGAATTATTTTGTTTATTCTCAATTTGAGAAATAACTGGAAGTAAGCCTGAGGATGTGGCGACAGGACTAGAAAATAGAAAAGCTGGTTTTTTATTATTGGTTTCGGTCGTGCGTGCAACTTGTGCTTCTTCTGGCGCTGTTTCTTCAACCAACTCTATAGCAATCTCAGGTGATATAACTTCTGTCTCCACCCCCAAGACTTCAGCTACTGACAACTCTACCTCTTCACTGGTTGTAGCTTGGGCCAAACTAACCGCCACTACTTCACTTACGCTTGGAGTAGCTAATACTTCCGAATCATTAGTTTCTGGCAACGGAATAGCTGGTGTACCAAACAACTGCACTACAAAGACAGTATCATGACCCTGATAACGCCCTTTAGCAGTTCCAATACCTATTTCCTGGTAACTTTTATTAACAATATTTGCTCTGTGCGTTGGTGAGTTCATCCAAGCATCGACTACGTCATCAGAATCACTGAAGTAGACCGCTAAATTTTCTCCAGCATGGGCATAGACATAGTTAACTTCATCAAACCAATGCCAAGGAGTGACACCATCTGGACTATCATGAGAAAAGTATTCTAAAGAAGCCATATGAGCTGCTTTTAAATTTGCGGCTTGATCTAAGACACTACTTCTTACCAAAGGTTGCTCCGCTAGATCTTCTCTTTCTTGGTTAGTTAGTTGCACTACTACCGCTGGTAAAATTGCGCCTACTAACCAATCTGAGTTTTGCCATAGTAACGCTTGAAAGTTTGCTAAGACAAAAGAAAGCAACACCAAGAATCCCATTCCTAGAATTGCTCCTTTTTGCAACAAAGAAGGTTGGTAGTCATTGTCACTATGTGGCAACCAAGAGTCACGTAAAATTTTCTTCATTTCTTAATAAGTATACAACATCAAACAAAGACCGCGACCTTCGGTCGCGGTCTTTGTTTCCCCAAAACTTAAGGCTGATTTCTTAAAGATCAGGAGTCAAATCAGGGTAAGTCTCACTTCCTGGACAAACAATGTTGTTTATTTTCCATCTTGTAGTTTTGTAGACGTAACCAGTTGGTTCTTCTAAGTCCCAAGGTTCAAGCACATCTAAGGCATGCTCTGCTTGAAACAATCGCACATTAGCCTCTGTTGCATCATCGAAGATTCCAGTTACTGGAGTAAAGAAACCTTGTCCAGCAAGGAAATATTGGAGCTTCATTACTTCCCTGGCGTAAGTCACCATATCAGCCCGCATATAGTCATACAAATATGGTTCACAAACAGGCGTTCCTGATACACTTCCGTTACTAGTACTAGCGCCTAATACTTGCCCAGATGGAGCATTGCGGAAACCAACCTTTGTTCCAGTCGACCTACTACTAGATTGTTCTTCTTCCGGCTCTGGTTCTGGTTCAGTATCATCATTTCGCTGATTACCAAAATCACAAGAGTAATTACCAAAAGGCTCAGCCGTAGCAAAAGTTACAAAATCTCCTCCTACTGCAGGAAAATCTAGAGAATTAACTTGAAGTAGATTTTGATTGAAAATAGGTTCTTCTATCACAAAGGCACACTCAGGTGTCTGCTGATCTACAGTTACAGATTCTCCATTTTCCCTTAATCCAGTTGGTGTCCAGCCTTCTTGATTTATTTCAGTAACTGTCCAATTACCTGGACCTACATTGAACGAATAATAACCGAACTCATCTGTAGTTACACGATCTACTTCTCCATCGCTATTGCTTAAAACAATCTCCCAATCAGCTAGCCGTGCTTCGTCTTCATCAAAAAATCCGTCGCCATCAACATCTTCCCACTTAGTACCGTAGATTTGATCAAGATATGGTGTACTAGAGCTTTCAATCACAAATGTACGCCCGCTCTCTATACTGCTCTCTTCTGCATTATCAAATACCCGGAGAGAGAAACAGTAGTTTCCAGACGTAAACTGAGTTGTATCCACAAATGCACTGAAGCTTCCTTCAGTGAAATCGAAAGGGTCTGTTAAATCATCAACATTTCCAACAAGTGCTCCAGTACTTGAGTCACAGGTGCCTTCATAGATTTCCCACGCAGCATTATCTTCATTATCATCGTTATCTATGTATTCTGCTGTAAATTCATACTGTCCATAAACTGTATCGTAATTATTTTCTGGTTCGATAATTTTAAGCGTAGCTTCTCTAAGATCTCCGGTGACAGACAGATTACTGAGGTAAACAGAATCTGAAGCTGGATTGTCATTATCTGTGACTTTTATATATATCATCAAGTCTGCCACTTGAGCATTTTCCGGTAAGGATGTTAAGACGGAGTCAATTTCATCCTCATTCGTAGGGGGTGCATTAGGGTCAGTAGACTCATCTGTGCCCGGGATAGTATTAATATCATTATCTCCGCTAATAGTTCGCCAACCATAAGTAAAGCTATCGGTATCATCCAACTCTTCAGCATCGTAATCAAAAATTAGAAGTAGATTTTCGTAATATAGAGCGTTGATGCTTGTTGAAACAAATTCATTATTTTGATCAGCAGAAGCTGAAGACTGACTATAGATAGTATCTGCCGCAGCCAAACTTACTCCTGTAAGTAAAAATACGAAGAAAACTCCAGAGATCAGAGCAATGAACTCTTTCTGCTTAAAACTTAAAATAAAATCCATAAACAATTGATTATTTACTAAAAACCCACAACTTAAGCCTGACCCAAGGATACAAGGCTTTATTTACCTCAAGATTACTCTAAATACCTGTAATTGCAAGTTAGAATCTGTCCGGTGGGGCAAATTTTTTAATGACCTTCAGATCATCGCACACCTCTAATTTATCATTCTGACGCAGTGGGTCACGAAGCCGGTCTTTAAAGTTAGCTAATTTATTCTTTATATCACCACGAAGTATACGAAGCTCTTGCCTAGAATATTCATATTCATAAACCCAAGGAAAGACAGCACAAGCATGAAAGTTTTTATCACCTTTCATCACCTCTCCCAATAACCGCACCTGATTTCCCAAACTTAAAAGTTCCAGGTCTTTAAGACTAAGAGAGCTAATGTCAGTTTTCCAAACATCGCCTGTAATATCCTCAAATCTAATTACTTCCAAAAATACTTTTTCTACCCTACTCTCCTTAGAACTTCCCACCAATCTTCCAGCTTCCGGATTTTGCCAAAAACGTAATTCAAATTTTTCCCGAGAAGGATAACTTGAGGCCATCTTACCTAATTCTTTATCTAAGACAAAACCAAGTCCAAAGAAATGAAATATGCCACCAGTGACAACACTTAGAAGTAAAGTACCGCCTAAGATCTTCCACAACGCATAGCGATATCCATGTTTTGTATGTCTAACGTTAAAAATAGCTAGGAAAACTACCAAACCGAAAATAATCAGCCATAGATATGGCAGTATATCGAACAAGAACATTAAGAAAGATTGGTGAGTTGCTTCGTATAGAGCATAATTACCATAGATTAAAGCCGAGAAGGTCACTGCCAAAGCAATAGCACTTATTAAAACCAAGAAACCAAGAAAGACCCAGACAATTAGCTCACGACAGGTAAACACCCAGCGAGACTTCGGAGACATGGATTCCCCTTCAATTTTTTGCAAAATTTGATCTTTCAATTCTTGATTCTGATTTGGTAGCTGTTCCATATTGTTATATACGCAAATTTGTGGAATTTAGGACATTGTATAACTGTTTTTTACCTCTGGAAACCAAAGTTCCAACTGAACCGGTTGGTATTTTCAAAATATCAGAGATTTCTTGATAATCTTTCTCTTCAAAATAACGCAAAATAATCACTTCGCGATATTTCTTATCAATTTTTTCCAGAGCTTGTGCTAGCTCATCAGCGTTTATTTGTCTGTCAAAAAGTACTTCTGCATCGTCTTCTTTGGCTGACATTAACTTTAGCGCTTCGTCACTATCTAAAAGCAAATGACCTTCCGGTCTGACTTTTTGCTTCCGATACCAGCTAATCGTCTCATTGTGAGCAATACGATAGATCCAAGAAGAAAATGATAAGGAGGTATCAAAGCTATTGAGATTTTTGTATGCTTTGATAAAGATCTCCTGCATCACGTCTTGCTGATCCTCTGCGTTACTTAGCCCTAACCTAAATATATAGCGTTTTAGCTTCGCTTCATAACGTTCAATTAAAAACCCAAAAGCACTGTGGTCCTTGAGGGTTAAGCTGACAATCTCAGAATCAGATAATTTATTGATTTCAGGATCCATACTGCTTTTTATATTCTACCAGCAACTTGAGCAAGCTCATACATTCGTAGTACAATCTGCATATGAAAAAAATATTATTTTTGAGCCTATTGTCACTTTGTATTCTAGTTTCTAGTAACAGCGCCGAAGCCTATAGTGCCAGCAACCAAAAAGCCGTTCGTTTAAGCCCAGAATTCAGTTTATTTACAATTACTTATACGTCTAAATTTCTAAATCGTGACGCCTACCTGCCAGTAGCGGCAGAACGTGGCTTAGACAATGAAAACCGAAAGCCAATTGTTGGTTTCGAACTTATCACTGATGGTGGTCTACGAATTAAAGACGGAACAGCTTACGCTATTGTTTTAAGTTCTGCTTCTGTTAAAGAAAAAATGTATTTTACTGAAGAGAACGAAGCTGGTTCTTATACATTAGTTGTTTTATATAAGCATGCTGCTGACCGTAATGACACAGCCCTACAAATCACTTCCCTACCTTTTATCTTTGAAAAAGACGATAAAAGAACAAGCACTAAACTCAACGAACACGAACTTGTTGATTACCGTACTGAGGCGTTAAACTAAAATCCCTGAAGCACAAAAAATACCCTTGATAAAGGGTATTTTTTGTGCTATAATCAAAGATATATGTCTGAATTCCCAATGCGGATCAATAAATACATCGCCGAACAAAAAATCGCTTCACGTCGTGAAGCGGATGTTTTAATTGCTGCTAAAAAGGTACGTGTTAACGGCAAAATAGCTGTTATTGGCCAAACTATCAATGAAGGTGACCAAGTAGAAGTCAAAGGTGCTACTAAGAAATACGTATACTTAGCCTATTACAAAGGCCGAGGTATCATCACTCACTCCCCAACCAATGGTGAGATCGATATTGTTACTCGCCTACAAAAAGACTATGGTCTGAAAGATCTCTCACCGGTTGGACGTTTAGACAAAGACTCTGAGGGTTTAATCATCATCAGTAACGACGGTCGGATTACTGGACCTCTTTGTGACCCTGAAGCCAAGCACGAAAAAGAATACGAAGTAACTGTCAATAAACCAATCACGAGCATCTTTACCAAAATGATGGCACTAGGTGTAGACATAGAGGGCTACCGCACCAAACCAGCGCAAGTCAAAACGATTCCCAGAAGTGACAAACGATTTCTACTTACACTAACTGAAGGTAAGAAGCACCAGATCAGACGCATGTGCGCTGCTCTAGGTTACCAAGTACAATCGCTCAAACGAGTACGGATCATGAGTGTAGAACTAGGAACTCTAAAACCAAATCAATATCGAAAGATAAACGGTAATGATTTAAAAACCTTCTTAAAAGATTTAGATATTACATCTTAAATATAAAACAAAACCTTTGAGTCGACTCAAAGGTTTTGTTTTAATTTTTTATCTATCATGCATGATAGATAAAACTGAGGTCATATCATGCATGATATGAAGACTTAGATCGTATCATGTATGATACGATTAATTAATCGTTACAATTAAAGAGTCTGTCTCCTGTCTCCATATCAAGGTTCGACCTTGATATGACCTTGATGTAATAGAGTTTGCGTAGGGTTCTCCTTTGTAACAAAAAAGACGCGGCCGAAGACCGCGTCTTTTTTATGTAATTAGTTTAATTACTTCTTTCTTTCACTTTCCTTCAGCTTTGATTTTCGGAGACGAACGTTATGTGGCGTCACTTCTAGATATTCGTCACCTGAAATGATTTCTAGACCAACTTCGATTGAAATAATTCGAGGATTGATTAGATTGATCGCTTCATCTGTTCCAGCAGAACGCATGTTTGTCAGCTGCTTTCCTTTAGTTGGATTTACAGTCATTTCTTCACCCTTACTAGTGTTTCCGATAACCATACCCTCGTAAACTTCTGTTCCAGCTGAGATATATAGCTGTCCACGGTCTTGGAGGCCATAAAGGGCAAAGCCAAGCGCTTTTCCTTGAACCATTGAAATCATAGATCCTACTTGTCGTTTCTTGATTTCTCCAGCATATGGTTGGAATCCTAATACTCGTGAAGCTAAGATACCTTCTCCCTTTGTATCAACGATAAATTGGTTCTTGTAGCCAAGCAGACCTCGTGTCGGTCCTTCGAAAAGAAGTCGAACCTGGTTTTCATGCATAATCATATTAGACATTATGAAGGCTCGGTTACCAAGACGTTCAATTACTGCTCCTTGGAATTCAGATGGAATATCAATAGTCACTTCTTCAAACGGTTCCATTTTCTGTCCGTTTTCTTCTTTGATAATTACTTGTGGTTGAGATACAGAAAGCTCGTAACCTTCTCGACGCATGTTTTCAAGCAAGATAGCGATGTGCATTTCTCCACGACCTCGTACTTCATAAGAATCACCTTGTGAGAAGTCTACTTGCAAACCAACGTTGATTTCAAGTTCTTTTTCAAGTCTTTCACGGATTTGACGTGAAGTAACATACTTTCCTTCTCGTCCAGCAAACGGTGAGGAGTTAGGCATGAACTGAAGTGCGATTGTTGGCTCATCTACAGCAATAGTTGGCAACGGCTCTGCAGTTTCGTCATCAGTTAGGGTATCTCCAATATTGATCTCTGAAAATCCAGCAATCATCACAATATCTCCAGCAAAAGCTTCTGGTGTCTCTTGTTTCTGGATACCTTTGAAAGTAGACAGCTTTACAATTTTTCCTTTATTTATATTTGTCACTCCTTCGTGCTTAACAAACAGAGATTGATTAGCCTTCATCGAACCTTCATAGATTCGAGCTACAGCTAAACGACCAAGGAAGTTGTCGTACCCAAGGTTAAATACTTGAGCTCGTAGTTTTTCTCCAGGAACATATTCACGGGCTGCTGGTACTTTTTCTAAAATAACATCAAGTAGTGGCGACAGGTCTTTTAGTTCATCATCCATCTTTCGTTTTGCTACACCATTTCTACCGATAGCATATACCACTGTGAAGTCTGATTGTTCATCGTTTGCCCCAAGTTCTAGGAAGAGTTCTAGTACTTGTTCTTCAGTTCGAGCTGGATCAGCTGCTGGCTTATCGATCTTGTTGATCACTACAATTGGCTTTAAACCGAGTTCTAGTGACTTTTTTAGTACAAACCGTGTCTGAGGCATTGGACCTTCTTGAGCGTCCACCACCAAGAGTACAGAGTCAATAGAACGTAGTACACGTTCTACTTCAGAACCGAAGTCGGCGTGACCAGGAGTATCAACAATGTTGATCTTTGTACCTTTGTATTCAACTGAGGTATTTTTGGCATAAATCGTAATACCACGCTCTTGTTCTAGAGCGTTACTATCCATTGAAGTTGAACCATCACGAGCGCCAGTTTGCTCCATCAGAGCATCAGTAAGAGTGGTCTTACCATGGTCCACGTGAGCAATAATAGCGATATTACGAATTTCCTTTGACATACCTAAATTGTTAAATTATTAAACCTCGCTTCTGAAAACGAGAAGAGCGCGCAAATAAGAAACCAGCGCGCCCAGAATCGTTGCTATCATACCGATAAATGGTCTATTTGTCCATGCTTTTGATTAGAGACAACTTTGTTTGTCTAGGCAACTTACGTAATACTGCTTCCCTTCTAAAAGCCTCAATTTTTGTCAGATCCTTTTCTTGATAAGCTAAAACCACAGGTCTTCTGGCTTTGGTGTACTTTGCACCAGTCGGAGCTGTATTATGGGCATGTAATCTCTTCTTAATATTGTTCGTGACACCAGTGTAGAGAGTATCGTCAGAACATCTAAGCATATAGACGGACCATTCTTTTTCCATAGATTACTGCTTGCGAGCAAATTTACTCTGAATTTCACTTCGGTAACGTCGTGTCAGCCAGATAAGAGTTATAAGCAACAGTATTCCGAGTGGATAATAATAGTATGACGATTTAAGTAGTGAAAAAACTGATTTATCAAAAAACTTTTGGATTGCCCTAATGTCTCCGAGTGTTTTAAAATAACCAGCCTCATTATCTTCGCTACCAACAACTAATAGATACTTACCGAAGTTTTCCGGCGTACTTACTTCTACTCGATAAATACCGGTATCAATATCAGAACTAAATACTTTGCTTTCTAAAAAAGATAGTCCTAAAACCGAATCTTCAGTTACTGTCCATTCTGCGTCTACTGCCTTCAATCGTCCAACCTCTGAAACACCACCATTGTTATTATTTTCACGGACTACTATTAGGGAAAAAGGGATTGGTGTTTCGTTTTCTAGTTGCTTCAACTTCAAAGTTAAGTTTCTCCCAGAACCAATAGCGAATTCGTACATTTGCGGATAACCAATAAGTTCACCTAAATACTCCGCTTGCATCTCAACATCGCCGCTCATTACAGAGACTTCATAGGGGATGACTGTTTCGTTGATGGTTGGATTGTAGGCTGTAGCAATTGCCACTGTAGAAAAACAAAATACTAGAGTAATAAAAATTTGAAGCGTTTTTTTCATGTGGGTTAATCATACCAAATAAGAGACGCGCCCTAAAGGGCGCGTCTCTTATTTGTGTCGAAGTATAAATTTATCTAACTCTTTAACTCTTATGTTGTCCTCTTGGTTTAATGTCACTGACACCAGCCTCAAGCAAGATTGCTTTCATTGTTTCTTTGTCATTTGCTTCTTTTGCTACCCTAAAAGCTTCTTTTTGGTCATCTGAGAGCTCACTAAGTAATTCTCTATGGTGATGCTTACCCCGATGAACAAAATGAGACTTAGCAGGTAAACCTAGCTCTGTAAAAATTTCAATTGCTTCTTTATGACTTCCCTTACCATGTAATTCGTGCGCTTGTCTAAACAACTGAAAGTCTTCTTCGGTAGTGATAATGTCTATTAAGGGAGAGTTAGCGGCTGCCAATTTAAATGCGGCATAATCATTATCTGTCACCGCAACTTTAATTGCTTGACGGGATTCTTTATTAGCTTTTCTTAAATCACTAATAGTTTCCTCATCAATACCAGCTTTTATTAAGACATCACGCGCTTTCACTACTTCACCTTTCTCCTTCAGCTCTCTTGCCTCAGCAAAAGCAGCTACTTGATTAGAAGAAAGTAACGACGTACTTCCTATGTATGCTTGAGCTCCTGATGCTGTTACTGCAAACGCAGCAATGGCAATAAGTAATGATTTTGATTGCATGTATCTTTTCTTCAAATTAACTAGAAAATGAATTCATATGAATCTTGCGACTCACACTAATTAATACGATGCCACTTTAGTTTTATTTCAGAATTCCAAACTTGTAAAATAATTTAGCAATTTGACAAGGGATACCCAGGCAGCTCCTTGATAATCAATCCTGGTTTCGCAAGTATCTAGGTCATAGTTAATTTGGTCTTTGGAAATACTGAAGTTGTAGTTATTTTCTGTAGTGATGTCATAACGACACTCAGGAAACTGTAGTGGGTCAGACTGTCTGTCCAAAGCGACAGCATTTAAAGCGCGATCCAGTTCAGTCCTAAGAGATCTAGGGATTTTTCCTTCTTTAACAAGATCTTCATTACCATTTTCTACAATAGCTCTATAGCTGCCGTTTTCTAGTAGTTGAAAAGAGAGACAATTTTGCAGCTGGTCACAGACACCATAAGTGTCGCCAATAATAACAAACTCATTGTAGACATCATCCGTACTCGCTTCTGGTAATTCAAAAGTAGTAGCAAAACCGGTTAGGTATAAATAAGAACCAGCAATAAGTCCAATTACAAAAGTGATAGCAATACTGATTTTATCTTGGCGAAACATAGCACTTATTATACTACTCTAAGCTTTTATATAAAATGACTAAGATGTAATAGCAAAAAGCGGCAGAATCAAAGATTCTGCCGCTTTTTGCTATTTTTTAAATTAATTTTCCGGTTCGATCTCTGTATTTGTCTCTCCAGTAACTTCAACTTCAGTTGTATCTTCGTCCTCCATGATAACTGATTCATCTTCAGATCCTTCATTTTCAACTTCCTCCTCAGATCCTTCATCTTCAACTTCTTCCTCAGTTACTTCTTCACCATCTGTATTTTCGTCTTCAGTCGAGTTCTCCATATCTTCAGTTCCTTCTTCCATTTCATCTTCTTCGGGAGCGACATAATCATCGACCACTTCTTCAACATGTTCCTCTACCACTTCAATAGTTTCATCCACGATAGTAGCTAGATTCTTCCCTCGATTACTTCCCTTTGCTTTCGGTCTTTCAGATTCTGGTAATTTTAATACCTCTTGGTCAACAGCTACTAAAGTTGACTTATATTGAACCAGAACATCCTTGAGACGGTCTAATCCAGCAACCAACATCGCTCTTTGAGCATCACTCAGCTTTACGTCAGCTTTTCCGTCAACACTTGCTTGAATAGAATCCAGACGAGTAAAGATTTTTGCTTGCGCTATTGCTGCCGCCTCTGGAGAAAGGGTTCCTGCTTGGACCTGTGCCTCAATCAGAACTAGTTCTGATTCAAGTTCTGTTATTTGCTCATCAACATTAGCTACATACTCTACTTCTGGACTGGCGATAAAAAAGCTTACTGCTAAAAATAGCAGAAATACTGAAACCACCCCGATAATCACTTTATACATATAATATTTTAATTTTTAATAACTCTAATGACAAACTTCGAACTAGTATCTCTGTCTCCTGCTTATGACGATCCAATAATCTAAATCTTACTAATTTAAAAAAACTAGCCCAAGGGCTGGTTTTTCATTGATTAAATTGAAATTATATTGGTTCTAAAATCACTAGCTGGCAACATTAATTGTTGAGCATTAGGATTACTGTTTTGGCCATTAAAGTTAAGGCCGTGCAGCTGAAGTCTATAGAAACCTGAAACGACAGGATCAATTGTAGTTGTCAGAGTAAAAGTTTCAACCTCACCTTGTCTTACCACGTAACGCTTTGTTGGACGATCCAAATAACTAGAAGTTGATTCGTCTACCACATCAGCACTAGATGAAAGTACTCCTGAAGTATTTCCTGGTGGAACAGAAACAATTGTTGCAGAACCGTCAGTGAAGAAATAATTAACAGCTGAATTTGTAGAAGAGGCACCTACTGAAACTTTTTGGTTTACGTAAATATCCGCTTCTGGAGCAGTAACTTCAAATTTCATGACAAACACTCCTTCATCGTCGTCTGGTGTTGTTGCACTATTTGTCTTCAGTGTTGCTGAACTAGAAACATAATCTAATAAAACTGTATGAACTGGCTTCGGACCAAAGTTTACTTTTACCGAGTCCTTAGCCAATTCTCCATACTTATCTTTGCAATTAATAACATAAGTTATTTCAGAACCATTAAAATTGATTGCCCAGGTATTTTGTGATCCTTCAGCTTTTTTTGGACCTGACCAGAAATCAAATGTAATTGGTTTTTCCGTTGAACCAACGCAAGACAAGGAATCTCCCGCAGAAGTCCATTTCAGCGTAACCTGACCTGGATTAGTATAAAGTGTCCCATCTGTACAAGTGCCAGTATTACCACATATCTTCAAATCTACTGATGGCGGTGTAATAATTGGCTGAGGTAATGGAGCACTGACCGGTTTTTTCTCTGTAGTAATACCAGAATCAATAGAAGTTGATTCTTTTTTATAGACACTTTCTTTTACCTCTACTTCTTTTGAAGCACTGGAAACTTCCATCGCTGCAACCGTTAAAGCCTGGTCCGCGATTTTAAAAGCTTGTTGCTGGGTAGATTTATCTATATTCACTCCGCCCTGAACAGCTAAGATTAATGCCAAAACGCTTTCCAAAATCATTGCGGTGGATATCATAAATTTATATATAATTAAGTAATTAATATCACTATATCACAACCATATTTATAAACCGAGGTTATTTCAAGGCGTTAAAAATATAAAATTTGCTATAATTAATACATTATTAGATCAGTTCAAATAATTATGTTTAATCAATTTATGGAAGGAGTACGGATGAACAAGTGGTCAAGTTGCTCACCAGTCTTCTTAAGAGTAGCCCTGGGTATTATATTTCTATGGCATGGTTGGGATAAAGTTTTCAGAACTGGAATTGAAGGAGTTAGTGGTTTTTTAAGCAGTCTTGGTTTCCCAATGGCTACTTTATTCGCATACATTTTGTCCTACGGTGAAATAATCGCAGGCATCCTGTTGATTCTTGGTTTATTTACTTATGTTGCTGCAAAATACGCAGCTATCGTTGCCTTTGTAGCTTTTGTTACTGTTCATATGGGTAACGGATTCTCAATCAGTGAAGGAGGTTACGAATTTATTATGTTGATCTTTGCAGTTTCTGTCTCTATTGGACTAACTGGTCCGGGAGCTTACTCTCTGGATGAAAAGAGAAAGAAAAAAGCAACGACGCAGTATTAATTTAAGATACGATAATAAAAACCTCCAAAGCAGAGCTTTGGAGGTTTTTATTATTTAACAAGTTCAAGAGCCGTTGAGGCGTATTTATAAACTTCGAGTGATAGTCTCTCGTCACTCGCTCTCATTTCCTCTAATTCATCTTTAGTGACCCAGACACACTTCACTCCCTTATCAGCTTCGGTCTGCGGGATTATTTCTCTTGTATCTGATGTAGCTGCAAAGATAAAGGCTGAGTGATCATGATGATCATTTATCTTATGTCGATTTACAAATATTGGCGGCACTAAGTCTATATTGGTCTCTGTATCAGTTTTTTCCCAACCTTTTGGTCCAATAAGCTTTACCTTTATACCTACCTCTTCCCAGGCTTCACGAAGTGCTGCTTCATTAGCGTCCTCGCCTGGGTCAATATGTCCTCCAGGACCAGTCCAGATGTCGTATTTTTCATGAAGTCTGAGCAAGACAGCTCCTTCATTAACTACAAAAACTTCCGCACAAAGATCTATATAATAATTTAAATGAGCCATTTCATTATTTTAACATGAAGTAAAAAACACAGAAGCAATGCTCCTGTGTTTTTTATAATCAGAACGTCGATAATCTATTCTTCTTCACCACCATCTCCGGGAAGCGTAATTTCAATACTCGCCTTATCTTCTTCTTGCGGAGCGGCATTACTAAAATACCAAACACCAGCAGCAACTAGGCCAATAGCAATTAGTACTAGTAATAGTGTATTCAGTCCTGAATTGTTGTTCATACTTACTTAAGTTAATTTATATTTTACCGACGAACCATCTTTACAATCCACAGCAGTACAACTGAGCCGATAACAGCTACAAATAAACTATAGAAGCTAAAGCCTTGAACTCCTGAACCTCCAAGTTGATTAAATAAAAAGCCCCCAATAAAGGCGCCTACAATTCCCACAACAATATTACCAATGATTCCTTGTGAAGCATCGGTTCCCATAATCATTGAACCAATCCATCCTGCTAATCCTCCTAAAATTACCCAAGCTAAAATACTCATACTTTAAATTAAATTTAGTTGATGAATAAACACTCAACCTATTAATTGTATACCTTACAATTAAACCTGCAAGGTAGTTTATTAAAATAATACAGCCGGCGCATAGCATGCGCCGGCCTTTCACCATCCAGATTAACTTCTCCTCCATCTTTCGACGTAGGACTCGAGTTCTTCCCACGAATCAACCACTGTTCGAACTGGAGATGTCAGCAATAATTCACGAGAGTGGTAACCAAAGCTGACTGCAACTACCGGCAAGCCAACTTTCTCCGCTTCATAAACATCACCAGTCGTATCAGTGATGAACAAAGCATTGCTAAGATCAATATCTTCCACTCTTTCAAGATGGAGGAACTTCTGAACTTTCGACAGTCCTGCCTCCATACCCAGAATAGATTGGAACAAATGATCCATTCTCGCATCCCGAAGCACTCGCGCTATTGCGGCCCCGCAATTGCTTGAGACTACATGAAGCACTAATGATTCGGCTAAGCGCTTGATGTAGGGGGTCGAGGACTCAACGTGTTCCAGCGACAGATGCTGGTTGTAAAATGCCGCGTACGCCGCTGATGTTTCCGGCGTAAAACCGACCACGTTGCGCTCATAAACATTCCCCAAATGATGGTCGACCCGATAACTGTCTTCAAGCACCTCAGGATGAAGTTGCTTTACCAGCGACCAATTCAAAGCAAGTGTGTCGCCGACAACACCGTCGAAGTCAAGAAGAAGATGCCTTTTCATTTCGTGGTTTTCCTATGATTTGTACAGATATGCCAACCAGAACATTACCATAAGTAAATAATTTACACTATCAGGTGGGCAGTATGAAACGAAATTAGATCTCTATTTATATAAACTTTTACTCATTCGACATTTCTCTAACAGGATTCATATATCCCATTTCTCTAAAAAATTCCCGGCCACCAGGTATCTGCTCAACCTCATTCAATTCTTCTCTAGAGAACCACTCAAGTTTTTCGAATTCACCATCGGAACTTAAAACCACCTCTTCTGCATTCACCGGAAGATGTACCTCAAACCTATTAAATTTCATATGAGCTATAACCTCTTCACCGGTTGCCTTATCAATTTTTTTACTTGACCCTTCGCCAACAGCTTCCAAAGGCTTTAAATCTGCCTCACTCAATTCAATACCGGTCTCTTCTCGAACCTCTCGAATCACTGCCTCAATAAGAGTTTCGCCATCATCTATACCTCCGCCCGGTATATGCCAACAGTCAGCGTATGATCCACCACCTTCAGCATGCTTCTTGCCCATCAATAGTTTCCCATCTTTACTAAAAATGATTGCGGACGCAATCTCTCGATTTATTTCTTTCATGTATCTATTATAACAAAATTGGCGCGAAACACAGTCTGTTGCAGGCTTTAATCCTTATGTTTATTAAGTGGCTGTACTAAAAGACAATTGTTGAAATCTTATGATAAACTGAGCGTTCTTACAAAAATAGAATACGGAGAGATGGCAGAGTGGTTGAACGCGCATCCTTGGAAAGGATGTATGGGGGCAACCCCATCGGGGGTTCGAATCCCCCTCTCTCCGCAAAATTGATAAACTCATACTTTTGTATGGGTTTATTAATTTCTGCGCTGGTGGATTCGAAGCCCGATTGAGCTGGATTATGAGTCTACGAAATAATCTAGCCAATCGGGGTACTGAAACTGTAAGTTTCGAATCCCCCTCTCATAAAATCCATGAGAGTGACCGAATCCCAGTATCTACGCACTTTGCGTGAAGCTTTTAGTAGTTACCAGAACAAACATTGACATTATTAATATTTTGTGCTAAGGTTTCAACTAGCCATTTCTGGCTTATTCATATATCCACAACAAGGAGGGTTCCATGTACATTGACCACTTACCAATGCCGAACTGCCCCGCAAGGAAGGTGGTTGTCATCGAAGATTGCGACAAGCCCTACACTGTGCTCTTCGTCGATCAGGTGATCGAGAAAGCTCGCATCCACGATGCTACCTCGCGGGACAGCGATAGCGACGAGATCTTCTGGATCGTCTTTGCCAACGAACCGCGACGTGCTTGGGACATGACCGAGTCGGCGCTGCGCAGCTCGCTGCGCCGCCCGAAGTCGGAGCGTCTGCCCAAGGAGCAGCTTATCGCCATGGGCGATGATGCTCCGATCGGCGAGATCCTCGAGACCTTCGACTACGGCGGCCTCATCTCGTTCGCTCAGCGCGACATGCCGATGGTGTGCCGGGAACTCGAAATGTCCACGCTCGGCGATATTGCCAAGCTGAAGCGTTCTGAGATCACTGGTCCGCAGTACCGCTACGCCGGTAACAAGACGCTGTCGTACCTTGACTCCGTCCTGAACGAGTTTGGCAAGCCGCCGCTCCAGGCCCTCTAGAACGCCGGACGACCAATCCGAGGAGATGAAGATACTGCTCATTCGTGCTCCACCTCACCATGATCCGCCCTTCCAGGCGGATCATTTTTCATATAAAAACTTGGCTTTTGAAAAAATGTATTTAATTTTTATTCAACGGAGAAAAATTCTACGAACATTCTACTTCCCCATCTCTCGAAGTATACGAATACGATCTTCTGCTGGTGGATGAGTGGCAAAAAGGCCATTGATCCTCTGACCAATAGATTTCTTTTTTTCTTCACCATATGGGTCAGAGATAAACAAGTGTGCTGTAGCGTGAGATGAACGTTTCATCGGCCTGCTTGCTCCACTGATTTTTTCTAGAGCAGAAGCCAGACCTTCTGGATAACGAGTCAAAAGAGAAGCAGAAGCATCAGCTAAGTATTCACGCTTACGTGAAATAGCTAATTGGATCATTTGCGCTGCAATCGGAGCCAAGATAATTCCCGCAATACCCAAGATCAAGAAGATTGGACTCCGGTCTCGATCTCCACCACCAAAAAACATTGCTCGAGAAAGAAAGTCTGCCAAGATAGCAACAAAACCAGCCAACACCACAGCCACAGTCATCACTAGCATGTCACGATTGCCAACGTGAGATAACTCATGAGCCATTACTCCTTCTAGTTCATTTCGATCCAAGATATCCAAGAGACCAGTTGTAGCGGCTACTACAGCATGTTCAGGATCACGTCCTGTTGCAAACGCGTTAGGTGAAGGATCGTTTACTATATAAATCTTAGGCATTGGTAAACCAGCTGTGATTGAAAGATTTTCTACCACGTTATGAAGCTCTGGAAACTCTTGTTTTGTCGCTGGCACAGCCCCAGTCATTCTCAAAACGAGTTTATCGGAAAACCAATAACTATAAACATTCATTCCTAAGGCAAAAATAACAGCAATGTAGACAATTGAAGGATTATTTAAGTACCAAGAAGCGGCATAACCAATAGCAATAATTGCCACCAAAAAACCAGTCATTAAAAACCAAGTCTTTCGTACGTTTGCATCCTTTTGAGTGTATATTGTAGCCATATTTACTTCATTATAACCTAAAAACTAATTGACGGATATATTAGACTTCTTTCAAAAGTGAGTACAGGTGTGCAAGTTGCAGGGATTTTTATGAAGAAGGCGTAGTTAAATCTACGATGATTTAATAAAAATCCTGAAACTGGTGCAGATGTGCCACTTTTGAAAGAAGTATTCTACCAACTGCCTCCTCCACCACCTCCACCTCCTCCTCCCGAAGATCCTCCACCTGAAGAACCACTAGTTCCAGAGCTAGCTGAGAAAGAGTTAGAAAAAGCGCTAATATCATTTGTTAAGGCGGTAGCAGAAAAGGTGCCGATATTTCCACCTTCGTACCAATCAGGTTGTGGGATTGTTATATCTGCAAAAACTTTAGACCATTCTTTTTCTACCCCTAAAGCAATAGCGTAAGGCAAATACTCCATAAATACTTCTGGACTCTTTTCTGGCGCGTTATGGAAAGCAAAACGATCTTTATCCGTTACAGAAAGAAATAACTTAAAGCCCTCTAGATGATTCTTTAACTCGTAACCACGCGCTGTAGATCGGTCCACGATGAAAGCAATCCCAATAAAAAGAGAAGTTATGGACACTAAGACAACCAAAATTATTCCATTTTCAACCCAAAGGAAAAATCCAAGAAAGACAATGGGGCACGCCAAAATAAAAGTCTTACCGAATGTCCAAGGTGGTAAAGTAGCTATCGTCAGTCCCGTTTTCTTTAAGTCTGCCTGCAAAGCACTTTTAAGCGATAATATTTTCTTACTATTTGCTACTCTGCTCTCACTCAATTTAGACAACATTACAGTAGTGGAGACTGGAGTATTTTTTGTAAACAAAAGACCGCTTAGTTTTTCTAAAAACTGATTGTCCAGCTCACTTAGCGGTCGGAGTAAAGTAATTTCATAGTCAGTCACCTCAAAAAATACTAAAACTTTCTTTTCTGTTTTTTTAATTTTTATAAAACCTTGTTCTGCTAAGTAGACAATACCCGCCGTGACATCCCGTGGATCAAGTTGACCGTCAAATATAACCCCAGTATACATTGGCAGATAACCCTTCACTGGCTCATACTGAGCTACAACAGGACGATCGGCTTTATCTTTAGTTCTAAAACGATAGGCAGAGCGCGCAAAGTAAAGTAACCACAGAAATGCAACTACAAAACCAAAGGGTAAGTAAGATATTTCCTCAGCTATAAGTTTAGCTACCACTGCCTGATCTATCTCAGTTGCAATAGTTAATCCTTCTCCCGGAAGTAGATCTAGACTACTAAAAACAACGTCTTCGCCGTTAGTGTTTGCCTGACAAGTATCTGTCTCTCCCGTAAAACCGCGATAACACGCAAAATTTTCCTGATTAAGTGGACCATTTACAAAAGCTGTAACAGACTGAATCTCAACCGGCCAATCATTCCCTGTAGCGTTCCAATAAAATTCAGCTCCTTCACTACCATACGATAAAGCACCGCTTAAAACGTACTCGATTGTATAGGTATGTGGACCAGAAATAGTTACTGCTGGGTTGCCGATCTTGAATTCAATCTGATTTTTGCTTTCAGTAACTGAAACTGGTTCTGTCTTATTGTCTCTGGTTACTTTTACTAAATCAATCTCTACTGTTCTACTCTTATACCAAGCTGTAGCTGGCTGAGGATGGTGCTTTTCAATAATTCGAAAAATCCCTCGGCGCTGCGCTGTCTCAAAATCATAAACAATAGTCTCTTCAACTAATACTGTTCCGTCAGTGTTAATTTGATATTCAATAGCAAAATCTCTGATAACTTCAGCGTGAGCTTCAGACACCAGGAAAAAACTAACAAAAATAAATAGACTCGCTTGGAAAAAATATTTCATGCTTCAAGAGTCACTAATACCTCAACAGATTCTCTTAACCACCTCAATTACAGCGGTATCCCTTGTGGACTTTCGTTTGATTGATAACCAACATCTTCAGACCAAAGTAAGAAATGCTGATGCTTATAATCCCCTTTTCGAAGTAGATTTTCTTTCCGTGCCTCTGCTAGTTCAGTATCAGAGATCTCTAATTGCTTTATTATAGTATCAAGCACAACCATCAAGTCAGTATACTCACCAATGAATTCCTCTTTTGTGCGAACCATAGCTAGTGAAGTAGCTTCCTCTTTAATTTTCTTAAAGAGTTCCTGCTGAAACTCTTGCATGTCAGAAATTTGACGCACTTCACACTCTTCACGCTTAGCACGAATAATCTCAGGAATATTATCGCGAACTAACTTATTGTAGTAAACGCGCGTTATTTGAGACATGGACTAAAAGCTTACTTTTACTGGTTCTCTTTCTTGACTACCTTCTGCTAGTTCAAAGAATTGTTCTTCTTTAAAGTTAAAAGCATTACCAACAATATTAGCCGGGAAAGATTGAAGTCCGATCTTAAGATCTCGAACGTTTCCGTTATAGAATCGACGTGCTGCTTGGATCTTGTTTTCTGTATCTGTTAGTTCTGTTTGTAGTTGTGCAAAGTTTTGATTAGCTTTAAGGTCAGGATAAGCTTCAGCCACAGCTAGAAGTTTTCCAAGAGAAGCACCAAGCGCTGATTCAGCTCCAGCCATTGCTGTAATTTGTTCTGGAGTAATATTTGAAGGATCTACGTGTACTTGAGTTGCTTTTGCGCGCGCATTTGTAACTTCTTCGAATACTCCTCGTTCATGTGCTGCGTAACCTTTAACAGTTTCAATCAAATTAGGGATCAAATCGTAACGACGCTTCAGTTGTACATCAATATCAGCCCAAGCTTCTTTTGTACGTTGTGTTAGACGAACAAAATTGTTGTATAGATAAACAACATAAACAGCTACCACTACCAGTATTGCAATAATTATCCAGGTCATATTTTTAGCAAAATCTTTAAATTTATAAACTTAGGCAAATTATACCACAATATAAAAAAGTAAAAAGCCGGACGACGCCCAGCTTTTTACTTTAATTATTCCTCTGTTTATTAGTACATTCCTCCACCCATACCTCCCATTCCTCCCATATCTGGCATAGATGGCTTATCTTTCTCTGGCTCGTCAGCAATAGCTGCTTCGGTTGTGAGTAAGATTCCTGCAGCTGAAACAGCGTGTTGTACACAAGCTCGCTCTACTTTTACTGGGTCAATAATTCCAGCTTTAATCATATCATCGACCATCTCTCCTTTTGCAGCGTCAAAGCCTGCATTTCCTCCAGCAGTTTTTACTTTCTCTACAATCACCGCCCCGTCTACCTTTCCAGTATTATCAGCAATCTGCTTTAACGGCATCTCAAGGGCCTTAAGTACAATACTGTACCCAACCAACTCTTCTTTACTTAGTTGTTTTTTAGACAAGATTTCTTTCTCAACAATAGCTGCCGCTCGAGCTAGCGAAGTACCACCTCCAGGAACAATTCCTTCTTCAATCGCCGCTTTAGTGGCATTGACAGCATCTTCAATCTTCAACTTTAGATACTTCATTTCAGTTTCTGTTGCAGCTCCTACCCGAATTACTGCTACTCCTCCAGAAAGTTTAGCAATTCTTTCTTCTAGTTTTTCTTTATCAAACTTAGAAGAAACGGAGTCTACTTGAGCTTTCAGAGCTTTTACTCGATCAGTAATTGCACTCTTTTCTCCAGCACCACCAACAATCACAGTACTGTCTTTAGTAGACACTACTCGATCCGCCTTACCTAGTTGAGCTATTTCAGTATTTTCAAGCTTTAGTCCAACTTCTTCAGAGATAACTTCAGCCCCAAGAGTGATCGCCAAATCTGCCAGTAATTCTTTCTTTCGATCACCGTAGCCTGGCGCTTTGATAGCCAAGACTGAAAATCCTCCCTTTAGTTTGTTAACCACAAAAGTAGCTAGGGCTTCACCTTCGACATCGTCAGCAATGATCACCAGTTCTTTCTTCCCTGTTTGGGCAATTTTTTCAAGTAGTGGCAAGATATCTTGCACTGAAACAATCTTCTTGTCTGTAATAAGGACGTGAGCATTCTTATATTCAGCTTCCATTCGTTCTGGGTTAGTCACCATATAAGGAGAAACATATCCCCGATCGAATTCCATTCCTTCAGTAAATTCTGTTTCAATTCCAAAAGATTGTGACTCTTCTACGGTAACTACTCCGTCTTTCCCAACTTTATCAATAGTTTCGGCAATTTTTTCTCCTAGCTCAGCACTCTCAGCTGAAATAGTCGCTACTTGTTTGATCTCATCAATTGAACTGATCTTAGTCGCCATCTTATGAAGTGTTTCAACTACATCCTTAGCAGCATGCTCCATACCAGTTCGAACTGCCATTGAGTTTAGACCCATAGTAGTCTGCTTCAGACCTTCATTTACCAAAGCTTGAGTCAAAACTGTAGCTGTAGTAGTACCGTCTCCGGCTAGCTCGTTAGTTTTATTGGCTACCTCTTTAATGATCTCAGCTCCCATATTCTCGAACTTGTCAGACAGGGTAATATCTCTGGCAATTGAAACGCCGTCGTTGGTGATAGTTGGACCACCAAAACCCTTATCTAAAATCACATTTCGCCCTCGTGGACCTAGAGTTACTTTTACAGCATTAGCAACCGTATCAACGCCTTTTTGCAATTTCTTTTTTACCTCCTCACCAAAAATAACTTGTTTAGCCATAATAATTTAAGAATCAAGTTTAGTTGTTAAAAATACCGAGAATACTACTCTCACCAACGATAAAGAAATCTTTTTTCTCAATTTTCAATTCATCGTAACCGTACTTTGAGAAAATAACTCGATCGCCTACTTTCACATCAAGAGGAATTCTTTTTTCGCCATCCTCATCCCATTTTCCTGGTCCAACAGCGACTACAATTCCCTGCTCTGGCTTTTCCTTTTTTGCTGTATCCGGAATAATAATGCCTGAAGGTGACACAGCGCCCGATTCTTCTTCAGCCAAAGGCCGGACGATCACTCGGTCTCCTAGAGGCTTAATTGGACTTTCGTTTGTCTTACTATTTTCTGACATATATTTATTAATTACTTTTACGCAAAATTACTAAAATTTAAATTTAAGTTGCCGCATAGAATCTTTTTTTTCGTTTTACCTCCACGCAGCCGTGTCATTATACGGCACCTATATTCTCTGTCAAAAATTCGCTTTTTAAATTTACTTTCTTGCCACACTCTTATAACGGCGACGACCAAACCAAACATTTAAAGCTGCTGATATTACCCTGAGTGCGCGCACTGCTCGAAGAATTCTCAGAGCTTGCGCCAGTTCAGTTGTTAGCGGAATTGATGAAACAAAGTCGAGCCAATTGTGTTTCCAGTATTGCTTCTTCGAATACTTAAGATTAAAAAATAATCCGATAATAAAATCCGTCAAAAATACCCAAGCAACGGCTAAGTCCAGATTTTTACTTAATTCAATATATTTATCTTCAGCGTAAGGAGAAACTTCATAAATAAGAAGGGCTACAGTAAAAAGAGCCAAAACGAGCATCAGTAAGGCATACCAAGGATTGCTTTGGATTTTGGTAACAAATACTGAAAACTTTTTCATTAACTTAATTATAACTGATCCTATAATTATTTTTTAGATATAAAGAGCATATCCTGATAGTCATACTTCTATTGATTTTGAGTTTAAATGTACCAAGTCTAGATATCTTGCCACCGGACCCGGTTTCTGATATCATCTCCCGTAATGGACATCATTCAAACAGTGCAACCGGCACTGCCCTACATTCAGATCGTTCTTGCTGTACTATTGGTAGCAGCTATTTTACTGCAACAACGTGGTTCTAGTCTGGGTGGAGCATTCGGAGGTGACAACTTTAGCTCAGCTTTTCACAAGCGTCGTGGAGCAGAACAATTCCTATTCCAGTTTTCTATTGGGATTGCAATTCTTTTCGTTGTTTCTACTTTCTTGAATATTCTTGTATAGATGACCTAAATTAGGTTTATTTTCTCAACCACACTGAAGTTGTTCTTTTGAGTCTATTTTACATACTATGAGCTTACAATTAAAACGTTATTCGATCTTGGATAAATTTTTTAACCTGATTGAAAAGCAAAAACCAAGTGATCGCCTACTACTTAGAGGGCTTTTCTTCCTGGCTTTATTTGCAGCAATATTTTACCTATACAATATTAACCAAGATCATTCTTTTGCTACACCCACTCGCGGTGGTGTATTAATTGAAGGTATTGTTGGTATTCCTCGATTTGTTAATCCTGCTCTGGCGATCGCCAGAGCAGATCAAGACACTGTTGCCCTCTTATATAGCGGCCTACTGAAGATTGATACCTTAGGTGAACTTGAACCTGATTTAGCTGAAAGTATTACTGTTTCTGAAGATGGAACTCAATACACAATTATCTTAAGAAAAGACCAAAGTTTCCATGACGGATTACCTATTACAGCTAGTGATGTTATATACACCATAAACCTAATCCAAAATCCTGATCTCAAGAGCCCACTTAGGGGTAATTGGAGCGATGTACAAATAGAAGAAATTTCTGAATATGAGTTCAAAGTAATTCTGGCTGAAGCTTATTCACCTTTTATGGAGAACTTCACTCTCGGAATAATGCCAAAACATATTTGGAGCACTATCCCAATTGAACAATTGCCTTTTAGTCAACGCAACACTGAGCCAGTCGGTTCTGGACAATTTAGTATTGATAAAATAAATCGAGACACCTCAGGCTTGATTGATAGCTATATTTTAAAACCAGAGACCAATAACCAAACCGATCCAAATCTTGCTGGTATTGAATTAAAGTTTTTCCAAAATGAAGCAGATCTTAAAACAGCTTTCTTGGATAATAAAATAAACAGTACTGTCTACCTACCTACAGCTGAAATTGCTGATTTAGAAAAAGACGATATTAAAATCATAAGTGAACCGCTACCACGATTATTTGGGATCTTCTTTAACCAAAACCGTTCAGCAGCCTTACGTGACAATGCTGCCAGAGAAGCGTTAAGTGTAGCTATCAACAGAGATAGACTGGTGTCCGAAGTATTGCATGGTTTTGGTGTCCCCATCACTAAACCTATTTTTAGTATTGCAGGTGAGTTAGAATCAGGTAGTACTGCAGATATCCTATCTCCTAAAGAACAAGCCGAAGAAATCCTGGTTAATGGAGGTTGGGAGCAAAATGAATCTGGTTTTTGGGAAAAATCAATCGACAAAAGCTTAGAAACACTAAGTCTCACAATTAAAACTAGCAACAGTGAACTTTTCGACAAGACTATAAATCTTATCGCGGAAGACTGGCAAGAACTTGGAGTAGAAGTACAAATAGAACAATACGAACAGACTGGTTTGGTTCAATCTGTGATACGCACCCGAGACTTTCAAGCTTTATTGTTTGGTCTTGATATGAACCGAACTCAAGATCTTTACCCTTTCTGGCATTCTTCACAAAAGAATGATCCTGGTCTAAATATTGCTCAATATACAAATATAGCAGTTGATAGACTACTAGAAAAAACTCGTAATTCTCAAGATAAGACAGAAAGAGACACTCTTTTAAAAGAAATCAGTGAAGCAATAGATCAAGAGAACCCAGCAATTATGCTTTTTGCACCAAGTATTGCTTACGTTGTGGACGAAAAAATTATTACCACACCGATGATTAATCTTGGTAAACCGTCTGATCGTTTTATGAACGTCTCTAACTGGTATGCAAAGTCAGAAATAGTCTGGCCAATTTTTCAAAAGAAAGAAGTAGAACAAAATATAAATATTAATTAATAATAAATTTATGAATCCAAATTCAAATCAAAATTCAAATCCAAGCACCGGACCAAGCCAAAATCCAAGTACTAGAAATTCTTCTAGTCATACTGGACCAAGAACTCGCCCTCAGCAAAACTCTACACATAGAACTGCAGGGACTAATTCTTCATATAGAGGCAGTGGCCGAAATGGTACCCAGGGTCGTAGACCTGAAGGCAGTGGACGACCAAAACGTCGTGGACATCCGCAAAGACGTCGTAGCACAACAGCTCCTGCACTTACTCACCGCATGAGCTTTACCAACGAAAAGAATCCTGTATTACCTGAGGTTACAGACGAAGACACAGTACGTGTTATTCCTGTATCAGGAGTAGAAGAAATCGGTCGAAACATGATCGTTGTCGAAACAAAAGATGATATCGTTGTTATTGATGCCGGCTTCCAGTTTGTCTCTGAAGAAAGTAATGCTCCAGGTATTAACTATATTCTTCCAAATACTCAATACCTTGAGGAAAGAAAGCATAAAATCCGAGCGCTAATCATCACTCACGGCCACTTAGACCACATTGGTGGTATTCCTTTCATTATGGAAAGAATCGGTAATCCACCAATTTACACTCAGTACTTGACTTCACTAATGATCCTCAAGCGACAAGAAGAGTTCCCTCATATGGATCCGGTAACTATGCAAGTAGTTAAGGAAGGAGAAAGCTTTACTGTTGGTAAACTGAAAGTTAAAACTTTCCCAGTAACTCACTCTATTCCAGACGCTATGGGTGTTGGTATAGAAACTAAACACGGTGATGTAGTTATTACTGGAGACATCAAGCTAGTTCATGAAAATGGAAAAGTTGTTGTTGAAGAACGAGCTTCTTGGGAAAAGGTTGGTCTCAACAAAAACTTAGTGTTGCTTTGCGACTCTACTAATGCTGACCGAGAAGGCTTTTCTGCTTCAGAAGAAAAGGTTTATGAGACCCTAGAAAGTATCATTAAATCAGCTAGTGGTCGTTTGATCATTGGTACCTTTGCCTCACAGTTCGATCGCCTAATCAACATCATTAAAACTTGTGAAGCAACTGGTAAGAAAATCTTACTTGAAGGTCGTAGTATCAAAACAAACATTGATATTGCTATCATGGCCAAACTACTTGAAGTAAAGCCACATACTTTCATCAATGCTGGAGACATGAGTGATTACCCAAGTGATAAGATTGTTATTCTTTCAACTGGAGCTCAGGGTGAAGAATTTGCTGCGCTAATGCGTATGGCAACTGACAAACATAAGTTTGTTACCTTAACTGAGAGAGATACAATTGTACTTTCCTCTTCTATTATTCCCGGAAACGAAATCGCTGTTCAAAAGCTAAAAGATAACATTTACCGAAAAAACGTTCGTGTTATCAACTACAAAGGTTCTCACGTTCACTCATCTGGACACGGTAACGCTGGAGAACTAGTATGGGTACACCAAACTGTAAAGCCAACATTCTTGGTACCAGTTCACGGTCACCACTACCACCTCAAGAGTCACATGTATGCGGCTGTTGAAAATGGTTTTCCGAAAGAAAAAGTAGTGGTTCCAGACAATGGTTCTATCATTGATATCAAAAACGGTACTGAGATCGTAAAACACGCTGTAAAAATACCGACTGAACTTATGATGGTAGACGGCTTTACTGTTGGTACTAAGCAAGAAGTTGTACTTCGAGACCGACTAAGCCTGGCTCAAGATGGAATGTTTGTCATTATTGCAACAGTAAACAGTAAGACAGGACGTCTACGAAAATCTCCAGATATCATCTCTCGTGGTTTTGTTTATCTTAGAGAAAACCAACAACTTCTTTCAGAAGCTAGAGTACTAATTAAACGAACAGTCGAAAAAGAAACTGAAAGAATGAATCCAATTGATCTTGATTTAGTTAAGGATCAACTAACAGATGTTGTTAGTGGTTTCTTAATGCAAAAGACACAAAAGACACCGATGGTGATTCCAGTATTGATTGGAGTCTAGCTAGTAAATGATAAAATAAAATACCCTGACGGCGTAGCCGTCAGGGTATTTTATTTGTTGCGGCATCAGGGGTGGGTTGCTAGCTAAGGAAATGGCTCCGCCATAACTATTTTATGGCGCACTCATCCACGAGCTGAGGCTCGCGAATCAGTGCGTATACTAGTAAAATAATACTATGGATTTTTATCGTCATCTTGTCTCTCAAACTTTTACTGGCAAGAACATTTCTTTTGCACTGGTCTATTTGATATCAATCATTTTTACCTTTCAAACTTTAGTAACAGCCTATAGTAGCTCTACTTACCTAGAACAGTTTATTCTCCCTCAATTTGTCGGTTTAGTGTTTGCAGCCGCAGCTTTTTTTGCTTTGGTTATTACCTTGTTTCTGCCGAGAGTTCTCAACATTATTGGTAATGTAAATACTACCTTGTTCTTGATGTGCATCATGATTGCCTCGTTAGTGATGACTGGGATGGCTATAACTCCTTGGATCACTATTGCTAGCTTTGTCACTTTTATGGCTGTCTCGCCACAAATATACTTTAATATAGATATTTTTCTAGAAGCATTGATTGGAAATTCTGAAGGCACAACCGGAAGCAGACGAGGTCTTATTCTCACCCTGATGAGTTTAGCTGCTTTTTTTTCGCCACTAGCCATGGGTTACGTAATTGGAGACGACAACAACCTAGGTGGAGTATATTACATTGCAGCTGGAGTAGGATTGCTATACATCGCAGTTATTATAAGTAAATTTAGACTATTTGTTGATCCAATATACTCTCGTATAAGTTTCAGCGATTTATTCTTTACCACCCTTAGAAACAAAAATATCAGCAGCGTTCTAATTGCTCAATTTTTATTACAATTTTTCTTCACCTGGGCAATTATCTACTTCCCTCTTTATATGGCTACCGTGGTCGGTTTTGACTGGGAAACCATCGGTATCATAATCGCCGCTGGATTAATTGCTTATGTCATTTTTGAATACCCTATCGGTATCATAGCTGACAAAAAACTCGGAGAAAAAGAAATGATGGCACTAGGTTTTGTCATTCTGGCTCTAACTTCAGCCAGTCTTTCATTTATGCAAGCTGTTGCAGTAAATGGTTGGGTCATGGTGATGTTTATTAGTCGGTTTGGTGCCGGATTGGTAGAAGTAACAACTGAGAGCTATTTTTTTAAGCAAGTAAAAGGACAAGACTCCAACCTAATTAGTCTCTTTCGTTTAATGAGACCCTTAGCTAACCTTTTTGGAGCTCTGGCGGGTAGTGTTTCACTTTTCTTCTTGCCAATAAACCTTATGTTTATTGTCCTAGCTTTTATAATGATTATTGGCGCCTTTATTACTCAAAGACTAGTTGATACCCGATAGTAGAACTAAAGATGGTAAATCACATCCTTCCTTTCAACCACCACTTTCCACTTCATTAGTTTTGCGTGATTAAATAGTTCTTGGTTGGGATTAAAGCAAATTGGATTCTCAACTAACTCTAGTAAAGAAATATCGCCATCAGTGTCTCCCACTGCTACTGAGTCCTTTAATGTATAGTCTGGGTGATGTTCTAATACTCTTTTAACGATATTAGCTTTATTTTGAATAAGATGCTCGTCGACTATTTTTCCTGTAAACCTGTCTTGGGGACCAATCTCATAGATACGCCCATACACCTTATCAAAACCATAACCTTCACAAAAATCATCTAAAATTCTTTTTGGTGATTGAGATATGGCTACAATTAGATAATCTTTTTCTTTTAATTCAGCTATCAAATCTCTGGTGTAACGGTAGATTTTTGCTCCATGATGTTTTACTACATGCTGTCCAACATCAGCCATCTCACCATAATGAACCCCTTTTAAATTATTTAAGAAAGACTCAATTACAGCATTAATATAATCAGAGTATTCCCCAGTTCGATTCAGCCATGCCTGATGTTCATCAGCAAAAACTTCTCTAGCTTCTTTAGGAAAAATTCCGCGACATATCATCTCTTCAATTAACTCGATAAGCAGGCTTGAACGGAATAAAGTCCCATCAACATCAAAGAAAGCGAGTTTTTTCATTTTTCTATTTTAACACGCTAAAATTAGTCGTCTAACTTATCGATATCCAAACCGGACGCCATTCTTGCCAAGTACTTTTTGGTATCTGCTCTTCCAGATATTCACCGTCTTTATTCCTACCAACTCCTACAATGGAGATGGATTCGTCTACCATTACAGACTTAGTGTAGCCTACCCAACCTTCTCCGTTTTCTTTCCAATATTCAATAACCGATCCAGACTTTGGTGTGATACCAATGCTAATACCCAACTGCCCTTTTAAAAGTTGCTGCCAAGTCCCTGAAGTTCTTGGTCTCACATTTGACCATTCTATCTCAAGACCTTTTTGATTTAAAAAATAGGTCACAACTTCTTCTGGTTGTAATGATAAAAATAACTCTTCTGCAAAAAAATCATCTTCAATCAATTTTCTGAGCTTAACAGTCTCACTGTTTGTTGCATCATAGACATTTCCAGAAACCAACTGCGGAAAGATAGTTATCAAATCAGTATGAATATCTTCTTTTAAGATCCAGCCGTGTCTTTTGACTGAATTAATATGAGCAAAGCGACCTTCATAGCCAATAATTGCTACTTTTGTTCCGTATTCCAACTCATCTACCACACCATCGTAAGACATTACCGCTCGATCGAAAACCTTAGCTATTGGCACACAAACGAAGCTGACTTCTCCATGTACAGGAGAAAGACTGTTAGCAGGCACTGCTTGAGCTACTTTAGTCACTGGTTGATTATTCTGATCTAAGGTTAAAACTTTTCCCCTGCTTCTAGTTTCTATTCTTAGAAGCTGACTAGTTTTTGTTTTCTCTAGACGCAATAAAGACTCTTTAACGAAATCTTTTAAATCTAGCAGCACTGCAATAAAAGTTTGCATAAGCTAGTGCTTATAAGCGAATGGTGCGGTAGAGGAACGTAGTTAAAGCACCAAGAGTAGTAAGCCACAAAGCAAAGAATAGTACTGGACCAAGGATAGGAATAAACAAAAGCAAGTAAGTTACCGTCACTCCTATTGCCACCATAGAGATAGATATTGTAGTAGGCTTTTTAAACAACTTCATCAAGTACATGCCGAGAACTACTCCAGTAACAGTCACGCTGATTATAAGTAGAGCGAAGTAGATAGCCATTAAAGTCAGACCAAGGAAGCTACCTAAGGTACTAATGAGAAGTATCAAGACTGCTACCGGTGTAACAAAGAATAGTCCAAAACCAATAAGTAAACTTCGAAGCGGGTGATTATTTGCTTGCAGTGAAACCTTGTCTAAGAAGCGACTAAATAGTAGATACCAGACCAAAGCAGCAAAAATTAATATCAAAAATGGAACTAATAAGTCTTTTACTTCACTAACATTAGTATTTATAATTGGCTTATCTTGTATTACTTTTCCTCCGACCTCAGCGCCCTGAGCTCGCACTAATTCTTTTTCACTAGTAAATTTAACCAAGCCAGTCACTACTGATCTTTCACCTAACAGCAGTTGTCCAGTACGAACTTGTATGTCTCCTGCCACTAAACCATCAACTCTAATACGATCACTAGTGCCTAAAATAGACTTACCAACTTCACCACTTATATCAGCCTCCCCACCAAAAAATAAGATGTCTCCATTGATTTTAGCTGTTGATAAGACTTTAAGAGTACCTGCCACAACAACTAAATCTCCTTTTATTTCTCCGGCAACTGTTACCTCACCTCCAACTATTCGGACATCATCTTCAGCTTCACCGTGAAAATCAACAGTTCCACCAACAACAGCAATATCACCGCCTACCTTTCCGGTAGCTGTCACTTCCCCTCCTAAGACCAAAAGATCTTCTGTAACTTCACCAGAAATAACTGGAGCACTAGCAAGCCAGTAAAAATCGCCTTCTACAATCTGATCCACAGCAAAACTGGATTCATCTCCAGTTCGCACAACAGAGGAAGCTAATGAGACCGCTGGAATCAAAAGAAATAGTAATGCGATGATAATTTGCCGTGACATAATGTTAGTTAAATTATTTATAATCATGATGACTAAAGCTATTTAAAATAAGGCTTTAATACCATTAATTTTGCCAATTATAGCATAAAATAGTTGTTTTGTGTCTTTAAAACTAGGTAGATTTATCCTAAATCAAACTTTGAATATACAAGTATATGATTACAAATAGCCCTAGAGCTAAGACCATAAAAAAACTAGTCGTTAGAAGAAATTTTTTCATATAGCCGAGTATTCAACCGGAGCTTGTAAAAAAGTAATCAGGGTAATTGCCAGAACAATCAAAAATATAGACGCAGAAAATAAAGCAATGCGTGAGCGCGATAACTCCATTTGGCCAGTGTGCCAATCTCTTACATATAAAAAAGAAAATATAAATCGCCAAAAAGTCATAACTAACCAAGCTTCTTATATAGTCTACCAGTAAAAATTAAAATAGTAATACCCAAAAGTAAGATAAGTTCTGGAGAATTATTGAGAAGATCATAACGAGTAATCATTTTCTCCAAACCAAGAAAAGTAGCTGAAGCCCCTAAAGATACTAGCAGCATAAACAAAACTGGAAAACGTCTAATAATGGACTGTCTCACTGGAATAACATAATTCGCCAAAGTCCTTTCAGCTCTCTTAGTTAAAACTTCCAAATCTTTTAAAATCAAATCTGCTTCATCTATTAGATCCGGAGCGGATATATTATCTTTTAGATTTATTTTTTTATTCATATGTATTGAACTCTACTTATTTATACAAAGTTTTTCCTTTTTCCCACATATCTGTATGGCCTTGTAGAGAAAGCCAGTACCACCACTCAGCTCCCCAAAGATATTGTTTATCATATCTGGTGTCTTTAGCGTACTCTAAAATATCATTAAATTTATCAATATCCATCCTGGTAAACTGTGTATCAAGTGGTACTGAAGTAACCGGAGCAATTAGCCAAGGTTCAGCCGAAAGTTCTATTAAAAATGTCGGCTTATCTCCGTAGATCAAAGCTAGAATATTTTCCTTTAGACGGTAAACAGATGGAGGTAACAAAGTTCTAAATTGACCCAGCTCAGGGTTCCAAAAGTGTACATAGACACTTGTACCAAAAGCATCGCCTCTACTATAAGCTCCATGCCATAGACCTAAGTTTCCACTATCTGTTATCAATACTGGTCTCTCTGGGTCTAAAGACTTAACAAAAGCTATTTCTTTATCTAGAAAATCTTCATCCAGTATTCCGCAATGATCAAAAGCAAACACTTCCAAAAAGGGTTCATTCTCAATTTGCCAATACTTTATTATTTTTCGATCTTTATATCTCTCCACCACCTTTTTCATATACTCTAATTGTAAAGCTTGTGATTTTTGAGTATCAAATTCATCTAACCAATCTGGTTCGTGACACTCTGGCCATCTCGGTAACCTTCTACCGACAGCCAGTATTACTTCAGCTCCTACCTCTTCAGCTTTACTTATTTGGTAGTCTAACTCAACGAAGTTATATTCGCCGCGCTCCGGCTCAACCATTGGCCAGTGGGCTGCTAAACGTAAGTGCCTTACACCTAGATCGATTAAAATTGCATCGTAGGTCTCCTTCCAATCTAGACCTAATTCTTCTGCATACATAGTATTAAAAGACATTCCGTAAGTAATAGTTTCCGGAATTTCCTTTTGTATCAAAAATACAATTACCAATACTAAAATAAGTATTTTAACTAAAAGTAAGCTTAGAATTATTTTCCACCAAGACATAACTAAATAAACAGAATTAAGTAACCGACAGCAATTACCGCCACGTACAGAATACGCCGAATTGTTTCCTTAGGCCTCGCTTCATGCTTTGCGGCGCTATCAGGTAAAGTCGCTCCAAAAATAACTGCTATGACCAAGATGAAAACAAACTTAAGTCCATCCATGGCTTGTACTACAGCCACATCTCCCAAGTCCGTTGCTTTCAAGAGCAAAAACGCCGCTACTCCAGCTAACACTTTAGTTAGAATCACCACCACGCCAGTTTTCTTTGTAGTCTTTTTTGTCTGTTCGGTTATCTTTTCAAAATAAGCCGGTACCATAAGAAGTGAAAGAGCAAAGAGGACAAAACTAACACGGGACCAAAAGAAACCGTCGTCAAAACTGGTCTCTTGGAACAATCCTTTCATCGAAATAAAGTGTAGAGCGAAAAATACACCACTATGGATAACGCTCAAAAAAATACTTCTCTTTGGTAATGTTTGGGCTACAAGCAGTGTCCCTAAAGCCAAAACAATAACTCCCCACATGTAGTGCGTTTGAAATGGAGTATTAAGGAAGAAATAGCTCATAGCAAAGGTAGCCAAAGCTGAAGTGGCTCCAATAACTGGCATCACATTTACCGCCTCTGCTTTCTTTAAAGCTTCATACATCGATACCAAAGCCATGAAAAAAGTATAAGCGGCCAAGAAAGACATCCCAATCACTTGAATTGATGGTTTTTTAATACTTTCAAAAGACGGCATACCTAGCTCAGTTAATCCAGGAATATAACCAAAAAAATAAATCACCACCCAAAAGCCAGTCAGTAAACAGGAATAAAAAGCATAAACAAAAGGCCTTGGTAAGACCTGTTCATCAGAGACAATGTACTTATCTAAAAATGCTACTACCGCATTGATTAACTGACCAATGGTAGCGAGCAAGACCCATGACATATGAGTTTATTCTAACACTGCGTTTTTCTCACAAATTTCTTTATACACGTATGCGGACTGGCGTATCTTTCTCTCTTGGGTGTCGTAATTTATTTCAACTAAACCAAATCTTTTTGCAAAACCAAGTGCCCACTCGTAGTTATCAAGAAGCGACCAATACATATGACCTCTAACGTCTGCCCCGGCTTGTATAGCCCTGTAAGTACCTTCAACTTGTCGCTTGATATATTCAGCTCGCCCACTATCACTGGCATCTGCTAGACCTCCTTCAGACACAAACAAAGGCTTATTATATTTAGCTAACATCATCAAAGCTTTTTCTATATACTCTGGAGCAAAATTCCAATCCATATCTGTTTTACGCCACTTTCGCTTATCGCCAAACTTTGTATAAAAATAATAATTTAGACCGATTGAATCACAATGATCTTCAACTCTAGCCATAAATTTTTGCGTCCAAAAATAATTAGCGAACGCTGCTTTCAAAATGTTAAAAGGATTGAGATTAGAATCAAAGACAATGACATGTTTTACTACACTAACTTCTGTTTTGGGTGATATTTTTTTTATTGAGTCATACGCTGCATTATGAGCTAAAGCAAGATTTTTCATTACTTTAAAATAAGTGAAAACAGGTCCAAATCCTTTACTAGCTTTTGCTTCATACTGCCTACCTGAATTAGTAATCGAAACCAAGTCTGTCAAAGCAAACCTCTTAAAAGGAGGCCATGTACCTCTAAGCCAGCCATTACTACCAAAAACATTTGGTTCATTCATTGTTGAAAAATGATCACACAGATCCCCTAGCTGAGATACGACATAAGCAGAATAGCGAGCAAAAATTTGCGGTGAATCTTCTCTCTCAAAGCCTCCAGACTCAGAGAACCATTCAGGCAAGGTAAAGTGCCAAATTGTAATAAACGGCATAAGTCCTCGCTGGTGTAACGCTTCTAATACCTTTCTATAATGTCTAATTGCTTCGGTATCGTATTTTCCTTCTTCCGGCTCAATCCGAGACCATTCTACCGAAAAACGATGGGCAGAATGTCCAAGTTCTTTTGCAATATCAAAATCTTTCTCATATAACTCGTAGTGATTACAAGCCAATCCGCAAACAGGAACCCTGCCTTCTCTTGCTCCTTTTGCCCAATCGTTATTTTCGATTCCTCCCTCAACTTGATAAGAAGCAGTAGCTGACCCCCAATAAAAACCATCTGGAAATTTTTTCGCTGTCATGATTTAGAGATTATAACAGACTGATAAAGTAATTTAGCTTTATTTTGTATTAATCTAAAACTGAGTATTTCTCCCCTGTCTTACTTGAGACGTAAGTTATAATATATTTATGAATAGAAACGCTGGTTTTACACTGATGGAGCTGTTAGTTGTCATTGCGGTCATTGGCATACTAGCGACTGTTTTAGTGACAAGCACCTCTAGTGCTAGAGTATTAGCTGAAGACGCAGTTAGAAAAGCAGATTCCACCAGCATTGCTAAAGCTTTATTTGTTTATAATTTAAAATTAGGAAATTGGATTGGGGATGGAAGTGGCTGTGGCTACCAAGGCAATGGTAATGGTTGGTTTAATCATGTTGGACCAGACCATCCAAAGTCTATAGCTACGTGCTTACTTGAAAACGGTTTTATTCCTGAAATTATTATTGATCCTTCTAAGGGTACTGTTTCTGATGCCGCTACCGGTAATGCCTACATGAAATACTCATGTACAGAAAACAGCAAGCCAACGACTTACGTTTACGCCAAACTTTCCTCAGTACCACAAAGCTCTACAGCAACTGATGGAACCTGCTGCCCTACTTGCGATACTAGCTACGGAATGAATTACTTTATTAAAGTAGACTAAAACAATATGCCTAACTTATATCAAAACAAAAAGAAGTCTGGTCCGAGCAAATTAGTCTTGTGGGTTATAAAAAGTAATTTAGCCAAAGATGAAAACTCTGCTAACAATTTTTTACTGTTAATTACCGTTTTTATTTTTGTTACCATCGCCTGGGTGTTTGTGAATGAAAATAAACCCATCTACATCGATCAAAACTTAATTGATAACGCCGGATCTCCTAATGAAATCATTAATAGTTAATAAAATCTTCTTCTTTATTACCTTTTGAAAAATTTAAATACTCTAACCACTTTTTATATAAAGCTGTAGTTGCCACTACATCCTTGGCATTATATTCAGCAATAGCTCGAAGATTACCGTCGTAATACAGTTCAGCCACATCATCACCCCCAACCTCTCCTTTTGGACTTTCAATACCAAAAGCTCGACAAAAAAGATGTAGACTTGGTCGGCGCTGCATGGCTCCAAAAAAAGTTAATTCGTCTTGCAAATCAACATGACGGCAGCTTTTTTGTTGATATGGGTACCGTCCCTCTAATAGATTTTGACTTGGTTTAATTGAGTTAGCTACAGACCGATGATAGAGAAAAGGCACATCAAAACCCCGGCCATTAAAAGTAACAAAAGTATCGTAGTGTTTAGCGCCTTCCCAAAACTCCTCAAGCATTTGCTGCTCGTTTCTTTGCTTGTAAGTAAATTCTCCTACCTGATCATCTTCTTTGGAACCATTTCCAGTATAGTAAATTACTCCTGCTTTTCTTTCCAAATCATAGATACCTATAGCTACTACAAAGCCTGTTAGTGGAGAAAAACCTAAACCGCTTTCTATATCAGTTTGCAGCGCTTTTCTTTCATCTTTATTTTTGGCTGATCGATCAGCCCATCGTGTTAAAGAAGATTTTGTTACCTCATCCAAAGACACCCAGTCTTCTCCAACTGTTTCAATATCAAAGATTAAAGTCTTCATACTAAATAGTTACCGGTACTCCAGCAAAACAACCAACGACTCCCTCTCGATCTTTATCTAAGTAATATGCATATTGTCCGTTTGTACTTGCTCCACCACACTTATCAGTGTTTTTACTTGAATTTAAACCGTATATTGGAAAACCATCCAAAGCATAACCTAAGAGAGTTTCACTACTAAAAATACCATAAAGCTTATAGTCACTATTCCTGATTAATGAACCATCAAGAGCAATACCGACAACATCCGTTTTCAAACAAGAAGAAGCGCCGTATGGAGTACTAAACAAAGACAATTGTAAAACAAGCTCTGATCCAGTGTCTGTTGTACGAGATAGTAGTCGAGCACCTTCTACCACTTCAAACTGCAGCCCAGACGCTGACCAAAAACCATTATATTTTTGATAGTTACTACAAAGCACCACTTCCCCGACTGTATTAGGATCTATGGTTTCAGCTTCTACTTCAGGTTCAGGTTCTTCTACTGCCGGGATAGAGATCTGAGCAATTTTTGCCGTAAGTGCATCTAATCTCTTTTCTCTTTGTTCATCAATATCAATAAAACTTTCTTCAACTGAATAATCTCTATCAGTCTCATCAAACTCAAGAGCTAAAATTGTACCAGCTTCTTGATCAAGTGCAGAGCTACTACTTGAAAAAGACAAGACCATTATCAAAAGCAATACTATGGCAACAATAATAGCGATAACTAGATATTTAGTCCTGAAAAACATAATACCTATATCTTAACAGATATTGAGTTCAAAACTATAGTTTATTTAACTTTTGACTAAGATTTGATCTTAACTTCAACCAACTGCTCAATCTTATTTATCCCTTTCACCTCTATAATTTTCATTCTTTAGCAGGTTAGTTTTTACTAAAAAACAATACTCCAGTAGTAATTTTAACTGATTAATAAAAATCAAGCGTTTACACCAAAAGAGTGTCAACTATTGAGTGATTCCAAACTCAACTGTTGGATTAACCGCATCTGAGACTTGTTGGTAGAACTCTTCATAGGTCTCAAAAACCATTCTTTCTCCGTTGAGGAAAAATGAAGGAGTTCCTGAAAGCCCTAACTCTCTAGCCTCTGCAAAGTCATCTTGAACTCTGTCACGTATTAAAGAAGCATTGTAGTGGCGCTTAAATAGAGGTACGTCTAGACCCAGCTCTCCAGCATACTGAAAGAAGAAAGCACTAGGGTTAGGGTTGGTTGACCAAGTTGTCTGGTTATTAAAAAGGAGGTCATGGAACTCAAAGAATTTATCTTGTTGTCCAGCTGCTTCTGCAGCTCTCGCTGCTGGCTCTGCATATGGGTGAATCTGAACCAAAGGAAAATGTTTGTATTCTAGCTTTACATCATCTGGAAAGTCTTCGAGAATCTCTGCCACTCTAGGATGGAAAGCAGCACAAGCAGGACATTGAAAATCACTGTATTCAGTTAGAGTTACACTAGCGTCAAGGTTGCCTTTTACGTTAGGTGTAAAAACAATTCCTTCATTACTCTTCTCAGCCGCATTTCCAGCATACCAAACTGATCCCCCGATTAAAACTGCAGCAACAACCAATACAACTATCCATGGATTTTTCATATAAATAAAATTGTATCATACAGAAACTCAATTTCACTACCCAATACTCAATAAACTTACTATTAGATATGAAGTCAATTTGAAGACTGTTATGCTTGCTAAAAAATAAAAATAGTGTTCTAATTTGGGCAACATGGCTCGAAAACCTAACTTTGTTAGAAAGAAAAAAAGAAAGCAGCATGGTGAAACTTTTTGGGATACAGAATACAAGAACCCGACTCACCTAAAGCTGTCTACTAACCCTAGTGAAGACCTCGAGAAATTCACTCGCTGGGTTATTCGTCGTAAGCGTGAAGACGTTTTTGGTCCTAAAGCAAGTGTCTTGGACGTTGGCTGCGGTAATGGACGTAATCTTATTTACTTAAACAATTACTACGGGAACAAAGGAGTTGGTTATGATATTTCTAAGGCAGCTATCGCTCAAGCAGCAACAGCTTCCAAGGGGTTACCTTTAAAATACACCGCCCGCTCTATCGCCGGTAAACTAGATGTTCCAGATGACTCACAGGCCTTAGTTTTAGACATGATGAGTTCCCATTTTCTTAACGCCGAAGAAAGAAAATTCCTTCGTGACGAAATATACAGAACACTAGAACCAGGAGGTCTACTTTTTATGAAGACATTCCTTAAAGACGGCGACATTCACACAAAAAGATTAATTCAAGAAAGTCCTGGTAAAGAAGACGGTAGCTACATTCACCCCGTGATGGGAGTTGCTGAATATGTTTACGGGGAAGAAGAACTAGTTTTGTTCTTAGCTGAAAAGTTTGTCATTCACAAGATCTACCGTTCACACAAACACTCCTTCCGTGGACAGGCTCGTAAGAGAAGGACTATCACTATCTACGCTGAAAAAGATCGTTTTAAGTAGAGAATAAAAAAGACCTCAGTTTCTCGAGAAACTGAGGTCTTTTTTTAAGCATTACTGACAACTAAAGGCTGCCATACATGAGTCCCTTCCTTCCCCAGCTGGTACCTGGGCACAAAGTTCACACTGCTTTGCTTTGTCAGGACTATCTTCATAGATTGTCCCAAATTCCATTCCTGTATTTATAATAGTAGAAAAATCTTTAAAGATCACATCTGATGGCGGTTCAAATATACTGCCGTCTACATTAGTCCAAGCCTTACAATCATACTGAACTGGAGCATCGAGTGGTACAGGCTCGTTGGTATCCGGAACCTCTCCGTTTGCCCGCTTCTCTTCTACAGCATTAATATCAATCTTTACTCCATACTTTTCTCCATTTATTTCTGACCAAGAGTAAAGATTATCGTCACGCATAATCACAGAAGATACAACGTCTTCACCAGCTCCAGGCACAATGAAATCCCCTCTCATCTTTCCATTACTTGTAAAATAAGTACCACTAACCTCCTCCGAAGAATTATTATCTAGCTTGTGACTGATATTACACTCTAAATCAACTGCTCTAGATAATAAGTCACTTAAAGTAGAGCGACCACTGGTTGGCAGCTGGGTTTCTTCTTCAAGAACCACTTTAGTATCGGAATCTTCAGCGGTTATCATTTCATCGGAATCTGTCTGCACCAGTAACGAAACTGCTACTCCTCCAACCAATAATGCTCCTCCAATACTAAATAAAAGAAACTTATTCATAAATAAAGCAAATATCTCTGACTAACAATAATGATTATATTATAGCATTTTAACCAAAATGACTCCTAGATATAGGTGTAATCAAGTGTTTAATGTTAAAATACAATTAATAATTAAATTTATGAACGAAAAACCCAAACTAAAAGTAGTGAGTGTAGAAACTCAACAACAAAAAGAAGCCAGGCTTGAAAAGAACTGGGAGAAAATTTACGAAAAAGCAAAATCTTTTGCTGAAATACATAAAATGACACCCAAAGATGTACTTCACTTTTATGCCCTGGAGATGATTGAAGATGCGTCCGAGATGGACGATGATACAGACCTAATCAATAAACTTAAAAGGTTGAGTAGTCCACAATTAGACAACTCATTTTGGAAAAGAACTGACTTAAAAATAAAGTTAGAAAAAGCTGAGAAAGCTGCTATCACTGACAAATTAACTGGTCTATATAACAGACGTGAATTTGATACTAGACTGGAAGAAATGATTGGTAACTACAGAACAAAATTAATACCTTTCTCTGTTATTTTACTTGATATCGATGATTTTAAAGGGATAAATGATACTTTTGGCCACAAAGCTGGAGACCTGGTTATTCAAAAAGTTGCTGAAGTGATTAATTCATCTGTTAAAAGCCAAGATAGCGCTACTAGATACGGAGGAGAGGAGTTTGGAGTCATTATTGAAGGTAATCCAGATGTTAATGAGTTAGATGAGATTGTTAATAAAGTAATTACTAGAATTAATAAAGCCATTTCAGAAATTAATCTTGGAGAACTAGTTAACCGACCAGAGGTAACAGAAAAAATCAGCATCAGTGCCGGCTTTGCAGAATATGACCCTAGTGCAGAAGTTGGTGTCACAGAGAGTGCTGACAGAGCATTATACGCAAGCAAAAAAGCAAAAGGATCTTATAAAGGAAGATATGCTAAGTATTAAAAAGACTCTCAATTACCCCCGCAACACCAAGAAGACTAAGTAAGCAATGTACAAGAGTACAAATAGAACACCTTGCCAGCGTTCTAGGATATTTCTCTTACCTACAAATAAAGTAAGGAACAAGACAAGCGTTACTACAAAAGTAATCCTTAGATCAGCAGCCAGATCAGCAGTAAATGGTAGTGGTTGAATAGTCGAGCTAATTCCTAGTATCCAAAAAATATTAAAAATATTTGAGCCGATAACATTACCGACAGCAATATCGACATTCTTTTTTAGCGCAGCGACGATAGATGTCGCCAACTCAGGTAGCGAGGTGCCTATCGCAACCACAGTTAATCCAACCAAAGCTTCGCTAACTCCAAATATTTGCGCAAAAGCTACGGCTCCGTCAACAATCCACTTACCTCCTACTACTAGGCCAAGCATACCAAGCACAACCATTAGTACTGATTGCCACAGAGGTCTTTCAGATACAGTGTCAACCTCAGCTACAAAAACTTTATTAGCATCCGCTGCTTTGTCTGATTTTGTTAGACGGTAAACATAATATAGAAAACCAACAAAAAAAGTAATTAGAACAAGTCCATCAACTCTACTTAAGAGAGCTGATTCAGCACCTTGAAACATCACTTCGTAAACCAATACAATCAAGACGGCTACTGCTAGTAAAGAAAAAGGGATTTCTTTCCAGACAGTTCCTCGTTGAACTAGTAGAGGACAGATTATTGAAGAGATACCCAAAATCAACAAAATATTTGCGATATTACTTCCAAGAATATTCCCGACTGCAATATCAGTATTTCCACTCAAACTAGCTAAGATGTTTACCGCTAATTCAGGTGCTGAGGTCCCAAAAGCAACTACCGTAAGACCAATCACCAATGAAGAAACGCCGATTCTACTAGCTAATGAAGAAGCACCATCGACAAGTAAGTCCGCCCCTTTGACCAGGATAACGAAACCAATAAAAAATAGTATGTAAGTTAGCATGAAATATTGTTACCTTTAAATCCCAACAATTATGCTCTTTATACAACCAAATAACTAGATAAACAAGCAGTAGAGCTTATATACAGGACTTGGCTTTGAAAAATTCTATTGCCCCAGGAACTGCCCCTGCTCTAATCTCAGCTACTCTTGACTCTCCTAAAACATTTACAAAACACTGCTCTTGTTCAACACTAATTGAGTCAGGGACAGATTCAGGTGATATTCCTAGATTTATTAGTGCTTCCTTTTGAGCTGGAGACAAGTTAAAAGTTGCACGTGTATTTGTAGAGGTAGAGTCACTCTCAGTTCCCGTCTCAGCTGATACCTCCTCACTAGCATTTTGTGAGCTTTCATCTGAGTCAGTTGATCTTGTTTCAGTATAGCTTTGTTGACTGCCTAAAAGTAACGGCTTCAAGTTGTATGGATCGGCAATAATAAAGTAAGACAACCAAATCAAGATAATCAGGAATATAAAACCGAGCGCAGCAAAGAAGTACAGGATAAAATTTTTCATATCTTATATATTACCACTAAATCTAGGAATATGGGCTCCTAATTACTATTTCACAGTCCTCATCACCCTCTGTGGGAACGGAATTTCAATACCTTCTCGATCAAAAGCTATTTTAAGGCGCATTCTAAACTCTCCTGCCACCTCCCATTGTTTGCTTGGTTGAGTGTCACCCAGAATTTTCACAACAACAGCAGAATCAGCAAACTCTTCGACTCGCAAAAATTTTGGTTGCTTTATAATTAAATTAGACCAAGCTGGGTCTTTAGCCATTTCTTCACCAACTTCATTTACTACCTTTATCACCTTCTCCAATGGAGCGTCGTAAGCTACACCAATATTTATGTTTATTCTTGAGAATACTTTTGATTGATTGGAGACAATATTCACTTCCCCATGCGGTACATGGTGAACAGTTCCGTTTAAGTCACGCAAAGTTGTCATACGAAGCGAAACATTTTCTACCAAACCACAAGTGTCATTAAAGCAGACGACGTCTCCAGCCCGATATTGATTTTCAAGTAAAATAAAAATTCCGGAAATAATATCGCGAATCAAATACTGTCCACCAAAACCGAGAGCAAGTCCCGCTACTCCAGCAGCAGCCAGGAGTGGCCCGATAGCAATACCAAACTCTGACATAATCATCATTCCCGCACTAATCCAGATAGCTATATTGGCAGCCCCAGCCATCACTTGAATTAAAGTGTTCTCTCTTTTCTCTTCGGCTTCTTTAGAATAAGGTCCTTGTTTAATCAAACGTTTAATAACACTTTTAATCAAACGCCCAACAAAATAATGAGCCACTGTTGCAACTACAATAATAAGTAAAACCTTAACTCCATTTGTAGAAATCCATCCTAGTATCATTTCCCAATAATTATTTAAAAAGTTTTGCATAAAAATACCATACACTATCTTTCATCATAAACAACCCCGCAAATCCCAAGCATGGATTCATTTTAAGTTCATATTTTTAATCAACCGCAGTGAATCTCATGAAGTAGCTCATGCCTACTCTCAGAGATCGGAAAATTATATTATTAAAGTAAATACTCCTGTAAAAGAAGTAGCGGATCGGGTCAGAACTTCATTATTTTACTAAACGCAAACCAGAGGTGCCATAATTTTTTTGAGCAAAAATCTAATTGAATAAATCAGCAATCCGACACCCAACAATCCAAATTCAGCCCCTCCGAGTGGCAAAAAAGTCAAAACACTTGCTACTCCAAAGATAGATAAACTTGAGGTAAGTAAGACTGTACCGCAAGCGGTACAACCAATACCAAAAAAGCCAGTGATGAGCCCGACAAAACCGGCAGAGCCAATTCTCCCCAAAGCCGCTCGACTCTTTACCTGATTAAAGAAATAAAGCATTAGCGAAACCTGAACTCCAAACAATACTGCTATCATAAAAACAGTAACCGCTGATAGTGTAGTGAAGTTTGTCCCTATCGAAGCGTAAAGTGAGAATAGGAAAATAAATTTATTTACCAAAGATACAGATGAGTCAGTAAAGATTTGAAATATCAAGTTTAAATTTGGTAACCAAACAGCTAAACTAAATATCAAAAATGAAAGTAAAAAAGCCAGTAAGAGGTATCTCGGGATTTTAAATACTTTTACTAGAACTTCGAACATGAATATTATTTCTGCTGTCTAGCAATATTAATAATCTGTTCAATTGCTGCCTGTGGTTGCGCACCATTGATTGGGAAAGTTTTGCCATTTGGAGCAATCACAATAGTCCAAGGGGTTCCGTTTCCTCCTGTCTCAACCGCATTAGCTATATCAGCATCAATTTTTGCGTCATGCTTTCCACTACTTAAACAAGCGCTAAAGTTAGCAGCGTCTAAGCCTATCTCTGCGGCAATAGCAGGGATTACAGTCTCAATATCAGTTCGATTGTTAGTTAAAGTTAATTCGAAGTATCGATCAGCGAAATTCCAAAAACCATCATTTCCACCCTGCTCAGCAGCACACTCAGAAGCCACAGCTACCGCTCGAGCTTTTACTGGATGAAGTCCCTCTAAAGGCAGCTGTCTAAAGACCCAGGCCACATCTCCATTAGGGCCATTTTTCTCAATCACAGCATTGAGAGTATCGTGTAACACCTTACAGAAAGGACATTCAAAGTCAGAATACTCAACAATCTTTATCGCTGCACTGGGATTGCCTTTAATGTGATCAATCTCTGTCACCGCTCGGACTAAGTCAGTATTTGCTGTCTGGAGTTGTACTGGCTCAACAACTTCTTTGTCATTAAAGATATTACCGCCAGAGAAAAAAATAGCCGCCGCTATAAATGCTCCTGAGATTAAAATAGACCCTGGTACAAGATAAGGATTATTTCTTTTTACTACGACTACATTCGACTCTTCCATATAAACAAATTAATTAAAAATTCATAGTAATTCTAGCAGTGTTTTAGCTAAAATAATATTTGCTAAATTATAACATCTCTACTTAAATCAAAATATATAGCTTTCTAAAGTCTTTGTTTTTCCCACAATTCATGAAAACGACCTTCTTTTTCATAGAGCTCCTTAAAACTTCCCTGTTCTATTATTCTTCCATTTTCTATAACCAATATTTTATCCATCTCTTTAATGGTTGTAAGCCGGTGTGCAATAACAACAGCGGTAACTGATTCAAAAAATTTATGTAGAGAGTCTTGAATTTTCTCTTCTGATTCAATATCAAGATGAGAGGTTGCTTCATCTAATAATAACAAGTTTGGATCTTTGAAAATAGCGCGAGCAACTCCAACGCGTTGTTTCTCTCCCCCAGAAAGCTTTACCCCTTTTTCACCAATCAGTGTGTCCACACCATCTGAAAGTGTCTTTGAAAATTCTGTGACATGCGCAACATCTAACGCCCTCCTAAGAACCTCCTCATCACTACTCTTATCTGAATTAGATATTGTAATATTATCGCGTAAGGATAAATTAAAGACTTCTGTTTCTTGAAGAACTACTGCTGTATGTTTAAAATATTCAGTCTTTTTAATTGTTTTAAGTGGGACTCCGTCAATTAATATTTCCCCATCATAGTCTTCTCGCTCTTTCAGAAGAAGTTTAAACAATGTAGATTTGCCAGCACCCGAAAGACCAACAATACCTATTTTTTCACCACGATCTATAGTGAAAGATAATTTATCAAGAACTTTTTTGTCTTCATACGAAAACGATACTTCGTTGATCGATATTTGTTTCCAATTTTCTGGCATTGGAACCTTGTTATTTAATGCGTCTGTACCTGGTTCTACTGCTAAAATATTAAACATTCTATCAACATCTTGCTTTCTAACCGCAAAATCTTGCGAACTATCAGCCAACCTAGAGACTGCGCCTTGAATAATAGAAAAATACCCATAAAAAAGAACAAGGAATCCAACCTCGTAGTGCCCTTGAGATATGCCCCAACCAATAAAACACAGCATAGCAATACGAAATGTCTGTCCGATCAAGTTTTTAACCCCTCCCCCAGACTGATACCAAAATATACGTTTTAAAATAAGTTCGTAAAGTTCATGTCCTAAAGTTAAAAGATTAGTAGAGAGCTGCTCGGCCATAGACATTACTTTGACACTTCTTATATTACTGACTGATTCAAAAACAATTCCAGATAATTTTTCATCTTTTTTATTTTCTTTTCGTTTGGCTCTTGTCGCTCCGCGTGTATAAAAAACAGAGACAAAGAAATACACAGCCAAAAACAATAGCGTGAATAAGGCAACGATTGAATCGAATTTTGTAATGATAAACAAGACTCCAATAAGTCCTACAGCAATCTCTAAAAACGGACCAAACCAAAGCCGGATAATTTGATTTACTCCTTCACCTCCTCGATCAATTCTTTTTACTTTATTGCCTGTGTTTTCTTTTTCATGCCACTCAATATCTAGAGTAAACATATGTTTAATAGTTTGCAGTTTTGCGTCAATAGCGGATTTCTCAGCAATCGGGTAACCGAAAAAATTTGCATAGTAGGTTGCCACAACGTGGACAATGGTGACAATTACGAAGACTGCCATAATACTCCAGAAAGGGGTTAAAGATTCACCAATCTGATATGAGGCAAAAAAAGTAATGATTGCTGCCAAAGCATAGGTAGGATATAGCCAGGCTAACTCCCCTATTATTTTTAAGAATGATGCAAAAACAAACTTGCCTCGATAAGGCTTAAGTAACCTGTACAGATTGCGAATCAAAGAAATAGTTGAGTTAGTAGGATTAGAATTACCAGCCTTTTCTGTCATCTGTATATTCTAGCAGATATTAAAACAAAAGGTTTAAATACTTTAACGTAGTGAATTTTGACACAAATAGTAACAGTCTAGACTCTTTAGTTAGGCGGTTTCTATTATAGTATTTTAGTAAATTGAAATTCTGTCCCTATTTTTTCTTGCTTGAAGTTTAGTGACTCAGCTAATTTACGGCTTGGTAGATTACCTTCGTCAGCAGTATAGATAACCTGCTCGACACCTTCATTCTTAAGTCGGTCTATTAGTTCACTCAAGACCTGCCGACCATAACCCTGACCCTGCTTTGGAACACAAAGCCACATACCAATCTCAGCTATTTTAGGTTCCGGATAACTAGGTGAAATCATACCAATGAAATCATCACCTTCAAAAATGACATACTCAAGCTTGGTACCAAGTGTCTGTTTTTCTATTGCATCAATGACCCAAGTCTCTACTTCGTCCCGATTTTTAAAATCATAAAAATATTCAGCTACGTTTCCAGAATTAGTTTCAAAAATTAAATCAATATGTTCTGTCGAGAGCGGTTTCCAAGTTAAGGTTCGATTTTTCATATAAATATTATTTTAAAAGATTACTCTTTAATTAAATCAGACACAGACTGGGAAGACTCTATAACCTTTTTTATAATTGTACGAGAAGGTATATGTAAGGGAAGATCAAAAAAATCTAAATGAGAATCTGAAGTATAATTGCTAGGCATAACATGTATTTTTTTTACACATTTCTTTTTAATTTCTTCTAAACTTAGCTTTAAGAAAAAAGAAACAACCAACATCTTTTCACAAATATCATCATAAGGGAGTATACCTAAAACCTGATGATCGAAAATATCCTCTTCTGTAATTCCAATATCACCCTCCATAAATCTAAGTGCCTGAGGATATAAAGCTGTACCTAGTGACGGGCGCATAAATGCTCCTGGTAACTCAAGTGATTTGGGCCAATCACCAGAATCTCTTTCTATTAAAATTAATTGTTTATCTTTTGTATAAACCAAAGCAATCATGCTTAAAACATAGGGTATATTTAGATCTAAAAAATAAGTGTTGAATTTATCTATATTTCTTAGTCCCACAACTTCTTTATATGAAAAATCAGTCGAAACATTTATTCTAAAACTGTTTTTGTTTTTTTCTGTATCAATAACCCTATATAGAGGTGAAGCATGTAGTTTGGGTTGATTCTTCTTCAGATTGTTCCAAACTAATTCAATTTTTTTATCTATATCACTAGGCAGAGTATAAACCTCATCTACTTGTTTATGGACAACTTCTAGATTATGTAATTTTAATTCTGAAAAGGTTTGGAATTCTGCTTTCATAAATTTAGCCGGTGCATAATTTATTTCTTCTTTTTAGTTTTTAAGTACTCTGTCCGTCCAATAAGGGTTTTGGTGTCAGTTACTTTATCAATAAAGCAAATGCCATTTAAGTGATCTACTTCATGTTGAATTATTCTGGCCAATAAGCCAGAAGTCTCTAGCTCAAACTCATCACCAAACTCATCAAATGCCCTCACCGAAACAGTCTCCGGTCTTTTTACAATACCAAACAGTGTCCCGGCAGACACACTGCCACATCCTTCATATCCATCAACTTTTTTTTTAGAAAATTTAGTTATTACTGGATTAATAAAAACTCTGACAGGATCAAGTATTGAGACATCTTTACGACTCTTTGTTTTTCTAACTTCAGTTACAAAAACTCTAGCTCCGACACCTATCTGTGGAGCTGCCATACCAACGAGATCCTTATCGCGCATTGAATCAATCAGATCAGTAATTATTTTCTTAACCTTGGCAGAAGTAACTTTATCTACCTCTTTAGCTCGAGAACGAATAACTTCACTCCCAATTTCCGCTGTCTTTCGTATTGCCATAATAATGAATTAAATCACTCAATAGAATAAATAAACTGATACGACTCGTCAAAGATTCGCTCTTGAGTCTTTACCGGTAAAACTTCAGTTAAAATAACCGAGTAATCCCCAAATACTTGTGGTTCACCTAGAGTTAACGTTAGCTCTCCATGAGCTACTTCTGTTGATAAAATAGTCCTTACTTCTACAGTTCCGGCCCAGATACACTCAACATCAATTGGACACCGGCTATCTGAGACAACTTCTTGAGGTGAGATAGTGACGTTCATGATTTTTCCGCTATTACCTAGAGTAACAACAGTCTGCATTTCATCAACAGACGGCAGCGGACACTCAGAAAAATTACACTCTGGACCACTTCTAGCGACAGACGAACCATCTGGACACATCTTCGCTTCTTCAGTACATCCGATAGGTTCAGGGACGACATTATCACCCTGTTTCTCTGTATAGATAAGATCATTTATTAGAAAAAAACCCCCGACAAGAATAACGACGACAATAAAGCCTATAGTCCTACCGATAAAAAAACTCCTAATATTCATATGGTAATTATAGCAAATAATCACTTACTAGTTATTCAAATCATTATGTAGATTATTTATAATGATGAACCAAATATTGACAATTTATATATTTATTATATATTGTCATCAGCTCATTGCCGAGCATCAATCACAAACTATGGGGAGGCGACAATGCTCGAATTCACAAACCTTCTCGTCTCTTGTCACACCTACTGCGGTGATGACGGTCTTGAGAGGTCAAATCTCCGTTTCTTTCACTCCGAAGAAGAGTACCGGAGCAAATCACTTAGACTAGGCTGGGACAAGGACGGCTGGTGTACACCACCAGTTAGTCTACCTGCTTTAGTTGAAGAAAAGGCTTTAGCAGAGTTCAAAGGGGGTCAGGACCTCCCTTTGTACAACGTGTTCTTTCCAGACGATCTAGAGACGACGTTTCTGCGTCTTGTCGGCTAGAAAAAACTGTGTCAGGCGCTTCCGTTCACTCGGAGGCGCCTATAATTTTATAAACATACGTCCATTTTCCTACTCCAACATTGTAAGCTGGCTGTATGGGACAATGTTAGAACTATTCTCCATCAGGAACCTCATTCAGAACAGCATAATCTACATGAGACACCTTAAGTATATCCTTGACCTCAGTAAATGATATTTCGCCGTATACACTACTCTTTCCCCATACATAGATGTTTCTAGATTTACTAACCACCCTTATTCGACCTCCCCCCAACACATTCTCTACTACAATACCAGATTCCTCCATTTCTGTAGTTATATCTTTATGCCACTCTACATTTGGATTACCCCACAAAATTAATTGTTCCAGACCGGAAACTTTTGCGACGATATATTTTTGAGTTACTTCTGGAAAAAGTTTTACTGCCTCAATATTCATAAATTAATTATACTAAAGCAAGGAATAAGGCTTCTAGATCAATAAATTATTTATCTTTTTGAGCAATTCGGGGTTGCTGCACAAATAATCACCCTCATACACACTGACATCGCTTCCTGCCAAATTATTCATCATGGCACCTGCCTCAGAAGCAATAATACTACCTCCCGCCACATCCCAAGGCTTTTGCTTTAGCCTAATCAAACCGTCAATCCTTCCACAGGCTAGATAACAAAATTCTGCTGCCATAGAACCTCTGCCAAAAACTGGGTCGATGTCTTCTTTGTTAGTGAATCCAAAATTCTTTAGATTTCCAATATTTTTTGAAAGTTTTTCGGTAACTCCTTCACTTTCTTTTTCTCTTCCAGGGTAAACTGAATAAGTAACAATAGCTTTATCTAAATCCGTTTGATCACCTACTTTTATTAGTTGGTCATTCATGAACGCCCCTCCACCCAAGGTGGCGTGAAATAATTCATCCCTTTTTGGCAAGAAAACCAATCCCATTATCAAAAGACCATTCTTCTCTAACCCTATAGAGATAGAAAAAGTGTCTCTACCAGCAACATAATTATTGGTTCCATCAATTGGGTCAATTATCCATTTATATTCTGAAGTACCAATTTCTTCACCGGATTCTTCACACAAAAAACCATCCTCAGGAAATTCTTTTTTCAGTATTTTGAGGATCAATGATTCTGAATCTTTATCCTGCTCTATTGCCAAAATACTTAAACTATCACTATCACGCGCACTATTTATATTCTTCATTAAAAACTCTCCTGCCTCTAAAGCAGCTTGTTTGGCAACGGATAAATATTTTTCCATGTCTAATTACACTATCAGACTGGAAGTAATTTGCAATTTAAATTAAATTACTCAAATGTTTGAGGAGTGTTAAAATTGTTAACAACTCAACTACATAGTAATAGTTGGATAGAAATGTTCTGGATTCCGGTTTTGTTCTTCAACCTCCAACAAAGAAAAGCGTTTCTTCCCTTCACTATTCATTCCTGTAAATCTTTCGATTGAAGTTGAATAAAGTTGTCCATGATCATATAAGGCTCGATAGATAACACGGAATTCATCCCCGTCATTGTCAGCAAATTTTGCTATATCAACTACTAAGTACTGATTGCCCCGATAGTGTTCGTAAACACGATTTCGCATTACTAAAGTTTCCAGTTTTTTGTATTCCATACTTAAAATTATACCAGCCTATACAGTCTGGAGTAGTGTTGTAACTTTTCTAAGTATACCAAAAAATCAGACTTCGTAAGAAAGTAAATAAAGCTAAATTGCTTTCACGGCCGAGACAATGACATCCATTATGTGACGAAAATGGAATTCGATATCTTCAAATCCAGATTTCTTTAAAGAGTCCCTCTGCTCTCTTTCAGTAAGTTTGAATTCGTCATCTTCGAGGTAATGATCCCTCCAATGACTTTCGAGTTCAGGGTATCCTTTCTCAGTAAATATCTTAAACGCGTCAAGCATATCTTGGAGATCTTTTTGATGTAAACTTGAATTATCTCGAGCAATCTTGTCTCCATTTATATAAACCCCTCCAGACAGCATAATATTGCCAATCCGATCGAAAAGACTTTTCCTATATCCCACAGGAAGATTGTGAATCGTAAAAGCCGAGACAAAGATATTAATGTTATAAATCTCATTCAAAGCATCCAATAAATCTTTTTCAATGAAAACAACCCTGTCTTCGTATTCCTTAAGATATTCCTTGGCCTGATTCATTAAAGCGGGTTCATTATCAATAGCCAAAACCCTGACTCTCTTGTCACTGTCTAAAAGAATCTTTGTAGTTAAACCAGTTCCGCTTCCTCCTTCGTATACATCAATTTGAGTAGAATCATCTGCTTCATACTTGGACTGAATATATTTTGCTAAGACATTACCTACCTCTTTCTGAAAAGAGTCATAGTGTGGAACAGCCATATTGAAGAGGTTGTATTCCTGACCTATTGAACCTGAGAATCTTTGATCGCTTTTCATAAATAATATTTGAAGAATGTTAAAAATTATACGATTTATTTTAGATTTGTTTATTCAAGAGCATCTTAACACAATCAGCTTGTTAGTGAAAAAGTAAATATTAAAATACAAAAACAGCCCGCGAAACGAGTCCGTAGACTGTTCCTGCGAGCTATTGCTCAAATCCATCTCACCAACTCTTCGAGATTCGCATCCCGAATGTTGCATGTTGCCCAGTTTCGCCGGCATACCAGTCGACCAACGAGCCAACCGACACACGGTTGGGTAACTGATAGTCGACAGCAACCCTGCCCCAAGCGCCGGTGTACCCATCATGAGTTTGATGACTGACGCCGATGCCAACGGTCGAAGACCAAGGGCTATCGAAATCACGTATCCAATCCGCACCCGTCCGGATTGACCAGGTCTCGATAAGACCTGTTATGCGGCCACCACCAGCCCAGATCCTGAGTGAATCATTCTCGCTCAGAGTGATAGTCCTTCCGATTTCGGCCTGTAGCCGAATGATGTCGGAATCGAGGTCAAAATCAGTCGCTGACGGAGTCGGCAGGTCGAAGTAGGCGAAGGAGATCTTCAGATCGACTTCTCCGACCTTGGTTCCACAGCCGAGGGAGTAGTCGATTTCATTCCCTTCGTTGCCGAAGTCGATTGCCGACGATGCCCAGAAGTCTGCGAAACAGTCTTCTCCGCTGAAAGTTATTCCACTTTGCACGACTGGGTTCTGATCTTGTACAAACCCAAACTCAACGAAAGAATAGTCCGACTTGATGGCGCTGTAAGCCGTCACTGTCTGACTCTGAGCCTTACCAGCCAAAAAAGAGGCGGTAAGGATGAAAATTACGAAGAACGAGAATCTGTTCACGGTCTACTCCTGCGATTAAGGTAAGAACTACTGATCAAACAACGTTTACTATAGAATAATAACCCGTTTTATTCAAATGTCAAGCTTCACTTTCATCTCTTACTGCAGCCTACAAAAAAACATGCTACATTAGCAATGCTGTGCTGAGGTATGTGTAGCATAGGTGGGAGGCTTTGAAGCAGTTTCGCCAGATTCTGTGGAGCCGACAGTGAAATACCAGCCCGCCCTGGACAGCCGGAGCGTCTCTCGAGACGCTCCGTTTTATATTATAAATTGAACTTTCTGCATGGGACGATGTTAGAACTTTTTTATAAATAAAAAGGCTCCCGATCGCTCGGGAACCTCTTGGCACTCCACAGTGCCTGCTATCCTTCGGACTCGTCCTCAACGAGCAAACCAGTTTCCTTATCCACGGAAAGGATTCTGCCTTCGTCATCAAGGACTGAGTGTGCACGGACACCGAGGCCGGTTTCGAAGGATCCGTCTTCAGCAAGCCCTGGAGGCTTTTGACCAATGGCATATTCGCTCATTTGAGTTCTTCTTCAGTTTGCGGACGGGATTCATCCAAAAGTATTTTAACACACCTTTACAAAACCGAAAATATCAGTGCTGTAACAGATTTTAGTTATTTTTAATATATTCTTCTACTGCCAGGACATCCTGCATTTGATACTGATGGTCTGCATCAGCTAGTTCTTTTTTGTAGGCCACTAAGTCGCGTGGATCCATTAATGAAACTTCTATACCGTTTATCACTACCAACTTATTGGGAAATTTACGAAAGTGATCTTTTGTTTGAAACCATTCTGTTTGTTCCTTATTGCTCATCCGCAAGGTGTCGATGTCAGTCATATCAATTTCTTGACCAAAGTAATTAAGTGAAAGTGTATTACAATCCCACTTTGCGTTTGAATAGTGTTTTGGACCAGCGGTTATATATTCCTTAGTTTCTGAGACAATAATTGGAAAGTGTTCACCGGAGATAGAAAAATCTAAATCATTTACAGGCCGACCAGATCCATAGATATGAGCAGCAAATCCGCCGCCGATGCGGTACGGAATATTATTTCTATTTAAAATTTCCACAATCCACTTCAGGGCATTTAATGTTTTATCTTCTAGTTCTATTTTCATGTTTTGATTATATATTTCTAATTCGCAACCACATATTTAGCTGCATCTAGAAGTGTCGGAGAAACATAAGTTACTTTCTCAACAATAACTGGAACTGTCGCAGTCTGTAAAAGAATTGTTTTTACTCCGGCGCTGATTCCCGACTTAATGTCTGACTCCCGATCTCCAACCATATATAAATTTTCTGGCTGTAGATTAAATTCTTTTATTGCTTCCAAAATCATTTTTGGACTTGGTTTTCGACAATCACACATGTCTCCTGGCCCATGTGGACACATGTAAGTTTTTAAAACCTTAACATCACTTGCCTTGAGTAATTCAAGGACCTTAGTATGAATTCTTTCAAAATCAGAAACAGTAATTCTGCCTTCTGCGATACCTGCTTGATTAGTTATTAAAATAACTGAAAAATCATGTTGCGCTAGATATGAAAGAGATTCAATGGTATCTGGAAATAATTCTATTTTGTTTTCCGTATCAACCCTTTCATCAGCAGGTTCCCTGATAACGGTACCATCACGATCTAAAAAAATTACTTTCATGTTCTTATTACATTAACTAATATCATAATCTTTATAATAAACGAGTCACTCTTACCTTATTCTTTTCATATTTCTCTTTTTGGTTTGTAAATGAAGAAAATGCCAAACTACCCAGGCCGATACATAACTTATAACAAAGCATACGCTCAGTATAATCCTTTATTTGTTTTCCATTTTTACTTGAATGCTCTAAATAGGCCGCCTGAAAATCAAATTCACTTGCGGACCAAAAATCCAGCCAAGCCAAATCAAATAAAAAATCTCCGTACATTGAATTTTCCCAATCAATTACCCCAGTAATTTTTTCACCATCCGACAAAGTGTTATTAAAACCATAATCTCCATGGATCAAGTAACGGTCTTCTGGGCAATATGAAACTAGTTCAGAGAATTTAGTATATGCAGTGTCCCAAAAATCTTTTTCAAGAAATGATGTCTCAAAAAGACCTGGTTTTTCTGCTGTACTAATAGTCCTCTTATTTACTGCCAATAACTCTTCCTTCCAACTCTTACTTTCACCACACTGTTCTAGATTCCATTCTCCATAACCAATTGTATGACTGATATCAATAACATGCACGGCATCGAGGACACTAAAAAGCTCAGGTAACAAACTTGTCATTTCATTGGTTGAAAATTCAGTCAAAATTTTACCTTTACTCTTTTCCGAAATACAAAATCGCAGCTCGTTATTTATTTTTCCAATGCTATATATTTTAGGTACAGGTAGGATATCTGAACCAAAATTCTTAGCCGCATACTCATCTTTTCTAAAACCTAGAGTGTGATGCTTGTTAAGTCGAATAACATATTCGACTTTATTTACAGAAAAACTATATGCTTGCGACCCCTCACCACCTGAGATTACTTTAAAGTCTGTTACTTTATCCGAAAATGTTTTCTGCAGATATGCAACCACGTCAACTTGATCAACAATTGTTTTATAGTCGGACATAAATTTATTTAAAAAATGACATAGATAATTATAAAAATTCCTTTCCCAGGGATAACAGTAGGTGAGTAACTATGGTTTTTCTGTCACGCTAAGGACTTTGGTTAATGTCTCCTCTAAAGTTCCATTCGCATCTATAACTACGGCCCCTAGTTGAGTTAAACTATCTTCAAATGATTTTTTAATTTCAATAATCCAATCTTGCATCTCTGGGTCTCTAGCAAAATCATGAGTCTCTCTTGTAGAGAGCCTGTGTCGAACATTATCAGGCGAGGCCTGAAGTAGAATGACCTTATCGAACAATGGCACAATATCAGTAATGTTTGTTGCTGTTCCACAATAGAAACTAATTCTATCTGTCTCCTCTTCCATAAGTTGAGACAGCTTTTCTCTACTACAAGCAAAAACTAGATGCTTGATTTGATTAAGATCATTAGTATTCCATTCAGTAATAACTTCTCCTGTTCGCGAATCAGTAGTTTCAAACATCCCAGGGATAATTTCAATATCATGTACAGTATAGCCACCCGCCCTTAAGCTTTTTCCAATAGTTGATTTTCCTGTCCCAGACATACCAGTAATTAGAATAGTTTTCTTCATATGTTTAATAGTATCATTTTGTTTTAATATGACAGTTAATTATTTAAGTGACATCTGCCTTTCTGAGACTAAGTTAAGATTTTTATACTATGACCTCAACTGAAACTTTCGATAAATATCCCAATATCCATCGTCACCTTCCAAAGCTAAACAAACATTATCAATACTTATACTCCTATCAAAAGTTGCATCGACCAAATGCTCTTTAATTTTTTCAAAGCCCTCCAGAGATAGATCTTTATAAGCAACTGTTATATGTGGATTATAAGGCCAAGGCTGATCATACCAACTTGCATGTTCTTTTTTAAGATTATCTTCAAAAAAACTCGCTATCGTACCTAGACTTCCATAATCAAAAGGTTTTATATATACAACATACGGTGAAAATCCTAATTTTGCTCCTGGCCAATTATCCATGTATGAATAATCATTAGTTTTAATTTCAGTAACAGGAACTGTATCTAAAAAATTCTGAATTTTTTCACAAAAAATATCCAGTTGTTCACCTGAAACCTTTAAACCCGAGCCCACAGTAATGTGGGGCGACCAAGCTTTAAGTGAACCTTTTGAGCCAGACAATAAAGATAATTCATTTTGAATATCACGAATTTCTTTTGTCATTTCTTTATCAAAATATGAGACAATAGAAAATCTTTTCATAAGTTAATTATATCAAACATAATCTCAAACTTTTCAAGTTGATAAATATAGCTATATTACTGTACTGGAGTGACGTTGGAACGTTTTTAGGTTAACAAATTATCTAGTAGGGCGATAAATAACACCATCTTTCATATTATTTAAAGTTCCTTCAGAGGGTTCAAAAATGTTTTCCGGGAGAGCATCTAGAGAGAACCATTCCCAACGATCGCATTTATGCGGCTCCATATTCTTCGGCTCACCCCCATTATAATGAGCTACCACAGAAACATTCAAGTAATGCTTATCGTCAGACTCTATGTAACGCATTTCATCAAAAACCGAGACTAGTTCAAAATCAGAAACATCTAAGTCAGTCTCTTCTTTTACTTCACGCTTCGCTGTCTCAAACACTGTTTCGCCAAATTCTAAGTGCCCCCTGGAAATGACCACTCCCCTGTACCATGCGAAGAATTACGTAGACCTAAAAGCACTTCATTTTCGGAATTTAGAATAACGACACCAATCCCAACTCTAACATTTGGTTTTTCTTTCATAACAACAGTATATCAAATTTGACCGTCCTCTATTGGAGTCTCGAACTTTAGTACGTTGCTAAATATAGCTTAAACTCGTTGCTGACTGTCTGGGACGACGTTAGAATTTTTTACAACCTTAATCAACTTCTGGAACCCAAACCCCTTCTTTATACTTTTGAACAGGATGACCTCCACAAGGAATATCTCCCATGAAGAAAACTACATCAATTACAGTCTCACCCGCATTATCATCCCTAGTGTAGTCGTACTTAACAATTTCACCATCTTCACCTTTAGTAGTGATATCCAATCTCTTGAGACCATCTTCATCTTCCTCTCGTCGAACAATTTCATACTCGCCCCCACCAACAATTTCTTCAAGTACATTTAATACTTCTCTTTCATTGAGAACTTTTTCTGCACTTTTTTCATTTGATTGTGTTTCCTCATTAGCCTGCATTAGTAGAGACACTTCTAATAGTAACTTCTCAGATTCTAACTGACTTCTTTCCACAGCAGCTTTGACTTCACTTGGTCGCGGATCTAAATCAATATCTAAATCAGCATACTGAGTAATATCTACCCAATTAAGACCTCTCCTTTTAACTTCTGCCCTAATTTCTTCAAAAGAAGCTGTTTCAGGCAACTCCAATAAATTAGCCATTTTCACAAAATGCCTTCTCTCATACTCTTCATCAATTTCTTCAAAAGAAGCCGTGTCTGGAAGGGCATATTTACGAGCTTTTAGTAGTCTCATTTCTTCACTCCATTCTATTTCATCTCTATGGTAAGGTAGTTCATTTCTCTTAACACCTTCATTTGTCATTTTTTCAGTCATGTTACAAGTATACCAAAAAATTCTATGGTCCCTATCAGGTACTAAATTTTAGTTTAAAAAATAAGGCTTAAATAATTTACTGGCCGTATGGGAATGTTAGAACTTTTTTAAGTATATGAAAACGCCCTAACCAAGCAGCGCTTTCGGGTTAGGGCGTGGTCTCGATGAGACGAACTACATTGTTGAAGACTTCTTTTTTTGAACCGGCTGGCACTAGATTCAACTGTGGAATCTGCCCAGCAACCTGATCGAACACCATAGAGTCGGCCAAGCGCCTGACGATAGTTTCGTCTGTCTCTCCCCGGCTCCTGAGACGACGTGTCAGCTCATCAACTCCTGGAGCAACCAGATGAACTGGAATACATCTAACGCCCCTACCTTGGAACCAATCTGACACCAGCTGGTGGCACTCAGGAATAATGCAAACGAATGCCAGGCCACCTGTCTCAGCTGCCGCCTCAGCAAACTGTGACTCAGTGCAACAGTATTGGTGGCCGTGATTAAGGACTTTCCAAATAAATTCCGTGATATCTCTCAGACCTTCCAATGTCTGAAAGTCATAATCGACGTCAGTTTCATAAGGACGGCGAGGACGAGTGGTAATGCTGCGCACCCTGCCGCCACCGTAGTGAGTCTCCAGAGCTCGTTCCAGGGTTGTTTTACCAACTCCTGAGGCCCCAGTGATTGTCACAACCTTCTTGATCATTGTCCAGAACTCCAATGTGTGCTTTCAGCATAAAATCACAGATTAAGTGATTCGTCAATATTAGAAAATGTGGCCAGCCGTCATTTTTTCAAAAGTTTTTTATAAAACAGCCCAAAATACTTTCCATTCAAAATCCCTCAATGTCACTAGCTCCAGTTCTAGGTTAGTGTTTTCTAAAAGTGAAAGGGCTTGTGGGTTTGGTGGTAAATCTTTGCTTTCAAAATGGCATACAATTCTCAACGGCAAAAGACCAAGTCCTTCACGAACCTTACCTCCAGACTCGTCATCATGAAAAGGACTGTACTTACCAATCACATATGCTCCTGCAGAAGATCCGGCAATTGTCTTTCCCTTTAAGTTCTCCCTAAGGTTATTGTACTTATTTAATGCAGTGAGAAGTCTTGGTGTACTGCCTCCACGCAAGTAAAGTGCGTCTGACTTCTTGAGTTGTTCAATGAAATCATTTTCATTAGCTAACAAAAAATGCAACTGCTTTCCTTGTGCCTGCTCTTTATGCTTTTTAATATTTTCCTCAAACTTCCCGGCACTATCTTCATCTGTTGAAGCAAAATGACAAAGTAATATTGTCGCTTGATCTGGCAAATCACGCACAATCTCCTCATAAAAAGTCCGATTTTGTTCATTGTCAGTACCTGTATATCCACCATGTAGAATAAACTTAGTTTTCATATATATATTATATCAAAATATCAAACTGGCTGTTTTGGGACGATGTTAGAGCTTTTAAACTCTAACCTACTCTTGTACTGGTCTCACCATCTCAATTACAGGCAACATCCCTTTATATAAAGCAATCTCTGTATCAGTCTTTTTGAAACCATATCTTTCATAAAAACTTATAGCTGAATCATTAAAACGAAATGCCTCCAAACGAGAATATTTTTCGTGATCTGACCATGACAAAAACTCTTCAATCAGTTTAGGTCCTATTCCCATACCCTTAGCTTCATTCAGTAGATATATAGCGTCAAGTTCGTTATATGTCTCATGTTTTATTCCATGCATAAAACCAACAATCTCTCCACTTCCATTTCTTACTACTCTATAAATTACTTTTTCTGGATTTGCCAAAGCTTCAGCAATCACTTTTCTTCTATAGTCTGTATTAATTAACATCTCTCCACGCATTTCATCGACCATTTCATCAGTAAGACCTGACTCTTCACCTACATATGATTCTTTCCAAGACTGAATATGCATCTTAGCTAGCGCTAATTCTTCACCAACTTTTGGTAATTCGATTTTGAATGACGGGCTATTCTCTATATTACTTTCCATGTAGGAAGTATATCAGAGCAAAATATTACTTTTATAATGCTTCAAATGCCTTAGAAAGCATAGACCCCTGTCCTGACTGAAGTACATGGGCAGATTCTAGTGGAATCCAAAAACATTCAAATTTAATACCCCCTTCACTACTTGCCCAACGTTCTGGCAAATCTTCTGTTGGTTCAGCTAAGAAAAAGTGTCTTTCTTGTATTTCTTTTCTATATGGCGTCATATCATAATCTTGAACACCTAGCTGTTTAATTATTTTAAAACAACTATAACCAGTCTCTTCTTGTAGTTCACGCATAGCTGCCACCTCAGGAGATTCGTCTTGTTCAATCGTTCCAGCCGGGACTTGAATACCTACTTCTTCATAAGAGAAATCAACATGGCGAAACACCAGTAATTTGTTATTACTAATTACATAAACAATTACTTTCTTTTTATGCGCTTTATCCATTACCTTAATTATACCAAACTGGTTTATGCCTATCTGAGACTATGTTTGAACTTTAATTTACCAATAGTAGATTTTGTAATTTCTGTAAGCGCTGCCTCAACATCCAGAAAATCCCCCACCTTTGTTTTTTTGCTTGGGTTACCTTCAAAATATCTTTTGTCGAAATCCAACAAATTATTTTTTAATTCTTCGCTGATTTCACATTCATCTCCTTTTATTACAACTAGTATTTTGTGATCAGCTTGATCATCTTCAAAATATTCAACCATTCCGATTGGAACACACTCAACTACTGAACTATGTGTAAGTTCTTTGTCCGTTATTACATAACAATCTAATTCATCCCCATCTGCAGCCAGAGTGTCCAGAATGTAACCATAGGGGTACGGATAGGTAATATGAAAGTCTACCGTCTTTTCATAGGCACCTGTTTTTTTATTAAAAACATTCTTTTTTAATGTTTGACTAGTCTGCTCAATAAAAACTTTCATAATCTGAAGTATACCAAAGTTCTATAGTCCCTAACGGATACTAAGTTTTAGATTGAAAAATAAGCCTCTAATATCGAGCTAGCTGCATGAGACGACGTTAGAACTTTTTTAATAAATTAGTCAATTCTGTATTCAGCATTTTCTGGTAATGAAATATCTTTAAACTCAAAAGTGACGCCAAGTCTCTTCATCTCTTCTACAGGATTATCAATTCTTTCAATTTCAATTGGTTTAGTAGGTTCATTTGAAACCACTTCTAAATTACCTAATCCTTCTTTGTACACAAAAGTATTATCATCAAACTGATATAAATAGCCGCCTTCTCCATAAAGCACTTGCAGACTAGCTTCTAATGAATCAACCCCAATTATCAATACGGATTTATTATTGTCGTACAGACTGACACCCATACCATAGCTACCCTTAAAGCCCTCTTTTTTAATAGGCCTCGGATTATCTGTGTACGCTAGGGCAATCCACCTTTCTCGAGTAGCGTGAAATGATTCTTCATCAAAAACAACGACCGTAACACCCTCTTCATTTTCTTGAGTTCTGACTTGCCTTGATGGTCTAGCTTCTTCAGCATCAAATTTTTCACACGTACCGTGAAAAACTCTATTAGGTATTTTTTCCATGATTAAATTATATCAAATATATTTCTATCAGAGACTCAAACTTTTATATGTTGCTAAATATAGCTAAACTGTGTAGCTGCCGATCAGGGACTCGGTCAGGAGTCGTTTATTTAATAATCGTTCCACTCATTTAAATAATACGCTCACTACCCTGGCGGGTCAAACAGTCTCCAGACTGTTTGCTTCCGCCTTTCTCGTCCCCGATCTCGCAGGCTGAGACACTAAAATAGCTAGCAAAAGCTAGCTATTTTAGTGTCAGCTGCCGATCAGGGACTCGAACCCCAATAGCTGGTACCAGAAACCAGAGTCCTACCATTAGACGAATCGGCAATGTATTTGATTGTTTGTGAGCTGGGTTCAATTCCCGGACTCGATCCTTACTTGAACAAATGAGTATCTAAATCAATGCTTGCATGGATTTATGATACGAATGCAGTTCAAGAATGCTTTGCATACAGGATCAGTACAGGTTGTCATTATTTTATTTCGTTTCCTCATAAAATGCCAGGCAACCTCCTTCGACAGTTTCCCAAACTGTCTCAGCCCCAATAGCTGGTACTAGGTAAATAGTCATGGGATGACTATTTACGGAGTCCGCTTCAGGACGAATCGGCAATGTTTTCTTTTGGTCTGCAACACCTTTATTCCACTCAATTTTTCTGTGCTGTGGCAACATATTGCCACAACTGTAAAAATATTCCAAGGATCTTAATCTTTGACTATTTTCCATTCACCTACCCCAGTAGCGTCTTTTAGATATCTAAGGTGGGTGATCTTAGCGTTTTTCATGAAATAAATTTTAGCTAAGCATTTAAAAGCTGCAAAAATATTCATCGGTTTTTTAGACCGGAGGTGTTGCAAGAATATATTAATAAAAATGGCGTGTGACACTATAACCACTCGAGCATCTTGATCGAAGGCTTCCAAGTGAGATCTTGCTTTGGTAACACGATCAACAAAATCTTGGTAACTCTCCCCGTTCTCAACTTTGTCACCTCTAAACCAACACCAAATAAACCAAAGGGCTTTAACGCCCATATATCTCTCAGCTACTAAAATACTGGGACGGTGCCACTCTTCAAAAATACTGTCAGTCACAGGTATAACGTCTACACAACACGACATTATGATCCTGGTTGATTCTACAGCTCGTAGCTGGGTACTACTGAACACGTGAGTTGGATCTAAAGCAGCTATCTTAGGAGCAACCTCTGCAATCTGAGCTTTACCAGTAGCATTGAGTGGTGTGTCATGGTGCTGGTGTCTTCGAGCTACATTTCCATCAGTCTGGCCGTGACGAACAAAATAAACATCCATAACTACTTCTTGTTTATTAATTCAATTAAAGCTAGCTCTAGCGGTAGATGTGGAATTGGTGAATAAGAAATCTGCTGAGTAGCGTTCAGTAGTTTAAGAATTGTTTGTGAGTTTATTGGTGACTGAGCTTCTTTGGCGATCTCAGCTAAAACAGTCTTGGCTTCTGGACCAAAATTAGCCAAAAGATTTTCTGCTTTACTAGCTTGATAACGCAGTAGGATAACCGCTCGTAGATTGTCTAGCAGTAATCTAGCAAACAACTTCATATCTACATGGAGCTCCACTGCTTCTCCTAGTGCACTTAGAGCTGCTTCTAATTCTCCTTTGTGCAAAGCTTTGACCAAACCAAGCATCACTTCCCCACGTGGCGCGCCAATAATAGCTGCTACTTCGTCAGCGCTTCCGATAGTATCTCCAGAAGCCAGTATCACTTTTTGAGTTACTCCAAGAGCGTCTCTAAAAGATCCGTCTGCCGCTACGGCAATCAAGTCGGCTGCTTCAGGTGCTAGTTTGAAACCTTCCTTCTTAGCTACTTCAGTCACTGTTTCTGCCAAAACTCCTCGTGAAGGTGAACGGAAATGAAAGACCTGACAACGTGACAAAATAGTATCCAGCACTTTTTCTTCTTCAGTAGTAGCTAGGATAAAGATGACGTGAGCTGGCGGTTCTTCTAGAGTTTTAAGAAGAGCGTTAAACGCTTCCTTGGTGAGCATGTGTACCTCGTCGATAATGTATACCTTGTAGGTAGATTCAAACGGTAATGTATGGACCGCTTCTTTGAGTTCACGAATATCATCAATACCACGATTACTCGCAGCATCTATTTCATAGAGATCAACGCTACTGGTCTTAAGTACCTGAGCGAAGATTCGCGCCACAGTAGTCTTTCCTGTCCCTCTGGTACCAGAAAACAAAAGAGCGTGAGGAATTTTATCTTTTGCAATTGCACCTTCAAGAACTTTAACAATATGATCTTGATCTTTAACCTCAGCAAAAGATTGTGGTCGGTATTTTCTATATAAAGCGCCGTGTTCTTCCATATGATGCTGTTAGTATAACATTATTTATAAACCACACTTAGACTCAAAAAATCACGTAATTTAGCCATATCACTAGCTAAATTCTCACTGCCTAAGATAACATAACCAATACTACGCTCTGAAGACTCAAATCGTTCTTCAAAGATCGCCAGGATGGTACGATTAGCCGCTATAGTGTAGCCGTGCTTACCGCCAAGATAACTCTCGTCTATAACCGGACTATTATTGACCCAGCCAGTATAGGGACCGACATATTGTTTGAGTTTACTAATATCAAGGACGTATGGATTATCCTTAGACAAATACTGAGCAAAAGACATTAAATCAACAGCGGTAGAAACATTTTGATCTGACAAACCGGAAGCGTCAGCAAAACTAGTGTCTTTCAGTTGAAGTTTCTGTGCTAACTCATTCATCTTTTCTACAACCAAGTCTTCAGTCTCCCGTTCAAAAAAGACAGCAGCGTCATTGGAGGATTCAAGTAACAGTGGAAACAATAACTCGCGGTATTTATAACTATCACCATCTTCCAACTTTCCGGCTCTACCATCTGCCAAAAGATCTTGGTACAAGATAGTCCCTTCTCTTTCCAAGTCAAAATCTTCTATCAGTGCAGCTGCAGAAAATAACTTTGTGATGGAAGCTATTGGTAGCTGCTCGTCGATATTATTTTCAAGTAACGTTTGTCCGGTCTCTAAGTCAAAAACAACATAGGCTGACACACTAAGTTCTGGTAACTCTTCACTTAAAATATAATACTTATAATTATCTGGAATGATTTCTTCCAGTCCTGTCGCAAAAAAAGTACGGAGGGCAATTAGAGCAAAAATAGCCAGACTGAGACAAATCAATATTCGATAGGTAGTAGCGCCAAACATTGCTACTCATAATACAACAACACCCAGGCCGTTGGCCTGGGTGTTGTTAATTGTACTCTCGAAAATTATTTCTTTGCTGCCTTAATCACCTTCTTTGCTTCTTTGATCACTTTCTTAGCTGCTGGTACAGACTTCTTCGCAGCTGTCTTCTTTGCTCCTGTTGCTGTTTTAGCGATTTGACTCCAGTGATCTTTCATTTCTTTCTTGAAAGAAGCCAGATCTCCTTTTGATGCAGTCTTAGCGTTTTGATAAACACCAGATACTGCGTCGATCAATTGTTCGTACTCTTCCTTGCTCATGTCTTTAGCTTGTTCAATCTTTTCAAGCACTTCTGCCTTAGCTTTTAGAGTCCAACTTTTTACTGCTTTACGATTCTTTGCTGCGTTCTTACTACCGTAAAGGAAAAAAGCTCCAGCTGCGGCTACTGCCGCTGCTGTCAGACCTACACCAATTCCTACTGCTTGATTCTGTGAAATTGACGATTTTGATTTTGATTTTGAAGCTTGTTTTTTTGCTGCCATACAGAAAATATTTAAATTTAATAATTAGATTATTCTTCATCCTCCCCTACTACTTCTTTTACTTTACGTCTCGCCATCTTTGCTACTTTGCGTCCTGCGAAAAAAGTTAAGACTTTAGTCAGAACGCTTCCTTCGGAAAAAAACATTCTAATTTGAGTCAGATCACCAGCCAAAACTTCGCTGCCTTCTTCTATCCTTTCTAGTATGCTTTTGACCAATCTAATTATTTTAATTATTTGGTACAAAATAAAGCAGACAAATAGGCTAAATACCACTGTCGCTATACTAGCGATTAAAAAGAATATGTTGGCTTGTAATATCTCACTCATCTCTACTAAGTGTAACAAGTATCCTGGTGCTTAAGTAAAAACCAAGTGGAAAACTATTAAAAAATGAAAACCGCTCCCTCGGTTTTCGAGAAAGCGGAATGATGAATTATGTGGTGTGAGCGTCTTGAACGAACCAATCAACTTCTCACGCCAAGAAAATTTGTGATGAAGATTTGGTTAAGCATGAGTAGGATAGACAAAGTCGCCAAACTGTGTCCGCCGCGCTGAGCAACTTCTTCATTAAGCTCTTTCTTTAGCTCAGCCCAACAACGCCTTTCTCTTGCAGCATCAAACTCACCTTTGCAAATGTGAGTTTTGTAAATATACCTTTTCATCAAAGACCTCCATATGTGCTAGTAAAATCATTGTAAACATACCACATTTTTTATATTTTTCAAGTAAGAAAGTTCTTACTTTATTGTGTTTGTAGACAGAAATTTTTGAACAACTTGTTCTAATTCCTCTACGCTGTCTTGCGCCATCAAATCTGCTCTCAGTTCTGCAGCTCCATCGAAGTCTTTAATATAAGCTTTAAAATGCTTCTTCATTACAGCCAGATTTTTAAAAGGTAAAATTTCTTGAAAGAGTTTTGTCTGCTCTAGCATTACAGCCAGCCTGGTCTCAAGAGGTACGTTAGTGGCATCTTTTTCAGGATGAAAAAGCCACGGGTTACCAAAGATAGCTCGACCGAGCATTACTCCATCAGCACCAGTAGCTTCTGCTTTAGCTCTAGCGTCTTCAATGGAAAGAGCGTCGCCATTGCCAATGATCCTGGTCTCAAGTTTGTCTGCACCCAAAATCTCATTTCGTATCTCTACCGCCCGAGCGATTCTTTCCCACCGCGCTGGAACCTTACTCATTTCTTTTCTGGTACGAGCATGCAAGGTAATAGCTGCTGGTCTTTCCTGAAGTAACGCCGGAAGCCATTCTTCTAGTTGGTCTCGGTTATAACCAAGTCTAGTTTTGACTGACACTGGAATACCTCCATCATCCATCTTGGCTCCACGCTTGGCAGCTTGGATAATTTTAGCGGCTACTTCTGGGTTTTTGATCATCGCTGAACCACAACCTTGTTTTTCAATAGACTTATCTGGACAGCCCATATTAATATCAACACCATCAAAACCAAGCGAGAGACATAGAGCGGCGGCTTGCTCCATATGAGCTTCATTACTAGAGAACAACTGAGCTACTATTGGTCTTTCTGCTTCAGTATAAATAAGGTCGGCCATTAGTTTTGCTTTACCTTCGGGGGTAGCTCGGACTAGTCCATCTGCTGCCACAAACTCAGTCCACATCACGTCAGGACCACCAACTGTACCGTCTCGTCTTGTGTGAGCACTGTACTTAGCAATTACTCGTCTAAAAGGCGCGTCAGTAACATCCGCCAATGGCGCTAGGACAAAAAATGGAGTTGGTAATTTTTTCCAAAATGACATAAGGCCTGTTTTAACATACTTTAGCCAACTATGACAACGGTTTCTACTCTAATTCTTCTTCCGTATCATCAGCAGCTTCTTCAGTACTTGTAGCAACTCCTTCTTCTTCCGGAACCGCTACTTCCTCATTAACGAATACTCTTGAACCAAAACGTAGATCTAGATAAAGGAAATTTCCTGGCTCAAGATGAGAAAATTGTTCTGAATTAATTATTGTTTGCAAGTTTGAAACAGTATCTATTGCTGGAGTATCTAGATTGGCCTTGATTTCACTACCGCGGGCTAAAGTGTAAAAAACATCTCCAGTTGAATTAATTTCAATTTTTACGACATACCAACCCAACTGTGATAACAAGTAGGTAAATTCTTTAGAGTTTACATAATACTCCTCACTAAACGGTTTGGTATTTATTTCAAAACGATTTTCAACATCGTAATAACGCACCAAACTTGAACCAGATAAATTAGGTGCCTTTGCAAAAGCATAGCCCTCTTTATCTAAGAAAAGACAACTATCATGATCGTTACTATCGCACCACAAAGCATCAGGCAAGTACTCATCAAAAGTGACTGAGATTTCTTTTCTTGAAACACGATCTACTTTTACATCTTTTATTTTTTCTATTTGATTTACTCGCTCCAAAATACTCTCTTCCGGATATAAATAAGAAAACTTTTTTGGTATCAATTTAAAATATGATCCGGTAAGTTGTTCGCGAGCGATTGTTTCAACTTTTTTCTTATCAATAGTAAATCCGCCTTCTACTGTAACCGTGTCTAGCGTAAAGGTTGAAAGCCTAGTCCCATACCAAATAGCCGTAATAACTAAAGCTACTGAGCTAAATATAATCAGACCTAGAACAATTTGCTTGATTAAAAGAATTGTTCCAGGATCCAGATATTTTTTACGCTTTTTTGGTTTTGGTTTCATAGATATATAAAAGAAGGGCGGGCTTCGCCCGCCCTTCTTTTTGATTAACCAATCTTATCCTTACCCATATACTCACGTAGTTTTTCTGGAATCAGAATACTGCCGTCTTCCTGCTGAAAGTTTTCCAGTAGTGAAACGAGGATACGTGGTGTTGGGATGGCGGTACAGTTAAGTGAGTGTGCGTAACGCATCTTCCCTTCTGCGTCACGATAACGAATATTAAATCTTCGTGTTTGGAAGTCGTGGAAGTATGAAGCTGAACTTATCTCTCTGTAAGTCTTTTCTCCTGGTACCCAGAGCTCAATATCATATTTCTTCACTTGTCCCTGACCTAAGTCACCACCGCAGTTTAATACCGTTCGATATGGAATTCCGAGTGATTCAATAAACTCTTCAGTATTGCGATTGATCCACTCATGGAGACGGACACTTTCTTCATGTGAAGCTTCACACAAGACCACCTGTTCCAGTTTGAAAAATTCATGTACTCGAATTAGCCCTTTAGTATCTTTTCCATGACTTCCAGCTTCGCGACGATAACAAGGTGAGAACGCCAAAAACTTTGCTGGTAGTTGTGACTCTTCTAAAACTTCGTCAGCATAAAGACCCATTGTTGAAACTTCTCCTGTACCGATCAGATAATCTTCGTCTTGAGTCTTATATACATCCTCAGCTTCGTTTGGTAGGTGTCCAGTTCCGTAAAGATTACTCTTACGAACAATACTCGGAACCAATAGTGGTTCAAAGCCTTTCTCTAAGAAAAACTTGTTAGCGTAGTTCCAAACCGCCCAAGAAAGTCGAGCGCCGTCACCTCGAAGGTAGTAACCACGAAAACCATGAACTTTGGTCCCGCGCTCGAAGTCAGCCATCTTGTGTTTATTCATCAACTCTACGTGATCTTTAGCTTCAAAAGAAAAAGAAGTTTGTTCTCCCCACGTTTTGACTTCCTGATTATCAGCGTCACTATCACCATCAGGCACAGACATATCTGGAATGTTTGGTACTTGGAGCATTAATCCTTGCCATTCTTCCATTATTGGCTTCAGGGCTTCTTCTTCTTTCTGTAGATCTAGTTTAAGAACCTGCATCCCAGAGATAAGATGTTGTCTTAAAGCTGCATCATTTCCAGCCGCTGCAATTTCTTGTGAAGCTTTATTTTGTTCTGCTTTCTTAGTCTCAAGCTTGGTCATGATCTCACGCCGTTGATCATCAATCTTAAGCAGTCGATCAATATCGATTTTAATCTTCTTTTTTTGAGCCGCTAGTTTTACTAGGTCAGAATTCTCTCTGATGAATTTAATATCTAACATAAAATATAGTCCAAGTATTATAACGCATCACTTCTCTAGGACGAAATCCCTTACTTAGCAACATCAAATGAGATCATGCTACACTTTTTAGAGAATGGAAATATCTCATATAACCAGTTCAGAATTTAAAAAGCATAATCTAGGCATTTTAAATGAAATCCCGCAGCCGCCGAAAGAATTTTGGTATCAAGGCAACCTACCCGACTCAAGCATAACTCTACTAGCAGTTGTTGGCTCCAGAAAATACACTACCTATGGACAGCAAGTGATTGATCACCTTATCGGTGGACTAGCTGGTTACCCTGTTGGGATTGTCTCTGGTTTAGCGTTAGGTATGGACGGATTAGCACACGAAGCAGCTCTCAAAAATAACCTATATACTTTAGCGATACCAGGTAGTGGACTTGATGAATCAGTCCTCTACCCAGCTAGTCACAAGAGCTTAGCTCGAAAGATACTCGAAAGTGGCGGTGGTCTTTTGTCTGAACTGGCGCCAAAGGCAAGAGCAGCTCTTTGGACTTTTCCACAGAGAAACCGGGTCATGGCTGGTCTTTGTAAAGCGACTCTACTTATAGAAGCAGGAGAAAAGTCCGGCACTCTGATTACCGCCAGAATGGCTGTCGACTATAATCGTGAACTATTGGCAGTACCTGGAAGTATCTTTTCAAAGAACTCTGCCGGTACGCATCAGTTCCTAAAACTGGGAGCCACGATGGTAACTGAGGCGGCTGATATTTTAGAAGTACTGCAGATAGAAAGTGAAAAAACCAAACCTACACAAAATAGTTTACTTTTATCTGAAATTGAAAAAACTATTATTGAACTACTTCATGAACCTCAAGACAAAGACACCTTACTGAGACAACTTCCTTTACCGACTTCTGAAGCCAGTATTATCTTGATGAATATGGAAATGCAGGGTTATATTACCTATGAATCACCTCATTATCGGGCACTCATCTAGTGTCAGTCGGAACTCTTATTATTTGACAGAATTCCTTAAGCCTAGTATTTGTTACTGAATCTTACATATATATGAGTAAATACACCCTAGTAATTGTTGAGTCGCCAGCTAAGGCTAAGACTATTGAAAAATACCTCGGAAAAGATTACCGCGTGCTTTCTTCTATTGGTCACGTGCGCGACTTACCAAAAAGTAACAAGGATGCTGTTGATATCGAAAACGGTTTTGTACCGCGGTATATTATTTCGCCTGGAAAAGACAAAGTGATTGCCGGACTTCAAAACGCGGCCAAAAAAGCTGATGAGGTACTACTAGCATCCGACCCCGACCGTGAAGGAGAAGCGATTGCCTGGCATGTTGCCGAACTTATCAAAGAAGTTAATCCAAAGCTGAAGCGAGTAGCTTTCAACGAGATCACTGAGGCGGCTGTCAAAGAAGCTATCGCTCACCCGAGAGAGATTGATCTTAATCTCAAGGAAGCTCAAGAAGCGCGTCGAGTGTTAGACAGATTGGTTGGGTACGATTTATCTGGCTTGATCTGGAAGAAAGTTCGTTATGGCTTATCTGCTGGACGTGTACAATCTCCAGCTCTTCGTATCGTGATGGAAAGAGAACGAGAAATCCGTGCTTTTATTCCTGAAGATTACTACAACCTTACAGCTAATACTGAAGCCAAAGGTAAAGCAATTCCCTTTTTCTGTAGTGTTGAACCAAAAGAAAAAGACGAAGCTGAACGAATCAAGAAAGTTGGTGAAAAATCTGACTGGGTAATTAAAGATCTAAAGGAAACTGAAGCAAAGCGAAGTCCAAAACCACCTTTTACAACTTCAACACTTCAACAAACAGCTTCGACTCGGCTTGGCTTTTCGCCTTCGAGAACTATGGGAGCTGCTCAAAAGTTGTATGAAGCAGGACATATTACTTATATGCGTACTGACAGCCCAAACATCAGTGTCGTAGCGCAAAAGCAGTTGATTGCCATGATCAATAAAAGTTATGGCAAAAGTTATTTGCAACCTAGACAATACAAATCAAAGAGTAAGTCAGCTCAAGAAGCTCACGAAGCTGTGCGTCCAACCAACTTTAATAAAGACTCAGCTGGTACAACTGGTGACCAAAAAGCGCTTTACGAACTGATTTGGAATCGTACTGTTGCCTCACAGATGGCTGACGCTACTATCAAACGATCGAAGCTCATTACTAACATCACAGATACAAGTGAAACTATTCCTGACTTCTCAGTTAATGGTTCTCGGGTTATTTTTGACGGATGGCTGAAAGTAGATACCAGGGCTCGTGGTGAAGACACTGAAGTACCAAAGATAAATGTTGGTGACTCTGTCAAACTAAAAGATATTAGTATTGAAGCTAAACAAACTGAACCACCAAACCGCTACTCAGAAGCTGGTTTGATTAAAGAACTAGAAAAACGCGGTATTGGTCGTCCATCAACTTACGCCTCAACCATGAAAACCATCATTGATCGTGGTTACGTTATTAAAGAAGGTCGAACTCTGATACCAACTGACACGGGCGATGTAGTTTCTTCTTTCTTGGAAAAACATTTCTTGGAATATATAAGTGATACCTTCACTAGTGATATGGAAGATGAATTAGACGAAATTGCTGAGGGAAAAAGAACTTATGTTAAAACTCTAACTGATTTTTATCTCCCTTTCCAAAAAGATGTTGCCGGAAAAGAAAATATTGAAAAAATCACCAACCTTGGTCCGGGACCAAAACAATTCCCTTGTCCTGAGTGTGGCGCTGATATGATCATTAAACTTGGTCGCGGAGGCAACTTTCTCTCTTGTGGACGCTTCCCTGACTGTAATGGATCAAGACTGATTGACGGTAGCGAACTTAAGCCTGACGCACCTTTAGGAACTGATCCTGAGTCTGGTCTTGAAGTATTTATCTTAAATGGAAAATTTGGACCATACGCTCAGTTGGGTGAGACACCAGAAAAAGTAAAGGGCAAAAAACAAAAAGCACCCAAGCGTGCTTCCCTGCCTTCAGGAGTAAAGCCAGAAGACGTCACTCTAGAAATGGCGCTAAAGTTTTTGACTCTGCCTCGCGAATTAGGAGCTCACCCTAAAACTGAAGAACCAATTATCGCCAACACTGGTCAATACGGGCCATACTTAGCTCATGCTGGAGACTTCCGGTCACTTAAAGGCAAAGATGATCCTTATACTATTACCTATGAACGGGCGCTTGAAATTTATAAAGAGCCGAAGCAAACTCGAAAAGGTGAAACTCTACTAAAGGAACTTGGTATCAATCCTGGTACTAAAAAACTAGTTAATGTCTATGAATCAAAGTCTGGACGCTTCCTCAGAAAAGGTTTTAAAAGAATTAGTATTCCAGACGAAATCAAGACAGAAGATATCACTATTGAAGTTGCGGTTGAACTACTTAAAAGAGGCTAAAACAAATACAAAGGCCGGTCCTAGGTTCCCTAGGACCGGCCTTTGTAAAAGTAAAAACTTGTTATTTAAAGCATATATCTCTACAATAACTAGATGACTGCCAGAGATATTATAGTTTTACTTGAAAATCCAAGTGAAGCAGACAAAGCTTTAATTGAAAAAGCTTTTTCTTTTGTGGAGAAAGCACACGCTGGCCACAAAAGATACTCGGGCGAACCCTACCTAAATCACCTAGCGGCTGTTGGCTCTAAATTAGCTGAAATGAACATGAGTGCGCGAACAGTTGCTGCTGGTCTACTCCATGACTCTATTGAAGATACTGAAGTTACGGCTGATGATATTTTAAAAGAGTTTGGCGAAGAAATTCTATTTTTAGTTGAAGGAGTAACAAAACTTAGTTCAGTACGTTACTACGGCAGTGATCGTCACAATGAGAGTCTCAGGAAACTCTTAGTTGCAACTAGTCAGGATATTAGAGTATTGATCATTAAGCTTGTTGATCGTTTGCACAACATGCAGACCTTGTCTCATATACCTGAAAAAAAACAATTACGGATTGCTACAGAAACCTTAGAGATCTATGTACCAGTAGCACACCGACTAGGAATGGGACGTATTCGTAAAGAACTTGAGGATCTTGCTTTCCCTTATGTTTTTCCTATTGAATACACTAAAGTACAGGAACTACTTGAAAGCAAAGCCGGTAAGTCCAATGAGCTACTGGAACGAGAAAGAAAAGCTTTGCAAAAAAGATTGGCTGAAATTGGGTTACTTAGTTTTAAGACTTCATATCGAGTAAAGGGTTTGTATAGCCTTTACCATAAACTTAAGAGAAAGGAGTGGGATATTGGTGTGGTGTATGACCTCCTAGCTATGCGAGTAGTTGTTCCTGACGTCGAAGACTGTTATCGAGCCCTAGGAATCATCCACAAACTCTGGCGACCACTACCAGGAAGAGTGAAAGACTATATCGCTTTCCCAAAGCCAAACGGCTATCAATCACTTCATACTACCGTCGCAACTCCAAACGGTGTGATTATGGAGATTCAAATTCGTACCGAAAGAATGCACCATGAATCTGAGTTTGGTATTGCTTCGCACCTAAGCTATAAAGAGCAAAACGGTGCCATTGCACCTGAAAGCCAGTCCCGTTTTACCAGTCTTATTCCTTCCCTATTTAGACCTTTTAGTAACGATAAAAAAACAAAGGAAGATATCAAACAAGCAAAGGAACATGATCACCGAGAAAAAATACCTCTTTGGATTGCGGAGATCGGTGAGACTCACAGTAAAGAAAAGTCGACCACAGCAGAGTTTGTCGAAGATACTCAAAAAGACTTCTTCTCAAACCGAATCTTTGTCTTTACACCCGTCGGTGACGTTGTTGACTTGCCAGTTGGCGCTACACCGATAGACTTTGCTTACGCTATTCACTCTGAGGTTGGAGATCATATTTTTGGTGCCAAGGTAAACAAAAAACTAGTACAACTAGACAAAGAGCTCCATAACGGAGACATAGTAGAGATTGAAACAAGAAAGTCAGCTAAGCCGACCGTTAAGTGGCTGAACTTTGTTAAGACCGCTTTGGCCAGACGACGAATCAAAGCAGCTCTGGAAATTAAAAATTAAAAAAGACCGGGAGCAAAGCTCCCGGTCTTTTTAATTAATTTAAACTGAGAAATTTCTAATCGAATACAAGCCACTCTCATCATCTTTATCTTTTGGTGGGATTGTTACTGTCTCAGAATATTCTTCTACCTCTTCTGCTTTTGCCTCAGTATTGTCTTCTGTTTCTGGCTGATTATTCTCTTCCGGGGTTTCATTAGCAATTGATTCATTATTTGTTTCAGTCTGATCTTCTTGTACTGGTTCTTCTCTTGTTTCTTCCCTTCTTTCTTCTGCTACTGGCTCTGCAACAATATGTTCACCGACTATTATTTCCTCTTGTTCTACAACAGCTACTTCTTCTTTTTGCTCTTCATGATTATTTTGATCTTCTTCTGGTGCTGGGGTTTCAGTTTCAGAATTAGCCAAGAGAACTTCATCACTTAAGTCAGACAACTCTCTTCCTCCATCATCTACTGCCACAGTAAGTGGAGTATGTTCAGCCAGCTTATCGGCTGCAGAGGCGGTTACTGGAGCTATGCTCATATTTGGAGCATTCTCGTCTTTAATTCGTCGTAACATCATCTCCAAGTCATCAACTGAGAAATAATCGATTGTCAGCTGTCCGCCGTAATCTGTTTTTTGGATCTGAACTCTTGTGCCCAGAGTTTCCATAAACTTCTTCTCCATCTCGATTAGCTCAACATCAAATTCACCGAGATTCTTTTTACGTACTTTATCAGTAGCAATTTTTCGAACAATTCTTTCAAGTTCACGGACAGAAAGTTTCTTCAGTAATATCTCACGGAAAACAACATCTTGCTCTTCTGGTTTATCATTAAGCATTAGGAGTGTTCGAGCATGACCTTCAGTCATTTCTGCCATTCTCAGCGAGTTGAGCATATGCTCAGGTAAACCAAGTAGACGAATAGAGTTTGATACATACTCTCGACTTCGCCCTACTTTCTTGGCTACTTGCGTATGAGAAAGTCCAAAGACTTCAGCTAACTGCTTAAACGCCAAAGCTCGGTCTACAGCATTAAGATCCTCGCGTTGCAGGTTCTCAATAATAGCCAGCTCAAGTTTTTCTTGTTCACTATCTTCGCCTTCACGAATAATAACTGGTACTTGAGATAACCCAGCCAACTTACTAGCTCGCAAACGACGTTCTCCAGCAATAAGTTCGTACTCTGTATAGAACGTACCATCTTCTCTTTGGATCTCTTTTCTAGTTACTGTCAGTGGCTGCAAAATACCGTACATTCGTACCGATTCAGACAACTCAACCAATTTCTGTTGATCAAATTCCCGCCGTGGTTGAAACGGATTAGGAACGATTTTTTCTACTTCTACCCAAAATATTGAATCTCCTTGAAATGCCATACAAAATAACAGTAATTACCTCCACAAAGCTCTCGCCCTGTCTTATCTGACATTCTAACATACCCATCCTACCGGCCCTGTTTATAACTTTTGATTTTTCTGCTACACTCATCGTGAACCAAAGTAGATGTAGGAATAAGTAAAGAAGGTACAATTGAATATAAATGCCGAAGTGGTGGAATGGTTACACCGTGAGATAGTCTCCCAGACTATCTCACCTCAGAAACCGCAGGCATCATTTTAGTAAGATAAAGTGTAGAGGTACAATTGAATATATATGCCGAAGTGGTGGAATGGTATACACGTGCGACTCAAAATCGCATGGCGAAAGTCTTGAGGGTTCGAGTCCCTCCTTCGGCACAAAAACAATGAACCAAACACGAATAGTGTTTGGTGATTGTGTTTTTGTAGCCGAAGGAGGGACTCGAAAGACAGTTTCGAGGGACCCTTTAGGGACGAAACTGTCGGGGTCGAACGAGTGAGATATTTTATGAACGAAGTGAAATAAAATATCCACGAGAGTGACCGAGTCCTAAATCTCAATATTTAAACATGTCCCCTAAACCCAAAGTAATAGCAATTGTCGGACCAACTGCTTCAGGCAAGACTTCTCTCTCAGTTGAAGTAGCCAAAGCCTTTAATGGTGAAGTTATTTCCGCTGACTCACGACAAGTATACAAAGGACTTGATATTGGTTCTGGTAAAGTAACTCAGGAAGAAATGGAGGGAGTCAGACATCACTTACTTGATGTTATTAAACCGAACGAAACATATACTGGAGCCGATTTTGAACGAGACGCTAAAGTAGCGATTTCTGATATTCTAAGTCGCGGTAAGACACCTATTATCGCTGGCGGTACTTTCTTTTACCTTGATTTACTGCGAGGTACGATGCAGACAGCAGCAGTAGAACCAAACCCAAAACTAAGAGCTGAGTTAGAAAAACTAACCAACCAAGAACTGTTTCAAAAAGTAGAATTATCTGATCCTAAAAGAGCTCAAGTGATTGATCCAGACAATCGTCATCGACTTATTCGTACCTTAGAAATTATTGATTCCTTAGGTGAAGTACCTGAGCCAAAGAAAATTGAAAGTGAATATCAGTGGCAAATTTTTGGTATTGATATAGATAACGAAGACTTACACCCACGAATTGAAAAACGTCTTCATGACCGTTTAAAAAATGGCATGGTTGAAGAAGTGGAAAACCTACTTAAAGGTGGGTTAAGTAAAGAAAAGCTATCTGGCTTTGGGCTTGAGTATCGCTATCTAACTAGCTACATCCTTAAAGAAATTTCTTACGAAGAAATGACAGAACATATTTTTGCTAAAAGTCGACAATTTGCTAAGAGGCAGCGAACTTGGCTCAAGCGTGACCAAGAGATAATTTGGAAGAAATTCCCTGTCGACTTAGAAGATGTGAAAGCTGACATAGAGGGATTTCTAGAATAGCTAGTTTGTGCTAGACTAAATCGTCGAAAATAAGGGCCTATAGTTCAGTGGTAGAATGCCGGTTTCCAAAACCGTTGACCAGGGTTCGAATCCTTGTGGGCCCGCCCGAGTAAAAGCAAAAAGCCAAGACACCTGTCTTGGCTTTTTGCTTTTAGAACCTGACCTGCGTCAGGTTCGTACTCGGGCGGGAGCCGCAGGCATGTTTTGGCTTTTCATTAAGCCAAAACAGCCGAGGCGGGGTCGAGAGTACTTACTAGAATAGGAGCGAAGCGAACTATTATAGTTAGTAACTCGTGACCGCATAGAAATATAACCTCCACGAGAGTGAAAGAGTTGGTTGGTTAAACTACTAAGAACGACAATCCCAGTGATCATTACTTGTATTTACTCCTTCTCGAACACATGCAACTCCGCTACTAATATTTACTCTACCTTGGCGACTTCCCTGATTTCCATCTCTAAAGTTTGGCCCCATAATATATGAATTAACGTCACTGGTTCTTAAGTCAAACTTATCTCCGCCAGCATGAGTTCCTGGTCCACTACCAGAGTGCCCTAGCTCACTTCCTCCTGTTACTGTAAATGCTGGACAAGCGGTGCCGCATTCATTTCTTAAGTGAATAAGTCCTTGTATCGCTCCAGGATTTAATCCTTCTACACTAGTACATCCTCCTGGGTGATCTTGATATCTGACACCAGCTGGACACTCCCCTTTATTAACGGTGATTCCATTTGAAGCAAGTGTACTTCTAGCTTCTCCATTACCAATAACAGGAACTGCTCCCGGATCTACTGGAGTAACTCCACCCACCGCAGCTGGTGGATTATAAGTTGGTGTTTGTGTCTGGCACTGAACTTCAGACCACGGACCCCAACCTTCTATTTCTCCAATCGGAGCATTTGACACACCTTCACCACTTCCCCCACCAACAATTGAACGCATGATCGTATCAACAAAAATCCAAGCCGACATAATGATTAAAAGCCCAATGATTCCATTCTTAAATTTACTTTTAGCACCTTCTAGTGCTGAAGTATTTCCAGCAGATGTAATTAGTCCGAAACCAGACACCATCATGATATATACAAAAATCAGAAAGACTGCTCCAAAAAGCCAAATGATACCCTTATTAGCAATATCTACTACATTACAAGCACTACAACTTGTCCCTTCACAAATTAATTCCGAAATACCAGCAGCATCAACGGTACTAACTGGAATAAAGACAAAAAAAAGTGCCACTAGAATTAGAAATTTCATACCCAATAATTATACTATATCAGTTACCTACAAAAGAAGCTCTGTGGCTAGCCTATTTGAAAAACCCACCGTCTGTGGTAATTTGTATGGCACTGCGTCGGTACTCAAGCGGTCAACGAGGGGAGACTGTAAATCTCCTGACTTATGTCTACGAAGGTTCGAATCCCTCCCGGCGCACAAACCTTGACAATACACTGTTTTTAGTGTATTGTTTATAAACCGTACTAAGGACTGACGTTTGCGAAAAGCGAATGCAGGAGATCGAAGGCGGAACCAGGAGAATGTTCCATGAATCTGAGAATCTGGCTGAAAGCCAAAGCGAAGGTAGGTGACGATAGCAAGATCGCCAACCTGAAGGTCGAGTCGGACGAAAAAAGTGGGGGCAAGTACCTCAACGCTTACATCGATCCGATGGACCCCGCCATGCGCATGCCTATCGTCCCATGCAAGGACGTGCGGGCGTACACGTACACGGACGAGTACCACGTCGGCTACCGGCCGGACGGCTTGTACAAGACACCCCATGCCGAGGCACGAGTGAAGACCAACAAGAACCTCCATACCCCAAGCTGGGACAACAAGGAGGACTGCTCGTTCATGATGGTTTCGCAGACCATCTCCATCACCGCCCCTAGCCTGAAAGCGCTCCGCGAGATCTACTCCAAGGTCCGCACCGGCGAACTGAAGGCTACGGAAGTCTGGGGAGAGGTCAAGGAAGAAATGTCGTACTGACGCCACACCAGCTCCATGCAAGTCGAAGCAGCTCCTGCTTCCCTGCCGGAGCTGTTTTCTATTTATATTAAACCGCACAAAAGTGTCTAACCAACTCCAGCTCGGCGCACCAAATACCAAAACCAAAGCTTACGCTTTGGTTTTGTTGTATTTGTTAGCGCCGGGAGGGATTCGAATGACTCTTTCGAGGGACCCTCAGGGACGAAAGAGTCGGGGTCGCAAGAGTGAGATATTTTATGAACGCAGTGAAATAAAATCTCCACGAGAGTGACCGAATCCCGTAAAACGTCACGTGCGTAGGGATTCGAAAAGCTTTTGAGCATTTTCTTGAGTTTACGAAAAGAAAATCCAAAAGGTGTGCTGCCCCTGTAAGCAAAGCTTTCTTTCACTGCATTCATATCATAAATGAAAATAAAATTTAATTTAGATACTCATTTGTGAAAGTAACGACCGAAATTCCCTCCCAACACCCAGTAAATATTGACATCAGACATAAAAAGTAGTTAAATCTGGTTTGCTAGCCTGTCCTTTCCACCCCTCCCCCACCAAGGAAACATCATGATCACATTCTCCCCCAAAAACAACTTCTTCGGCCGTTTCATTGCCTGGCTGAATGATTTTTCACTGGACATTCAAGAAGCCTGCTTCATCCGCAGAAAATTGACCCTTACTGAGATGGTCCGATCGTCCAAGGAGGTCTTTGAATGCTGTAAAGAAGATGCCTCCCGAGAAGCAGCCTTGGAAATTTGGGACAACGCTGCTAAGAATCTAATTCTAAGCACTGAGACGATCTCAGAGCTGGAAAAGGCTCTTTTGCTTTCACCTAGCGGTGGTAAGGCCGAAGAAACAGCAAGTGATTACCAAAGACCTAAACTTTTGGCTGCCGTCAGCGGCGAGTAAGCGACCCGACCCGGCCGAGACGACCCGCCTTCGCGGACACGTCTCGGCGGGTTGTTTTTTAATAACTATCTTAAATAAAAAGGTCCGGCAAAGCCGGATCTTTTTATTGCTCAGATGACTCAAATTAAGCTTTAACTGTCGTCTTAGTTTTTCGTGAACCGACTTTACTCTTTCCTGTCTTACTTCCCTTCTTCAGCACGTCAAAACTAAGCTCTCCTTTCTTCATTGAGACTTTAACATTACCTTTTTGTAACATTCCTTCTCCTACCATCATGTTAGCTACAGGTGTCAGGATCTTACTTTGAATTACTCGCTTTAGTGGACGTGCTCCAAATTTTGGATCGTAACCTTCACGTGCAATAAATTCTAGAACTTCATCAGTCAATGACAAAGTGATTTCTTTTTTAGCTAGACGCTTTTGGACATCTTCAATTTGAATATTAACGATACTGCGGATAGTCTCTGCAGTTAAGATATCGAAGATAATGATCTCATCCAATCGATTGAGGAATTCTGGACGGAAAAATAGCTTCAGACTATCCAATACCTTATCTTTTGCTTGGACATACTGCGCTACCTCACCCTTATCATCCAAAGATGAGAAGCCATAGCTAGACATACGATCGATATGTTCAGCTCCAATATTTGAAGTCATGACAATCACTGTATTGCGGAAGTTTACTTTCCGACCCTTAGCGTCAGTTAAGTGACCTGAGTCTAGGACTTGAAGCAAAATGTTAAATACTTCAGGGTGAGCTTTTTCGATCTCATCGAGCAAGATAACAGAGTATGGTCGGTGACGAACTCGTTCAGTTATAGAACCGCCTTCTTCGTGACCAACATAGCCTGGAGGCGAACCGATGATTTTAGAAACTGAATGTTTCTCCATAAACTCAGACATATCAATCCGGATCAAGGCATCAGGATCGTTAAACATAAATTCAGTCAAAGACCGTGCTAGTTCTGTTTTACCAACTCCGGTTGGACCTAGGAATAAGAACGAACCAATTGGTCGGTTTGGATCTGAGATACCAGCTCGTGATCGCTTGATAGCGTCAGCGACGAGTTTAATAGCATGAGTCTGTCCAACCACTTTTTCAGACAAAACTTCTGCCATACGACCAAGTTTCTTGGCTTCTTCTTCAAGCATCCGAGATACAGGAATACCTGTCCAACGAGAAACAACCGCAGCAATATCTTCTTCAGTCACTTCTTCTTTAAGTAATCGTCGGTGACGTTGTAGTTTCTTTAGACGCTTTAATTTATCATCCAGTTTCTTTTCAGATGAAGGGATGTAGTCATAACGAATCTCAGCTGCTTTTGTCAGGTCGGCCATAGCTTCAGCTGTTTCCGCCTCCGTTCTGAGTTCTTCTAGAGTTTTCTTCAGTGCACTGATTTCACCCAGAGCAGTTCTTTCGTTAGTCCACTTTACTTCGATAGCCGAAGTGGTTTCTTTCAACTCACCAATCTCTTCTTCAATCTCTTTGATTCGAGCTTTGATCTTGGTTTTGTTTTCAGAAATCTCAACTTCTTTACGCAAAGCCTCACGCTCGATTTCTAGTCGTCGTATCTTACGATCAGCAAGCACTAACTCTTCAGGTTTATTCTCAAGCGAGATACGTAAAGCAGAAGCAGCTTCATCGATGAGGTCAACAGCCTTATCAGGCAGAAAACGATCAGTGATATAGCGTGAAGATAGATTTACCGCTGACACAATAGCGTCGTCAGTAATTCGTACTCCATGGAATAATTCATACTTCTCAGATAGACCACGCAAAATAGCTACCGCATCTTCAGGCGATGGTTCATTTACAAATACTGGTTGGAAACGTCGTGTTAAAGCAGGATCTTTTTCAATATGTTTTTGATACTCTTTCAGGGTAGTAGCACCAATAACTCTCATCTCACCACGAGCCAAAGCTGGCTTCAACATATTTGAAGCGTCCATTGAACCTTCTGCTTGACCAGCTCCAACAATAGTATGAAGTTCATCAATAAATAAGATCACTTTACCGGCAGCGGCTTCAACTTCTTTCATAACTGTTTTAAGTCTTTCTTCAAACTCACCACGGAACTTTGTTCCAGCAACGAGCAGGCCTAAGTCTAGTGAAAGGATTTCTTTTTCCTTGACTGATTCTGGTACTTGACCTAAAACAATTTGTTGAGCTAGACCTTCAGCAATAGCCGTCTTTCCAACCCCAGCTTCTCCAATAAGGACGGGATTATTTTTTGTTCGCCGAGATAGGATCTGTACTACTCGCTGAATTTCTAAGTCACGACCGATAACAGGATCAAGTTTATTTTCTTGAGCTAGTTTTGTCAGGTTGCGAGTGTATTTTGTCAGAGCGCGATATTTTTTTGGAGACTGAACATCAGTGATGTTATTTTCTCGAATTTCTTTGATGGTCTTTAATACTCTTTCTTTCTCTATATCCATTCGCTTCAGCATTTCAGCTGCTGGTCCAGGATGTTCCAAGATAGCAATAAACAGGTGTTCTACTCCTACATATGAGTCACCGGTCTTCTCAGCAAATTGTCCAGAGAAATCCAAAGCCTTAGCTAACTCAGGAGTTAGGTAGAGTTGGTATGAAGGTGAGATGGTTGTCTGCATCTCGGTCACCTCAAGTGCTTCTAGTAGAAGATCAGTAAAAGCAATCACGTCTATATCTAGACGATCCAGAACAGAAATAACCATACTCTCGTCTTGCATCGCAAGAGAAGTAAGTAAGTGAATCGGACTAACATGATTTTGTCCGCGTTCAATGGCTAGTTCATGGGCTTTTCGGATAGCTTCCTTAGCTTTAGATGTAAAATTTTGAAAATTTGGCATAGGTCAACAATGATTATACTTGATAGCGCTCTGTAAACAGAAATAAAATTAGGATAGCGCCTTCCTTTATATTACTACGTCTTTAATTCTTCTATATTGCAACAAAAATACTCTTAAGTCAATCCAGACATCTTCTCGTGAAATTTTGTTAAGACTACTAGAACTTTATCTAAATCTGATTTTGTAGTCTCTTCTCCTAGTGAAAGTCTGAGAGTTGATTTTGCTCTATCTATATCATCCGTCATTACTCGCACCACCTTACTCTCTCCACTCCCGGCTCCAGCACAAGCACTTTTAGTACTAGCGGCAATACCATGTTTATCTAAATAAACTACTAAGTACTCCGTATCAAACCCAGGCAACGATATATTTATGTTGTTAGCTAGACGATCTTCACCTAATGGACCATTTATTTTTACTTGAGCAAGAACGTCAGGAATTTTTTCAAAGAAAAAATTCCTGACGTTGGCTACCTTCTCAGCTCGACTCAAATAGTTTTTCTGAGCCAACTCTAAAGCTGTCGCCCCGCCAACTATACCGGCAACATTTTCGGTACCTGGTCGGAGTCCCATTTCCTGTCCTCCACCATAAAGTATTGGTACTAATGAAACCTCGCCGCGTTTAGCCAAGATCCCCATCCCCTTTGGTCCATTACATTTACCTGTATCAAGTGACATCAGATCAACTCCAAGTGTCGAGAGTGAACACGGTAGCCATAATGGAGCTTGGGCTGCATCTACATGAACAATTATTTTTTTACTTACTTCTTTTTCAAAACTACGCACCACTCGGACCAAACGTCCGACAGACTGCACCGTTCCTACTTCACTATTTGCATAAGCAAAAGTAACCAAGACCGTCTTCTCACTTAAAGCAGCTTCAAGAGCTCCGACAGAAATCTTGCCCTCATTATCTACTTCCACAAACTTAACCTTAATACCAGTCGCTTCGAGAATAGGGATCAGATTAGCAATTGATGGATGTTCAATTTCGGTGGTAACAATCTCCATCTCAGCATATGGTATTCCGTCGATCTGTTTTAGTTTTTTAACTAGACCTAAAATAGCTAGATTGTTACTTTCTGTACCTCCAGAGGTAAAAGTGATGCCGGTTGGTTGAATACCAAGCACCGTAGCAACTTTCTGACGAGCAGAAGCAGTAGCTACTTTCGATCTCAGTCCCGCACTATGAATAGCACTCGGGTTAGCGTACTCATTATCCAGAAACGGACTCATGGCTTTTTTTACCAAAGGATGGAGGGGTGTTGCAGCAGCATGATCAAGATAAATCTGCTGGTTTTTTCTGAAAAAGGAAAACATCTTAAAATCATGACACAAGGTGAAAAATATGTAAATCTTTGCTATACTGCCGTACATTCAATTATTAGCACACCCCTTAAAGGTGTTTTTCCGTATTTGTACCATGAAAAAAAGCAAAACAGCCCCAAGTAACGTAGTAAAAAGGCCACCAATTGTGGTTGTGATGGGTCATATTGACCACGGTAAATCGACCTTGCTCGATTACATTCGTAAGAGTAATAGTGTTGACGCTGAAGCTGGTGGTATCACCCAACACCTCTCGGCTTACGTAGTTACACACAAGACAAAGGAAGGAAATACGGAGAACATCACTTTTCTAGATACTCCTGGACACGAAGCTTTTCAAAAGATGCGTCTTCGTGGTGCTGACGTAGCTGATATTGCTATCTTGGTAGTTTCAGCTGAAGACGGTGTTAAGCCGCAAACTCTTGAAGCCCTAGCTTCAATCAAGCAAGCTAACCTTCCTTACATTGTTGCGATCAACAAAATCGATAAGCCTGGAGCAAACATCGTTAAAACTCAATCTAGCCTGATCGAAAACGAAATCTATATCGAAGGAATGGGTGGTGATATTCCTTGGGTTGGTATTTCAGCTAAATCTGGAGAAAACATCTCTGAGCTTTTAGACATTGTAGTTTTAGCTGCTGACTTAGCTGAACTAAAAGCTGACACCAATGCTCCTGCTGTTGGACAAATCATCGAAGGTAAGATGGATCCAAAACGCGGAAACACAGCTACATTGATAGTAAAAGAAGGGACACTAAAGAAAGGAACGTTTGTCGTTTCTGGTTCTTCGTATACTCCAGTTAGAATTATGGAAAATCATCTCGGGAAAGCTATAGCTGAAGCTGGTCCTTCAACACCAGTTGGTATTGTTGGTTTTGGCGACATTCCTGTGATTGGAGCTGAATTCTATACAGTAAACTCAAAGAAAGAAGCTGAGGTGGCAATTGAAGCCAACCAACCAGTTGTTAAAGAGCATGTTAGAGAGATGAATCCCCTACCAACTATTCCAATTCTGATCAAGGCAGACGTACTTGGTACGATTGAAGCTATTGAACATGAGCTGAGTAAATTTACTTCAGAAAGAATTGCTGTCCGCGTAATTGACACTGGCGTCGGTAATGTTACTTCAAACGATATCCAAAACGTTAGTGCTACTAAAAACGCGATCGTGGTTGGATTCAATGTAAAAGTCGAACGCCAAGCTGCTGAGCTAGCTGAAAGACTAGGAGTAGAAATTGATACTTTTGATATTATCTACGAACTATCTGAATGGCTAAATACAGCTCTTAAGAATCGAACACCTAGAATGGAAGAGCAGCAAGTGACTGGAAAAGTTAAAGTGCTTAAGTATTTCAGTACTCAAAAGAATCTCCACGTACTTGGCGCTCGTATGGAAGAAGGTGTTATCAAGATGAAACAACGAGTTAAAATTACTCGTCGAGATGTTGAGATTGGAAAAGGAACAATTAAAAACCTACAGCAGTTCAAATCTGACGTACAACAGGTTGAAACTGGTGAGTTTGGGCTCCAGCTCGAAACTCGCAACGAAGTCGCTCCAGGAGACAACCTAGAGCCTTACGACACTGTAATTACCTAGTCTTATATATGTCTGATCGTCATTTAAGAGTAGAGTCCCTGATCCGCGAGTTGGTGGCTAGCTTTATTCAACACGAAGCTAACACCGATCCACTTATTACTGTTACTCATACAAGTACTTCTCCCGACTACCGCCGGGTGACTATTTTCTTTACTACCATTCCTGGTAGTCCTGAAGCTGAAGCAAACGCTCTAGCTTTCCTAAAGCGAATGGGCGGCGAACTACGTGGCTACATCAAGAAAAAGAGTAACCTAAAAATTATTCCTTTTATCGAGTTTAGTGTGGACTATGGTGAAAGACACCGTCAACAAATTGATGATATTGTCCGAGATATCGAAAAATAACAAAAAGCTGTCCCCCGGGACAGCTTTTTGTTATTTTCGACAACAGAAGTCCTTAAAATACACTTTGATCGTATCTAATTTAATGCTAAAGTACTCTCTACAAAGTCCTGGTGGCGAAGTGGTTAACGCTGCGGTTTGCAAAACCGCCATACGTGGGTTCAACTCCCACCCAGGACTCACGTCATTAAAACGCTTCGAGCGTTTTAATGACGTGAGTCCTGGAGCATCATGCTTAGGCATGATGCGGGTGGGAGTTGAACAGCGGAGCAATGTTTTCTTTCCTCCTAGAAAGAAAACGAGCGAGCTGCGTCCAGTAGTTCTTATGAGCGTCAGCGAATTAGAAACTACGGGACAACTCCCAATTCTCGCCAATCCAGACAAATAAAAATCCACCATACAGAAACTTGCCGGGATGGTGGAATGGTAGACACGAAGGACTTAAAATCCTTTGCCTATTAAAAAAGCGTGCGGGTTCGAGTCCCGCTCCCGGCACAATAGTAAAAACCACCAACTTTTGTTGGTGGTTTTTACTATTGTCGTAGGGACTCGAAAGCCGGAACGTAACGGAGTGAAGTAAGGCAGGGTCGTGAGCGATATATTTTTAACGAGTTTACGAGTTAAAAATAATCGACTCCTGACCGAGTCCCGCTCCCGGCTTATCTGTACAAATGAGTGAGATTATTTTATGAACGAAGTGAAATAAAATAACCACGAGAGTGACCGAGTCCCTTTTGCTTTTGTGGTCACGAGTTACTAAGTCTTTTATTTCACTACGTTCATAAAAGTCTAAGTACTCTCGACCCCGACTTGTCGGCCCAAAGGGGCCCCGACTTCGTCTTTCAAGTCCTCTCCCGCGCGACAAACAGCAAAGCCCTAGAACAAATTGTTCTAGGGCTGCTGATTTGTGCGCGGGAGAGGAATCTTTCTCGTTACACGAGCGGTACAGGTTTCATATCGTACTCGCTTCGCTGCGTGCGATATATTCAACCTTTTCAAGTCCTCTCTCGAAAGCTAACGCTTTCTCCGCGCAAACTAAAAGCCCCGAAGGGCTTTCATTTTGTGCGCGGGAGAGGACTTGAACCTCCACAGATTGCTCTATTAGTTCCTAAGACTAACGCGTCTACCAATTTCGCCACCCGCGCGGATGTGGGAAAGAGTATAACATAAATCAAAAAAATGTCTTCTGTGATTATTAGCTTGTTTAAACAGGTATTATATTGTAAACTTCGAGTCACATATTGCGCCCTTAGCTCAGATGGTAGAGCAGCTCCCTCTTAAGGAGACGGTCCAAGGTTCGATCCCTTGAGGGCGCACAAAATAATATAAAACAAAGATCGTATCATGTATGATACGATCTTTGTTTTTCATATCATGTATGATACGAAAGCTATTTTTTAAATATTTTGTCGGATAAGTTAAATAACAAAAAGTGCATTGGATGTTTTTTCTTGAGGCTAGCGAATGTAAGTTGGGAATAGTGTTCTTGACCTTCATTATATTCCTTTGTTAAATTATTTTTTGCCCGCTTCTCTTTCTCTAACTTGACTGCTTTCCCATACTCAGGAAACTCATCAATTAACCATCTCTTTACTTTTATCACAGTATTTGGACTAAGCTTCAAGTCATAAATGATTTCAGCTTGAGATCGCCCTGAAAGAAGCATTTGTGCTATCAAAAGCCTACGTCCCAACATCAGTTGCTCACTTTCAGTTAATAATTCTTTAATAAAATTCTTCCCTTTATTTTCTTTAGCTGCAGAATCAGCTGCTCCGAAAAGGGTTTTTATTGCTAACTTATCTAAAGGCTTATCTCTGTCACTAATTTTCTTTTTCATACTTCATATCATACATGATATGAAAATCGTATCATGTATGATATGAGGAATAAGTTAGATTACTATTTGTAAACTAGCTTATTGCAGACCTCAACTTAGTCTTTTTAAACTGCGACGGCCTAAAGAAGCGATTATAGTAACGGGCGATTATTTTCTTAACCTTAGCAGGTAAACTATCAATCAACTCACACTTCTTAGAACAATAACCTTTTCTTTTATCTAGACAGTTATCGCAACCCAGAAACAAAACGTGACAGACTTGGTTTTTACAATGATAGTGATTGTCACTCTTTTCTTCGCGACAGAGGTGGCAATGAGAAATTACTTCATCCCCAATCTTCTCACCGAGACGTTCATCAAATACAAAGTTCTTTCCACGAAACATATTTGGCAAACCTTCTTTTTCAACTTGATGTTTGTAATCAATCACTCCCCCTTTTAAATGACGTACATTCTCGTAACCTTGGTGCTTAAGCCAGGCACTAGCTTTCTCACAACGAATACCACCAGTACAGTAGAGAGCAATTTTTTTATTTTTATGGAGTTTTAAAATTTCAGGTACAACCTTAAGTTCTTCTCTAAAAGTATCAACGTCGGGCTTAATAGCATTTTCAAAATGACCAATCTCACTCTCGTAAGCATTGCGCATATCCACAATCACAGCCTCGGGATCTTCTACATAAGCATTGATCTCAGCAGCAGTTAGATACTCACCAGTGTTAGTAACGTCAAAACTATCATCATCCAAACCATCAGCAACAATCTTACCTTTAACCTTAATAGCGAGTTTATAAAAAGATGAACTCTCCCCTTCCTCAACTGCAAACTTATAAGGTACCTCAGCTAGTTCTGGTTGTGCTTGAACCCAGGTGTCAAAAGCATCCCAATTTTCCTCTGGTACATTCATTTGTGCATTGATCCCCTCATAGGCGACATAGATACGTCCCAAACAGCCAAGAGAACCCCAAGCTTCTAAAAGTCTAGTGCGGAAGGTTTCTGGGTCACTTAGCTTTACATAACGATAAAATGAGAGGGTCTTACGAGCACGAGTATCTGCTAAGACAGCTTGTCTTTTTTCATGACGTGGCCGCATATCAGGGCGATTAAGTGACATATAGTTCTATAGAAGTAGTTAAGAAACAAAATGGTAACAGAGCCAAGACCTACACGCAACCACACTCAAGAACTAAACATTTTCATTATTTTACAAAGGGTCACCCTAGGGAAAATACCAAGGTCGATCCTTTGTATAGTTGTATTCTGGTCAATATATGCAAAATTAGTAGATTCTTGCTAGAAAAGCCATATTTATAGCCATATTATGGAGGTAGTAAACTTGACTTTTGCACTAAAATATGCTATGATAGTAAATGGAAGGGCTAAACAGAATCAACGGTAGAGAAATCTACTTTCGCTTTTTGACAATACAATCGCGACAGAAGTCGCAAAGGAATCGAAATGGACGTGCTTAAGAGACTCAAAAGCCTGGCTGGCTTGGCCACTTGGAGTAGTCATTTTGACACTCTGGGCAACATAATCGCAAGAATATTGGGCAGGAATCAAGTAGAAGGATCTCCACCGGCAGTGGGAGCTCCTCCAGTAGTTAAGGGGAGGAGCGGATTTGGCAGCTGGGGTGACGAGCGAAAGTGGCTCGTCTTCCTCGAAGCTGCTGAAACACACAGCCCAGGGGCAGCAAAGCTTCTGACTGATTTTTGGAATTGGGCTGACAAATATGATGGCCCGAGTTGGCTGGCCCGGAGTTACATTAAGTTGATCGGGAGTTTTAGAAGGACTCTCATCGTGGAAATGGGCTCCAGCGAAGGAGCGGAGTGTGGCAGCAAAACAACGAAGACAAGGACCACCCGCAAGGAAGAGGATGGTGAGAGTGTCGTTGTTGAGGAGCAGCGGACGGAAAAGCTGCACATCGCTGGCACATCAAATCCCAAGCAACTGTTTCTGCGGATGGCCAAGATCATCCGCGAAAATCAAGCCAGTGACACGGCGCGGGGGCGGCTGCGAGGCTACAAAGCCTGTCGGCAATTCCTCCATGATAACTGGGTACCATTTCCAGACCAGAAGATCATTACCCTTCTGGAACGCCTCGAGACTGGCAGTAAAGAAAGTGTGGCTACTCTATGGTCACAAGCACTAGAGATCATCGGTCGCACCGACACACACATGACGTTTCATCTGTCCCAATGGGCGGATGATGCAGAAGTATGGTCGGTTGCTCGGCGGGCGGAATTACCAATCCGGCGAGCTGCAAGAACAACAACCCTCTTTGATCGGTGCCACGCTTTTTGTCGCCGAATCTAACAACCCTTGGAGATCGGATAATGTTTAGTGAAATCATGCGTCTGGTGCGGGCACTTCTGTCAGCTGCAGACGACCAGGAAGTGCGGGACATACTTATTGATAAACCTTCGCGTTTGCGAAGTGCGATCATGCTGTTCTTCGTCCTTGCCTTTGGTGCAATATGCCTAGGCTGGTTCTGTAACATCATCGGCATCAAGGAGGCCAATGCTGTCCTGTTCTTTCTCGGAGCTTTCCTTATCGGAGCCAAGACGTTACTCAACCCAGCTCTGCTGGGAGCGAGTGGTGGTATTGGCCTCCTGCTGGGATGGCTCAACAGCGAGGGCGCTGCAAAGGGCGCTGGCAAAGGGATTTACTTCCTTTATCAAGCCAGTGTTTGGACCTTGTTATGGTTTACCTTGACCACGATGGTCTTGGCGACATGGTCCTTTCAAGAGAGCCCTGGTTCATTCTGGGTGTTCGCCATGGGGACCATGGTTATGGCCCTGGCTGTTACGGCCTACAAAGTCGAAGGAAAGACAACCTTCACATTGATTGCCATCTATGCAATCGTTGTTATGGCGAGCGCAGGATGGCAAACACTTTCCACTGACCAGAAACCAAACTGGTCTTGGGAAAAAATAGTCCGGACCCTCGACGTCGACAAGACTGACGAGGAGAAGGCGGTGGAGGCAAAGGAAAACTTGGTTTCTGAAGCCAAGGCGAAGGCTGAGGCTGATGAAGTCACGCGGTTGACGAAAGCAGTGACCCAACAACTGCCAACAACGATCGCAGTGCCCCACTGCAAGAATGGAGTGTCCGCACCGGTGATATTACCGGTCGGCTGGCACCTTCGTTCCGGCTGGGGAGGAGGCTCGGTCAAGGTTGAGTACCTCAGTGGTGGCGACTGGGAAGTTGCCACCAGGAGCAATACCGAAAAGCCGGTAGAGGCTTTCCGCTACTGCACCAACTCGGAACACAACGCGGCACTGGGCATAATGCCTTTGTCGTGGACACGTATCTGAGCAAGAAGAACAAATCCTCAATGGAATGAGGTCAACCGGGCTAGCTTGCTAGTTCGGTTGTTTTTATATAAAAATTTTATTAGCTAAGGGTTACCTCCACCTGAACCTCCTGAGTTACCGCCCCCTGGGCCGCCTGGATTGCTTCCTCCCGGTCCACCAGGATTGCTACCGCCAACACCTGTGTTTGGTTGGAAAATAAAGTCACAACCTGGAAGAGTTGGGTCATTAGCGCATTCTAAATTTTTATTTAAACCAAAAGTTCCAGCAGCCAAATTAAACAAAGCGTAGGCTGACATAATTATTACTAATCCTAGCAATCCATAAGTGATATTCTTCTTCCCTTCTGAACGGGCGCTTTCGTTGTCAGCATTCATAATATAAACAGCACAACCATAAATGAAGAACAAAAAAGCAACTGCTGACATTAGAGAAATTAACGGAAACAATATATAAGTGTCTATTTTATCAACTAGGCCTTTCGCCGCTGCGTTCGCTGCTTCTCGAGCTGCATTATTAGCGGCTTCTTGTTCTGGAGTCATATAGACAATAGTATCAGAGCTTAGGTTAAGAAAAAACACTAATACACAAAAGCCCCGTAAGGGGCTTTTGTGTATTAGTTTAATACTTATGCTTATCTAGGTCCTCGGTCAGGATCGATTTGGACCTGCGGCACGTTATCTAAGGACCTTCCTTCCAAGCCAGTAGCGCCAGCAAGTAGATTTACAATACCGTAAAATACGATGATCAAAAGGAAACCTAGAGTAGCGTAGATCATTAGACTCTTTCCTTTCTCTTTACTTTCGTCATTGGCTCCACCGGCAATGAAGTATTGGAACATTCCCCAAACAAACACTAAGAAACCAATACCTATAATAAATGGAATCAAGACATCGTTAGTGAACAATAGAATGTTTTCAAGCAATCTTCCAAATAGTCCCCCAGATCCGTCAGCAGCTAAACCAGCCTGAGCAAAAGTCATCAGTGGTAATGCAAACAAAGTACCAGAAGCAATGAATAAATTTAAACGTCGCATAAAATATAAATATTTAAATAAATAATAAGGATACTGATAATTATACACAAAAAATGGCTTTTTCGTTAGCCTTTAATACAGGCTGTGTATAAAACACTTTGGCTTAAGTTCCAAAAATAGAGCTTCTGATCAGCTCTACTACTCCCCAAGCAATTATCATCAAGGTGAATACTACAACAGAAGTTAAAGCCAGTTGCTTTCCGTCACTAACTTTCTTTTCATCACCCGCACTTAAGACCCAGGCGTCAAATGTCTTCCAGACTACGTAGAGAAAAACAACACCAAAAATTAGCGGAATAATAAGATTAATTAAACCCAATAGAGCGTCTACCAGGCCAGCGAATGTTGTTGGGGTTTCTTGCATATATTAAATCTTAAGCGGTAAATGAAGAAACTAAATTTTTTATAATTTCAGCAATTGCCACCGCACCAATCACCAATACTCCACCAATAATAGCGTAGGTCAGAGATTTTGTCGCTTGCTCTATTTGTGCAGCATTTCCCCTGGCGGTAACATATAAGAAACCTGAATAAATGATGAAGAAAACAATTAGTGGCAAGGCCAAGATAACCACAACACTAAGAACACTAGTCAGCAGCCCTTCTACAGTACCGATCTTAAGAGGATTTTTCAGTTTAACTGAAGTGGCTTGGTTGCTTGTATCTCCATCGCTAGTTCTAGAATTTGTAGCTTCTCCTGCATTATTCCTAGATTCACCTCCAGCAGTTCCAGTATTAACGGCTGCTGGTTTTTCTGAAGGAGCTGAACCTCCGCTTTCCTGCGCCAAGACATAACTAACAGGTAGGACTAAAACTATAAGAAGAAGGCCTAAAAAAAGTATCTTTAGTGAATCTATAACTTTTATATTCATGGTAAATATTTTAATTAATAAATTTGTTCAATCTTTACTAATGCATCACTGACAGCTGATCCCAGGTTACTGCGGTTGGCTGTTACTGAATCCAGCATCTGACGCAAAATCACATCAAGTTGATCTTGATCTGGACTAAGCCAACCTCGGGTGTAAAGAGCAGACTCGTAGGCAATCCTTCCGTAGACATCATTACTCCCAGCAGTTACTGAGCTTCTGAATACAGGAGCTAGGTTGTAAGCGGTGGTTAATTTTTGAGCATTTGTTTGACTGCTTAGTTGCTGCAAGATAATACTTGCTCCTAGTTTATTTTTAGCGGCCTTAGGAATAGCTAGGCCATAATAAAGACCGTAGTTACGTTTTACCGTAGCAGCTGCACCTTGCGGCACTGGTGCGATATCAAAACTAAGGTTTGGGTTCTTTGCTTGTATTTCTTTTCCTTCACTAGCAAAACCAAAATACATGGCTAAGTCTTCGCTCAAGAACATCTCACGATCTTGTCTAAATGAACGATTCCAACTATAGAGAGTATTGCCTGTATTGTTAAAATTTGTAAAGAATGAGACAGCGCCTGTTAGTGGTCTCGCTGGTGCCTGACCTATCACCTCTTCCAGTCTAACTTTATAAAAACTCTGACTTTCAGTTACAAGCGCACTTCCTCCCTGGATTAATAGTAATGAAAGTATTGGAAAAGCATTTTTAACATTTCCATATTCACCAAAAGCGATAGCTGGTCTAGTAATATTTCTATTACTATCACGCAAAGTTAAGGCTGGGACCACTTCTCCAACTAACTCTTCCCAGGTGCGCGGCGCAGCCGATAGATTTTTGTTGGCAAAAATATCTCGATTCCAAAAGAGTACCAGCGGATTAACTGCTATCGGCAAAGCATAGATACCGTCACTTAGCGCAAAGATTTCCGCCCCGTCAGTATAAGTACTTCTAAAATCACGTATTGGGTAGGCATCATAAGTAATAGCCTGTAGTCTCTTACGATGTTCAACAATACGATCATGTCCAATTAATATTAAGTCTGGGGGCTTTTGATCAGCCAGGGCATTTACAAATTCATTATCGAAGCTGACTGGATCAACATAGCGGTATGAAACATTTTGGAAACTCTTGTCAGTTCCTTCGATTTCTCTTATCAAGTCAGAGAAAGCTGGTGATGGTAAAACACCCCAAATAACAACAGTACCGGTAACTTTCGCTGGATCATTTTCATCACTTGGAGAATAAGTGCTAAGCAAAATCAGAGCTATGACAAAAAGCGATCCAAAAACTCCAATCAAAACTAATTCAAAAGGTCTTAATTTCATATTTTTCTAACGGCAAAACCGTAATGATGATCTCCGGCTGGATATTCTCTTTCAAAGATAAATTGAGCTGCTTCACATAGATCTGTAGCAGCTGCTTTACTCACCACGTCTGCTGGCTGTGGACCTAAGCCACCAAATGATTCAGACCAGTCAATCACGTAAAGCACTCCGTCTTTGCGTAACACTCTTCTGATTTCTTTTAAAGCCGCGGCTTTATCTTCAAACTGAAACAAGGTGTTTATTAGTAAACCTGAATCAAGAGAATTGTCGGTAAGCTTTATCCCTCCCGCCTCTTCCAGGTCACACCAAAGTGGACTAACGTTTTGTAAGCTAGCATTACGGACAAATTCACCCAGTTTTTCAACCAGTCCTTTCTGGATCTCGCAAGCATAAACTCTTCCTTCAGCACCTACAGCCTCTGATAAACTCTTCAAGAAAAAACCGTTTCCAGCACCAAAATCAGCCACCTTATCACCTTCATTTAAATGGAAGTGAGTGGCAACAATTTCTGGAGTAACAAAACGACCAGGTATAACAAAATTCATTGCTTTTATTATACATCATAAGATTTTAGCTTTTACTTAGGTGTGTGAAATAAAAGACCGCGAGCTATGCTCGCGGTCTTTTATTTACCTCTATTCGACTTTAGGTCGGACAACGAAGAAGTGTGCCGTTTGTGTAGCTTATATCTAGACAAACACTACGCTCGCGATAGCATCACCCTCACGCATCTTCATCACTCTTACTCCTTGTGTTTGACGACCTAGAGTTGGTACGTCCTTCAGTGGCAATTTAATCACCTGTCCTCGCTGACTCATAATTACTAGCTCACCATCAGTTCGTTCATCTTCCTTGAGAACAATTCCGCAAACAATATCTCCTGTTTTGTTTGTTACCTTTGCAGTCTTAATCCCAGAACCACCTCGCTTTTGTACTTTGTATTCTTTAGCTGGAGTGGCCTTTCCGTAACCTTGCCTAGTAACAATTAAAATCTCGGTTTTCTTTTCATCTTTCTTGAAGATGTCTGCTGAGACAATATAGTCATTCTTGCCAAGCTTCATAGCAGCAACGCCAGCTGCTGTACGTCCCATTTGACGCACATCACTTTCTTTAAAGCGAATTGATTGACCTAGTGAAGTCACCAAAGACACTTCATCTCCCTTTCCAGCAAAGCGCGCGGCAATCAAAGAGTCATCGTCTTTAAGAGTAATTGCAATCAAACCACTGCGACGCACATCTTTAAAGGAAATGGCATCACTCTTCTTGGCTACACCATTTTTTGTGATCATCATTAGACTCCAGTCTCCAGTCCATTCTTCTTTCCGAACAGCCAGTACTGAAGTTACTTTCTCTTCTTGAGAAAGTGGCAAGAAGTTCATGATTGATTTACCACGAGTTGCTCGTCGTCCTTCTGGGATTTCAAACATCTTACTTTGGTAAACTTTACCCTTATCAGTGAAGAAAAGAAGATCACTATGTGCTGAAGTTGTCAGCAAAGTAGTGACCACGTCTTCTTCTTTAGTATTGAGGTCAACCACTCCTACCCCGCCTCGTTTTTGAGTTTTGTATTCTTCGGGATTTGTCCGCTTTACGTACCCTCCTTGAGTCAATACCAAAACACTTTCTTCGTCAGGAATAAGATCTTCTTGGGACATTTGTTTAACACCCCCCTTCACAATCTTAGTCCGTCTATCGTCGCCATATTTTTCAGCAATTTCCAAAAGGTCATCTTTAACGATCTTTAACATCAGCGCTTTATTCTTCAAAATCGATTGCAAGTGCTTTATCAGTTTTTGTACTTCAGCTAACTCATCTTCAATCTTCTTTCTCTCTAGTCCTGCTAGCTTCTGAAGTCGCATATCCAAGATCGCTTGTGCTTGGACAATTGAGAACTTAAATTCCTTCATCAAGGCAGCATGGGCAGACGGAACATCTTTAGCAGCCCTGATAAGCTTGATGATCTTATCGATATGATCCAAAGCCTTTTTGAGACCAAGCAAGATATGTTCTCGATCTTGAGCCTTTGTAAGGTCATATTGTGTTCGGCGACGAATCACTTCTGCTCGGTGTTTGACGTACTCCTCTAAGATCGCTTTCAATGAGAGAGTTTGCGGAATACCTTCAACTAAAGCCACCATGTTGTAGTGGAAAGTTTCTTCCAGCTGAGTGTGTTTGTATAGTTTATTTAAAATCGTCTGAGGTTGAGCTCCACTCTTAAGTTCAATCACCACTCGAATATCAGTCGTTGATTCGTCACGCATGTCACGAATACCTTCAATTCTTTTATCACGAACCAAGTCAGCAATCTTCACTTGTAGGTCAGCTTTATTAACTCGATAAGGGATTGAAGTAATTACGATAGCAAAAGCGCCTCGCTTGTCTTCAACAATCTCTGCTTCACCACGAACCACTACTCCTCCCTTACCGTTGGCGTAAGCATGGGCTATATCTTTCTGATTGAAAGCCACAGCACCTACCGGGAAGTCTGGTCCTTTAACGAACTTCAGCAGATCGTCAGTTGAAGCTCCTGGATTATCGATCAAGTGTGCTACTGCAGCCGCAACCTCACGTAGGTTGTGTGGAGGAATATTTGTAGCCATTCCCACCGCAATTCCAAGCGAACCGAGTAAAAGCAGGTTAGGTACTGCTGCAGGCAAAACAATTGGCTCTTTTTTAGTACCGTCAAAGTTTGGCCGCCAATCTACCGTGTCTTTTTCTAAGTCACGTAAAATCTCTTCCGAGATTTTAGACATCTTTGCTTCTGTATATCGGTAGGCTGCTGCCGAGTCTCCGTCGATAGATCCAAAGTTTCCTTGTCCTAACACTAGTGGGTAGCGAGTGGCAAAATCTTGCGCTAACTTCACCATGGCATCATACACAGAGTTGTCACCATGAGGGTGAAAACTACCAAGCACGTCTCCCACCACAGTAGCTGACTTCTTAAACCGAGCGGTTGAAGTGAGTCCATTCAAACGCATTGAATACAAAATACGTCGGTGCACAGGCTTAAGACCATCCCGAACATCAGGAAGTGCACGTTGAGTAATAACCGACATCGCATAGTCGAGATAAGCCGTCTCCATTTCGGAGGTAATGTCTTGGTTTATGATACCTCTAGGTGAGATTGGTTGTTCTGGGGCAATTGTCTTTTTCGGCATATGTCTTTACAACTGGAATAAAAATAATAAAAAGTATAGCATATTTGCTGGTTATCTGCCGCCTCCGGCTGAGGCTTCTGACTCCGCAGATCCGCTAGCTGTAGTTGTACCGATCAATACTTCACTATATGAAGGCTCGGAAGTTGTTGCTGTTTCAGGCTTATTTTCTTGCTCCTTTTTTTCAACTATTTGTCTATCTTCATCGGTTAAGATAATCCCTCCTGAAGCTTTCGGTTCAGCCTGATCCACTTCAGGTTTTTTTTCTTCAGAATCTCCAAAAGCTGATATCAATGAGCCGAGTTGTTCTTTTGACTGTTTAAGAAAAGTTGCAAAAGGTCTTTGTTTTGACTCAGCCTCAACTGCTACCGCACTTGAAGTTGCATTAAAGCCTGGAAAGGCGACCAACCAAACGAGAAATACAGCTAAAGTAAATACAGCGGAAAAGCCTAGAGCATAATTGTCACGCACTGATTTTGGCTGACGTCTAAGATGCTGAAAGAATTTTTTCATAAACAATAGTCAATAATTTTGAACTCTGTATCGAACTAGACCACTTTAAGAACACGTACTTCCCCTTCCATTTCATTTACATCTTTCTTTTTGATTGTGAGTTTATCTGAAACTGCACCCCCTTCCACTCCTGCTTCTTTCAAGAAAGCTGTTAGTGAATTTTTGTCGTAGTGCATTGGAATAATTAACTTTGCCTCTAACTTCACCGCTAATTTTGTTGCCTGAGGCACATCAAGTACATCACCACCTCCGATCGGTAAAAACAAAATATCTACATCACCAAATGATCCGAGGATTTTTGGATCAATTTCATTTGTACCTAAGGCACCTAAAAAGATCATGTTGATATCTTCCAGTTTTACCTGATAGATATTGTTGAAACGATCAACCCCTTCATAAGTCGTCTTCACTCCATAACCACGAGCAGTCACCGAACCAACTTCGTACTCACCAGGACCACGTACAACATAAGGTTCTTTTGTACCATGAGCTGCCTGATCTACCCCATTAAAGTTTGGGTGATTTAAAGAAACAAAAGCAATATCCGCACCAAATTTAACTCCTGATAATTTTGACTCTTTAGCGATTGGGTCAAATGCAATTGTAGTATCTCCAAAAGATACCTTAAAACATTGTCCGCCGTGATGTGTAATAACCATAGTGTCACTAGTATACGACATTACTAAGAGAAGCTAAAGTAAGTAGCTCTCTTCCTAGACATTTTGAGTCATCTATACTATATTTGTCCTTACCATTTTGGTAATTATTAGTTCCTAGCGGCACACGTTAACCCTGTACTGATGCTTACGGCCCTGAGACTCGGCAGTACAGACGCGTGTCGTCGGAATAACAAAACAAAAGTATGACAGAAAACACTGCTAATACAGCAGAAGGAAGTGTGTTAATGCAGAACTACGCTGCAGAAACACCAGCTGCTCCTAAAGAAGGACAGTTAATTGATGGTACTGTATCAGCACTAGGAAGAGCTCGTGTCTTTATTGACTTGCCTCCTTTCGGAACAGGTATCATTTATGGTCGTGAATACATGAACGCTCGAGATATCCTGCGAAAGATATCAGTTGGTGATTCTATTGCTGCGAAAGTAGTAATGACTGAAAACGAAGATGGTTACATCGAACTTTCACTTAAAGAAGCACGTCAAGCTCTTATTTGGGCTGATGCTGAAGAAGCTGTGAAGAAGGGTTCTGTAATGAGCCTACTTGTAAAAGAAGCTAACAAGGGTGGTCTTATCATTGAATGGCAAGGCATCCAAGGATTCCTTCCTGCTTCGCAGCTTTCAGCTGACAACTACCCACGCGTAGTTGACGGAGACAAGGACAAGATCCTTACTGCTCTAAATGACCTTATCGGTAAACACCTTAGTGTTGTTATGATCACAGCTGATCAAAAAGAACACAAGTTGATCTTCTCTGAAAAGGGTCTGCAAGAAAAAGAAGAGAAGGAAGAGAAAGTTGGTAAGTACGAAGTTGGTGACGTTCTCACTGGAGAAGTTACTGGCGCTGTCGACTTTGGTATCTTCGTTAAGGTTGAACAAGGTCTTGAAGGTCTAGTGCACATCTCTGAACTAGATTGGGGTCTTGTAGAAGACACTCGTGCGCTATACAAGGTTGGCGACAAGGTAAAGGTAAAAGTTATTGAAGTGAAAGACGACAAGATTTCTCTTTCTATCAAGCAACTTAAAGATAACCCATGGATGGAAGCAAGTAAGAAGTTCAAGAAAGATGATGTGGTGGACGCGGTTGTTATTAAATACAACAAGCACGGTGCTCTAGCTTCTATTGAAGAAGGTGTAGCTGGACTAGTACACATCTCTGAATTTGAGAAAGAAGAAAATCTTAAGAGTGCTCTATCTCTTGGAAATGTTTACAAGTTCAAGATTTCACTTTTTGAACCAACTGAACAACGAATGACTCTGTCATACAAAGAAGCAAATCCAGAAGCTAAGTAAGCTAACGGATAAAATAAAAACAGCGTGGTGGGCTTTGCCCACCACGCTGTTTTTATTTTCTCTTCTAATTAAACCGATTCATTGTCTTATCGTGCCCCACTTCAAGAATAGAACACAACACATCTTTAACCTTAGGAAAAACTTCTTTCTCTAATTTATCTTGTTCATTTCTAGTAAAGTTACTTAAGACAAATTTAGGTAAAGCTTCGCCAGTAAGGACCTTCATTTTTCCTGTCCAAAAACTACTTGGAGCTACGCCAATTCTTAATCGAATAAAATCTTTTGTTCCCAGTGTTTCAATAATAGACTTAATTCCGTTATGACCACCATCTCCTCTTCCAAAAGAAACCCTTACTTCACCAAAAGGTAATGCCACATCATCGTATATCACCACTAGATTAGAACTATCAGGACTATTTAAAAGCTTTTTTACAGCCTTACCCGAATGGTTCATAAAAGTATCTGGGTAAAGCACTGAAAGATCCTGGTCCAAGACATTTCCTTCTGAGAGTTCGCCCAGATATTTTGCTGACTTAACTGTCTCTGGTAGTTGCATCTTTTTTATAAAAAAATCTGCTGCTAAAAAGCCAACATTATGTCTGGTGAATTTATATTTTGAACCAGGATTTCCTAATGCCACGAAGTAATACATAAGAGTATTGTACACGAAGCCGATAATTTTTTGTAACCAAAAACGTCATATTTGTTTTTAAATTTTGCTTCAAGTATAATAGGTGAATCAAGTTATGAATTTGTTCTCATCAAAAAATAATACCTCCGAAAATCACTTACTAGAATCTCTAGAAGACGAACAAAACGCCCCTTTACCAGCTAAAGAAAATCCTTTTGTAGAGATTCTTCGATTTTCAGTGATTGCCCTTTTGATTGTTATTCCAATTAGAACTTTTATTGCTCAACCTTTTATCGTCTCTGGTGCATCAATGAATGAAACTTTCCAAAATGGTGAGTACTTGATAGTTGACCAGCTTAGTTACAACCTAGCTTCCCCAGAGCGCGGAGACGTTATCATTTTCCGTTATCCACGTGACCCGTCCAAGTACTTTATTAAAAGAATTATTGGTGTTCCAAACGACACTATCAGTATAGTAGACAGTACTGTCACTATTACCAACGATGAAAACCCAGATGGTTTTGTTTTAACTGAACCATATATTAAGAGTATGCGGCCAGGTGCAAATATAACTGAAGAACTGGGAGAAAGAGAATATTTTGTGATGGGAGACAACCGCGATGAAAGTTCTGACTCTCGGGTTTGGGGAGTCCTTCAGGAAGAGCGCATTATTGGCCGAGCTTTTCTCCGACTTTTTCCACCACAGACCATCGGAGTTTTACCAGGAGCCATTGACCGAACTACAAATTAGTAATTATTTTAGCGTCTTATGAAATACTCACCAACAGATTTCCTAAAGATTGCCACTAACACGGCTGAACACTTTGGTTTTCGTACAGCTAACATAATCAAAAAGAATCCTCTTTGTAAAAATTGCGAGATTCCTTTGTCTTATGTCTCAAGCCCAGCCGACAAGAAAAATGACAGCCAACAGTGTCTACTAAACAATGGTGTACTTTCGTTTTGTGAGGATAACCTACATGCGCTTGAAGCTCCGGTACTACTCTATTCTTTGGACCAACTACCAGAAGAAGATAAAACTGTTTTTACTTTTAATATTTTTAACGTCCAGAAAAGTATTGCTGAAGCGATATTGATTCAAGTTGGACGTTCTTTGATGCAAGAACTTGATCATGGTGACCATGTAGTACGAATCAACTCTCTTGGTGATGCTGAATCTAACCTACGATACAGTCGAGAACTAGCAAACTTCCTTAGAAAAAGAATTGAGACTATTCCACCAACAGCGCGTGAATTGATGAAAGAACACCCTATCCTTGCTTTGATGCACTTAATCGAAACTGATCACGAAGTAGCGCACCGTAGTCCAAACCCACTGGAATTCCTTAGTGACCCTAGTCGAAAACACTTCCGGGAGATTGTTGAATACTTGGATATGACTGAGACCCCATACGAAATAGACCCTAAGATGCTAGGACACCACGAATATTATTCTGATGCTCTGTTTTCGATCGAAACTAGTGATCCCGAAGACCTGACCTTACCAAGAATCTCTGTCAAAGGTGGTCGTTATGATGAATTTTTGTATCGAAAGACCAGAAGCCGTATTCCAGCAGCCGGAGCAGTAGTAACCTATAGCAATGGAAAGCAACCAACTAGAATGCCTAAAGCTAAGTCTGTAGAGCCCGAGATATATGTCGTCCAACTGGGCTTTGGTCCAAAAGTACGCAGTCTTTCAGTCATTGAAAAGCTCAAAGAAGCAGGTATTCATGTCAGACATGACCTCGCTAACGACTCCCTTTCAGCTCAATTACGCGACGCAGAGGCACGAGAAGTGCGTTATGCCGTTATTATTGGTCAAAAAGAGTTTGTTGACCAAACAGTTATCCTGCGTGACATGAAAGAAAGAAACCAAGAAAACATCTCTATCGACGCTCTAGTCAAGAAAATGAAGCGCCAAATCTCAGTTTCTTAGAGAAGAATCCACTTGCTTATCTTAAAACTTAATGATATGCTCTTGCCCACATATGGCAATAAACGTCCAAGTAGAAAAAAATCAAAACGAGAGTAGTGCGAATGTAATTCGTCGCTTTACGAAACGTGTTCAAGGAGCAGGGATCATACCTAAAGTACGATCTGGTCGCTACCGAACAAGAATTAAAAGTGATAACGTTCAAAGACGAGCAAAGCTAAAGAAACTAGGTAAGAAAGAAACTTACGAAAAGTTGCTTAAGTTAGGCAAGATTGCAGAACAAAAAAGCTACCGACGATAAACAAAAACCCCTTCTCTACTTGAAGGGGTTTTTGTTTATTCGGTCGTGTGTCATACTACTCTAATGACAAACGCTACACTTACTATCTCTAGTACTGTAAAAAAATATCCAAAATTAGACTACCAAAAATTCAAAGACACTATTCTTGGAAAGAAATATCAACTATCCTTGGCTTTTGTTGGTAGTAAAAGAGCTCAAAGTATCAATATCGCCTCACGCAAAAAAGATTACGTTCCCAACGTCTTATCTTTCCCTTTTGATCAAAACCAGGGTGAGATTTTTATCTGCCCTGAAATCGCCGCTACAGAAGCTCATAAATTCTCTCTTTCACAAGATGGCTATATCGCCTTCTTATTTATTCATGGGTTAATTCATCTCAAAGGCCATGATCATGGCGAGGCTATGGATAAACTCGAAAAAAGTTACCTAAAAAAGTTTAAGATAGTTTAGTATTAAGATTATTATGGCAGAACAAATAATCACAGGAATAGATGTCGGTACCTACCACGTAAAAGTGGCTATTGCTCGTATCCCAAAAAATGCGACTGACAAAACTATCCCAGAGATTATTGGTACCGGTTACGCTGAAAGCCGTGGGCTCAAAAATGGCTATATCATTCAAAACGATGAAGTAGCTCGTAGTATTAAAAGTGCTGTTGTTCAAGCTGAAAAAGCAGCCGGTGTAATCGTTAAAAAGGCCCATGTAGCGATAGGAAGCATTGGTCTGGAGGAAACATACTCTAGAGGGGAGATTATCCCTGCTAGAGCTGATTCTGAGGTCACAGTGACTGATGTTGAGAAAGTGATGCAAGATAGTGAAGATCGCATCATCGACCACATCCCTAACCGAAAGATTCTTCACAACATCCCACTTCGCTATACGGTAGACGGAACAGAGGTACTTGGTAGACCACAGGGTATGCGAGGGACTAAGCTTGAAGTTGATGCTCTGTTTATTACCTCATACGAACAACATATCGACGACCTGATGAGTACGCTTGAGAGTATCGGTATCTATACTGAAGATATTATTGCTTCCCCACTAGCAGCTAGTTTTGTCATGCTAAACAAGAACCAGAAAAAAGCTGGTTGCCTTCTAGCTAACATTGGATCAGAAACGACTTCGATTGTAGTCTTCGAGGACTCTACTCCGATCTCACTAAAGATCTTCCCAACGGGATCCAACGATATCACCAATGACATTGCTCTGGGACTTAAAGTCTCTATCGAAGATGCTGAGAAGATCAAGCGTGGTGGTATGACTAGCGCAACCTACTCAAAGAAAAGACTGGATGAGATTATTCAAGGACGTCTCACTACCATTTTTAATCTAGTTGATTCTCACCTAAAGAAGATCAAGCGTGACGGTTTACTTCCAGCTGGAATCATCCTCACTGGAGGCGGGTCTAACACTCACGGAATAGCCGAAGTTGCTAAAACAACCCTCTCACTCCCTGCCCGAACAGCCACTTTAGAAATTGGAAAAAATACTAAAGTTAAAGATGCGACTTGGGCTGTAGCTTACGGACTATGTATGTGGGGTGCCAGCGACACCGAAGACACATCTACTCTCGGCATTGTAAAACAAACTAAAAAAAGTATTTTCTCTTGGTTCAATCAATTCCTTCCGTAATAAAATAGATAAGTTGTCAATCACACACGCATCAATAATGTCAATATCGTGACAGATACTTTTTAAAGATGTATGATTGTGGAGCTTATTAAATAAATGTACTCAGGGGTGGGTACGAGCATTTTTACAACAAATTTATGGAACAAATAAAATCAGACGTGGAATCATTCGCACGTATTCGAGTAGTCGGAGTTGGAGGCTCTGGAAACAACGCCGTGAACTACATGGTGACCTCTAAAGTAAAAGGAGTTGAGTTTATTGCTATTAACAGTGACTCTCAAGACCTACATCACTCACTAGCAAAAAAGAAAATTCACGTAGGTAAGAACCTAACTCGTGGACTAGGTGCTGGAGGTAATCCTGATCTAGGACGAAGAGCTGCTGAAGAAACTCGTGAAGAGATTGCAAACGCAATCAAGGGATCAGACATGATCTTCGTTACTTGTGGAATGGGAGGTGGAACAGGTACAGGAGCTGCTCCAGTTGTAGCGAAGATCGCTCGAGAGAGTGGCGCGCTAACTGTTGGAGTTGTAACTAAGCCTTTCTTATTTGAAGGACAAGAAAGAATGCGTTTAGCACTTCAAGGTATTGAAGAACTTAAAAAAGAAGTGGACGCGCTCATCACCATCCCTAACGACAGACTCCTAGCAATCGTAGATCGTGAGACTACTGTGCAAAACGCTTTCCAACAATGTGACAATGTACTTAAACAAGCGGTTGAAGGTATATCTGACCTTATTACAATGCCAGGTATCATCAACGTCGACTTCGCCGATATCCGTAGTGTGATGGAGAACGCTGGTTCAGCCTTAATGGGTGTTGGAATTTCAACAGGAGAAAAGCGAGCCGAAGAAGCTGCGCAAGGAGCTATCAACTCTCCCCTACTTGAAGTTTCTATTACTGGAGCTAAGGGTGTCCTCTTTGCCATTGCTGGTGGAGACGACCTAGCGATGCTTGAGATCCAAGACGCTGCACGAGTAATCACTGAATCAATTGATCCACACGCTAAAGTTATCTTTGGAGCTATTAAAGATGACAAGCTAAAGAAGAACGAAATCAAGGTCACAGTTATTGCGACTGGTTTCCCTGAAGAATCTTATTCCTCACAGACAACCATCTCAAGAAGAGTACCGACAGCTGCACCAGCTCGAGTTGAGCCAGAAGAAGCAGTGGCTTCAGAACCTTCTACACGAGGAAGAATCTTTAATTCTTTAACGACTCCGCGTCGACCAGAACCAGAAGCTAGTGAGGCACCAGCCGCACCAGCAAACAACGACATTCCGAAACGTGATCCAAAGCCAGTAGATCCAATCGAAGAAGACGATGGCGACGACTGGGGGGCAGTCCCTGCATTCCTTCGCCGGTCAAAACTAAAGTAGGAGATTTATTTCTACCTAATAAATAATATTTACTAGGTAGTAGGGACTGCCGGGCGCAGCGATACGAGTCGCCCCCCTCCTAGGGCGACGAGACAGCGAGCCGAGGTCACGAGCACTTAGTAGATTTGGAACGTAGTGAACAAATATACTTAGTGACTTGGGACCAGTGCCAGCATTTCTGCGTCGTTCAAAGCTCAAGTAATTGAGCTAGAAAAGACGCGGCCGGTGCGGCGGACTCATTGAGGGCTTTTGTGAGAATTCACAAAACAAAAGAACCAATGAGTGGACAGCTCCTGTAAGGAGCCAACGAAGTCCACTTCACTACCAAATCTATATATACTTAGGTAAAACTTTATGGGAGATAGTTTTACGGGGACCAGTGCCGGAAAACTTAAATAAACTGACTCTATTTGAAAAACAAAACCCTCAGTTGACTGGAGGGTTTTGTTTTAAAGACAGAACCGAAGATTGTGGTGGTGGTATAATTACACAAGTTTAATAACAAATAATTATGAATAAAATTTTTCTAAATACTAAAGTTGTAGTAGTCCTACTAGTCGTCTTAGTCGCTGGTTTAGTTAACAACACTGCAGAAGCAAAAGCTAATTTTAGCAACAAAGTCACTTCTTTAGAAAAATCGTATACTGAAGGTGATCAAATCTCTTTTAATATAACCGGAACAGACTCAGATAGGAAAAAACTGACTAAAGACCTTGGTTATCACGTTCAGTTTAATGTTGTCCGAAAAAATTCCAAAGACTCAAACGGTGTTGGTTTTAACGCTGAATACAGCTATGAACTAAATCAATGGGTGGGAAAATTTCTTGCACCAGAAGTAGGAACTTACAAAATTGAAATTGTGCTTTATTGCGCTACGGAAAAATGTGACCGTAATAATTACTCAGATTCTCAGCAAGTTATTAAAAAATCCTTTAGTGTAAAAAAGTCTAAGTCTAAGAAATTTAAAAACTCTACCGTTCTTAACGAAGGATATGTAACTAACGATTTTGCCAGTGATCAAAATCCAGCTATAGCAGAGCTTGTAGACGGAAGCTTCGTTGTATATTACAACTCAAGCACTCCTGAAGGAACTAATGGAATATTCGTAACAACATCAAAAGATGGTAAAAAGTGGACAAAGCCAAAGTTCTTTTCAGACAGCTGGGGAAATCTTAATGCCATAGCAGATAGAAAATATAATTTATTACTTCAAACCGGCGCTGAAGGTGGATTGTCAATTATAAATAACAAGAAAAAAGAGAGATCAGTTAAACCTACTGTTGCCAATGACAGCGTTGGTTCAATAATAAAAGCGAAGGATGGATACTACTACGTTAGCTACAGCTCGAACAATCCAACCAATGTATATTTAACTAGGACAAAAAACTTAAAAAGCTGGTCAAAACCAATTAAAATTTCTTCTGGATCAGACTTTGAGTTTGATTCATCTCTAACCCAAATGAATGATGGTTCATTTTATGTAGCCTACAACAGCTACTCAGACAAAGGGGTGAGCATTAAATACTCAACAGATGGAAAAAAATGGAAATCGGAAAAGACATTCCTCACTAAAACTGATGCCCAAAGTGGAATCTCAATGGTAGTTGTAAATAGCAGACCGGTAGTCTTTTGGTCTTCAAATTACATTACATATTACAGTTACAAAACAGCAACTGGTTGGACGACACCTGAGGTAGCTTTGACGGGAACCCCTCTTGGTATCGATCCAATAGTAAGTAAAGACGGCACTATTATTGCAGTTTATGCGACAGAACAAAATAATCAACGAGATATAAAGATTAAAAACCTAGGCACACTCAACATAAAATAGATAAAAATATTACCCTTGCGTTAACCGGGAATAATTGAGGTCCTGGAATGTTTTGTTTTTTACCCTTATGCGGTAAAATAGCACCACTAGAAAATAATTTTGAGAGATTTCGTGAGAATAGAAAATTATCTAAACACCGATAAGGACGATTTAAAATCTAGAAAATTTAATATTTTTGTTGGAGTTAGCCTTGGAAGCAAGTATTTTTCAAAAGAAAGAATTAAGGATTATTTGCTGTGGGCCTTAGCGCATACAAAGGAAAAAGTTGCCGTTCTCATTCCAGACAAAATACATGCGGTAAACCATGAAGTGAGGAGCAGTTACTCCAAAGAGCGTGCAAAAAACCTATCGTTTAGAGAGGGTGAAGAAGTTAAAGAAATTGTCGAAACCATCTTGTCAGAAATTGAACCTGAGAAGCGTTCGCTTGTGAATATTTTAAAGTGGGAAAATATTGAGACGAAAGAACATAAATCTATAGTAAAGATTTTACACAAGGAATTTAAGAATAATATAAACTTTAGAAACTCAATCATCGAAATAGTGAAGGATAGTATGAAATCAAAGAAGTTGACCGACTCTGATTATGAAAGACTTGCTGTTTACCCTCTCGAAGAGTTACCTATGCTAATTAATGGAATTGTACATAATGAATTGATGTATACTTTACTTCCGTATCCTGGAACATCTAAAATTGATTATCTGGCGATTGACTTACAGGAAGGATTGAGTTTTCCTGAAGTAACAAATAAAATAAAGACAGGGAGAAAACTTCATCTAATCGAAGCTTATGCAACATGACCATGGAACACAGACCAAATAAATTTGGAGCAGAAAAATCTATTGAGAATGTAGATTTTCGAATCGTTGAAAAAAATGAACAAGTCAAAAAAAACTTAATGGATCTTTTACATGAATATCCAAACCATTTTATTCCTGGACTCTTTGAAAAAACAGCTGAAAAAGATTTTGATGCTTCCGATGTTATGTTGGCATACGATGGAGACACACCTGTTGGATGTCTTATGTTCAATAGGTCAACTAAAGAATTTAATTGGTTAGCAGTTACGCGAGATACAAAAATGCGTAGATCAGAAATTGCTAGGAGTCTTTTTGAAAGCTTTTATCCAACCATTGAATCAGGGACAAAAGTCGTCGCTTTTCCAAATACTGAAGATGCATCCATTCCAGGTCAACCAACCTTTTCCGGTCAGAATTTTGATGCTGCGAGAAAACTATACAGATCAATGGGTTGGGATATGAGTGAAGAGAATAGAGTCGAAAATAAATATGGCGAAGGTGCCCACGTTTATAGAGTAGAATGGGTTCCAAACAAAAATCCTGAATAACAATAGAAACCCATTTTGTACTAAAATGACGTTGATGATTGGTTACTAAAAAGACTCTTACTTAAACAAAACCTTTCAGTTAACTGAAAGGTTTTGTTTTTTACCCTTATGCGGTAAAATAGCACCACTACAAAATAATTTTGCCTTTTATGTTTGAATTGACGATTATCGGTGGCGGACCAGCTGGAACAGCGGCCGGAGTCTACGCGTCTCGAAAACAACTAAAAACTCTCTTGGTAACCAAAGAATGGGGTGGCCAAAGTACTGTCTCTCCAGATATTCAAAACTGGATTGGTACCACCTCTATTGCTGGCGACAAATTAGCCTCTGACCTTAAAGGTCACCTAGAGGCCTATGCTGGTGATTACGTCACTGTTAAGGGTAATTCTTTAGTTACAACCATCACTAAGTCAGAAGCTGGCTTCTCAGTCACTCTAGACTCAGGTGAAACTTTCGAAACTAAAACAATCTTAGTTGCCAGCGGATCAAAGCGTCGCCAATTACCCGCTAAGAATGCAGACATTTTCGAACACAAAGGTCTAACCTACTGTGCTAGTTGCGATGGACCATTGTTTAGTGGACAAGATGTAGTTGTTATCGGTGGCGGTAATGCTGCTTTTGAAACAGCTGCTCAGCTACTTGCCTACACTAAGAGTGTTACCTTGCTGCAACGCGGTGGTATCTACAAAGCTGATCCAGTAACGGTAGAGAAAGTACTCAGTCACCCAAACATGACTGGCGTACTAAATGCTCAAGTAACTGAAGTTTCTGGTGACAAATTTGTTTCTGGACTAACCTACTTAGACGGACAAACAAATGAAAGTACGGAGATTAAAGCTACTGGTATATTTGTTGAGATCGGAATGATTCCAAACACTGACTACTTAAAAAACGTAGTTGAACTAGATCAGTACCAAAGAGTAGCGATTGACCCATGGTCTCAGAAGACAAACACTCCTGGTATCTGGGCAGCTGGTGATTGTACCAACGTGCTCTACCACCAAAATAACATCGCTGCTGGCGATGCTGTACGGGCACTAGAAGACATCTACGTTACACTAAAGACTAAGTAATCGCTCAAATATTAAAATACGTAAAAGGCGCCCCTCCAGGCGCCTTTTACTTTGTACAACGTAGAGTTTTGGCCTGCGCGCTTTGCCCTTAAAGAGCGTTGTATTAGAGATACATTACCACCGCGCAAACCTACAAACAGCTTCTCATAGATTAGTAAGTAGAGTCAATCGGTTAATAAAAGCTTATTTACAGCCACACTGTGTATAAAGGTGTGTAAAAACCATGCATAACTGTGTGTAAAGGTTTTGTATAACTATGAGTAAAACTACTTGACTCGGTTTAGAAAATACTTTGAGATTTATGCTTATCCAGCAAAGAAAGTCCCCACGTAGTAAGCGATCAAAGCAGCTGCTACTCCAACAGTAACTACTTCTACCATTGCTGCCATCAGAGCTCCTCCTACCACTCGCCACTTTAGGAGACCAAGTAAGATCAAAGCGAAGAAAGTTCCGATCACTGAAAGTGTAAATACATTTGAAACCGTTCCCTCAGGAATAAAAATAAATGGTAGAAGTGGAATGACTCCAAAAACCATGAAGGATAAGAAAGTAGCTGTTCCTGTCATGACTGGGTTTGATCCACGCGGATCAGCCATTTCCAACTTGTGGTTCATCATAAAGTCCACTAAGTACTCATGGTTCTTTCCATAGATAGAAGCCAGTGTTTCAGCGTCTTCTGGAGTAAAGCCTTTTTCCATCATCAAAGCTACAGCAGCAGCTCGTTCCCCTGCTGGATTATTTTTTAAATGTGCCTCTTCTTTCACTCTAGCTGCGTTATACAGATCCTTCTCTGACCGTACTGACAAGAAGTTTCCTAGACCCATAGAGGCAGCGTCAGCAAAAAGATTAGCCAAACCGAACAAAAGCACGACCACAAAAGTTAACTGTGTAGAGGTGTCGCTTGAGACTGCTGCACCGGCAAAACCAGCCACAACCGCAAAAGTAGTAATAATTCCATCAATTCCTCCGTAGATTACCTCTGTAAAATACTCTGCTAAAGGTGAAGTCTTCTTCACTTCCACTCCTTGATTGTTGGTTAAATTCATATGAAAAAAGTATAACACGATATTAAAACCCTAGAAATTTTCCCTATTTTTGCTACTATAGTGGCCGTAGCGAAGATACTGGCCCTATCGTATAACGGCTAGTACACAGGATTCTCATTCCTGGAATCGGAGTTCGATTCTCCGTAGGGTCACGAGTACAAAAAAGCGCACCTTAGGGCGCCTTTTTTGTTCGTGATCCCGCAACTAAACAGTCTGGAGGAATGTTTACGTGAGAATCGAAAAACTTTTGAGATATTTCAGAAATGAAGTGAAAGATTATACTTTGTGATTCGTGACCACAAAATAATATTGATTTCATAGTTTTAAAAAAGAGACCAGTGTCTTGCACCAGCCTCTTTTGTGGTTTGTGAAACTATTACCATCCACTATCATTTGCCGGCCCTTCTTTGAGACCGTGGTATATGAACCATAAGCTAGTACAAATGACAGGAATGCTCACAAGGTATGCCCAGAGAGTATTTTCTTGAAGTGCGTATTTCCCGGCAACTACGCCCCATACGAGACATGTGACAGAAACAGAAACAGTGAAGCCTTTGGCCAGTCCACCTGTAGGAACACGTCCGGTCATTTTTTCACCGACCAGCCAGTAGATTGAACAAAAAAGTATGAACGAAAACACGCTTCCTGCTATCCAGTCGTGAATCAATTCACGTGGAAGTACATAACCCGTACCGAGGCAGAACATTGCAGCAGCTAGTGTTAAACAAATAGATACGTTTCTGTCCTTTCTTTCCCAGCTACTTAAGTCTTTTTTCATGACATCGCCTCCTCTTAGTAAGAACAAATAGTCTTAGCTATATTATCTTTTTGTATATAAATGTCAAAGCGACTCATTTTATTGATTCAATAAAAATTGAATTGAATAAATGGTTCCAATTCGTACTACATAGGGTCACCAATTCGTGCTAGCACGAGAAGCATACAAAAATAGCTCCGAAAGGAGCTATTTTTGTATGCTTACTGCCAGATTAGCCAACCTGTCTTATCCAGTCACGAGTTATGCTATGAATTCTACCTATTTCAATTTCAGGCAAAATCCCCGTATGCATTATTATATTTCTTGATAATTCAAGGTCGTTAAATCGAGAAGAAATCCAATGTTGATCAGGAAAAAGGTCTGAAAAATCTTCCCAATTATTCACAATGATTTGTGAAAGATTACCAAACATCGTATATCCAATGAGAGAAGAGCTTCTTTGAGCATGGTATTTATTTTTCTCCTCTTTTGTTCTCAAATCATTTGCTGATTTTTTTACCCTTTCAGGGACACAAATATCCCACCAAGCCTGCCCTTTTCTATCTGCAAGCCGATCTTCAATAAGGTCTCTTACCGCATTCTCTAGACAAAAGAAAACCTCATAAACATTTCCCATATTTTTCGCCTTGTTCAACAAAACTGGGCTAAAATCACTTTCTTCAATCGTAGCTAATTCAGTTTTATTCTCTATTCCAACTTCAATCCCTTCTTTTGCTAGAGACAATAGATCGTCTGTAGCCAAGATTCCGTTGAAAGCTAACTTTTTTAAAGATTTAATGTGTCTAGCTTCCATATACCTAATCGACTAGATTATCTCTAAGGCTTTTAAAAATCGCATTGTAGACACTAATATCAGTTGTTGCAGGCAGGTGTATTTCTATGTTGTGCTGAAAACTTATAGCTCTAGGCTCATTCTGTAATTCGACCACTTCCTTAGTCGCAGGTTTTACGTCTGAAACCTTATCTGTGGTTTCTTTTGTAGAGATTTCTTTATTAGACAAACTCGGAGATTGTCCAAACTTAGCTAATGTAGTAAGTGTTTTGAAAGTTAGAAAATACCTAGCTACTGCCACTTCATCTTTTCCTGTTATTCTCGATATAGCTCCTTTTATTTCATCATCCGTTTTTGTATAAATCTCAGTATCAATAATAAACAAATCTTTATAAAGATCTTTTATTTTTTCACCAAGAACAAATTTCCAGTCAGATGAATCTCTGAGTCTGTCATAGTATTCAGTCGGAACACCATCCTCTGTCATAAAACCAAGTTTTTTTAAAAGTGGAATTATCGCTCTGTCATTTGTACTCGAGAACCCTAATTGTTTAAGAAATTCATATGTAAATTTCGTAGGCTTTGCAGCAGCACGAATTTTACTAAAAATAGGTTCAATCTTATTATTAGTTAGTACGTAAGGATATGAATCAGCCATAAGTTATAAAAGTTAATATTAAGATGTTTGACATATTATATTATAAAATGACAGATTTGACACACTTCATAAAAAAACACTTTGAAAAGCTCGGCGCACGAGAAGGGTCGTTAAGATTTCTGTGTCACTAGTCAAAATTGCCTTACAGGGCAATAAGTTGACGAGGTTCTATCTCGAGAAGGCTCACAAATTTTACAGTCTCATATTAAGCTACGTTTAAACAACTACAAAGGGACGTTGGAACCGTGGTAGAATTTTTGTATGAAAATAGGAACATGGAATTTAAAATTTCTTTTCGATGAAGGAACTCGGCTCTATTCTGGAGTTGAAACAGAATTTACAAAAGAGTTTGTTGAAAAACGATTTACATACTTTGCAGAACAGTTTGATTTACTTGATTGTGATATTTTATTTTTGCAAGAAGTTGGAGACAAAAGTGCTTTAGAAAAAATAGTTGCTCAGACAAAAAATGATTATTCATATTTTATTGCTAATCCAGATGCATACGGAACAGGAAATGCTGTTATTTATAAAAGTAACCTAAACTGCAAATGTGAATCTGTCTCTACGAATAGTACGGTGCCGGTATTTAATGAGGAAGATACTGACACTATTACTAACAGAATAAAATCCCGCAGAGACTACGTTAAACTTGAGACGACAGTAAATAATCAAGCGCTAGTACTAGTAGGGCTACACATTAAGGCACGATTTCTTGTATATAAAAATGGAAGTAGTTTTCCAAACGAAGAAGAAAAAGATTCTCAAGTTTTGGCTGCAGATGGTGCAATACGTTCTGAGATATTTAGATTAAACCAAGCCAAGAAAGTTAGAGAAATTGCGAGCAATGTTTTAGGTAATGAAAATACTCACTTCATAGCTTTAGGAGATTTTAATGCTGAGCAAAATTCTGAAGTAGTAAAGATAATTCGGGGAGGGATTAAGGATAGACATGACACACTCAGACTGATAACTGAAGATTCAGCAATTGACCATATCTTTGTTTCTCAGTCACTGGAAGAGAAAGTGTCTAATATAGAAATACTAAATGAATTAAAAGCTTCTGACGGCGGTGCTGAAATCGTTGAAAGTGACCACGCTCCCATAACATTTAAACTGCAGTTTTAGTCTTAATTCTTAATCTCAGCTCACCCTCTAGTTGCTTAACTATTTCGTTCCGATTCCGTCTCAGTTAGATAACAACGACTTTTGAGATTAATTTAAAAGGATTATTTTTATTAACCAAGAAGATACTTGGAACTTTTGTTATACTTGAGATATATGGAATCTATTAATACAGAACCTGACCAAGAAATGGTACCTTCAGAACAGACCCAAATAATCTTGAATATACTTAAAGAGGTAGAGCAGATTGTCCTAAGATACTTTAAAACTGGAGTCGGGGTTGAATATAAAAAAGATGCCTATGACCCAGTGACTATTGCAGACAAAGAAGCAGATAAACATATTAGAGAAGCAATTGCTCGGCAGTTTCCAGGGGACGCAATCTTATCAGAAGAAAGCGAAATAATTCCAGAAAACTTCTCTGGGCGAGTTTGGATGATTGATCCTTTAAATGGCACAAAATCTTTTATTAAAGGCTCCGACACCTTTGCTGTGGTTATGGGATTAGTTGAAGACGGAGTGCCTGTTTTAGGATGCGTTAGTCTACCTGCTCAGAAGATAACGTTCCATGCCGAAAGAGGAGCTGGGTCATTTAAGGAAATATCAGGAAAAAGAACTCGATTACAAAGTAGTTTAGTTTCTGAAATTGAGCAAGCTAGACTTATCACTCGCGAACCCAGTGCAGAAATCAGACCTTTAGAGCAAAAAGTCAGCCAACTGCCCTTCCTTGAAACCTTAGAACAAGGAAGTGGAGCAAAACTATGCATGATAGCAAACGGTGAAGCAGAGGCACATATAAATACTAACTCTAGAGCTTCAAAATGGGACATTGCTGCACTACAGCTTATTTTGGAAGAAGCCGGAGGTAAAGTTACAGACTTAGACGGAAAACCAATAAATTACACAGAAGCGGAAGTCTTACTTACAAGAAGCTATGTGGCTTCGGCTAACTCTGAACTACACTCTAAAATTATTGCAGGATTAAGAAACCTTGAGGTGTAAAACACTTGTTTTACTATCCGGTTCCAATTCGTACTACATAGGGTCACAACATATTTTCTTAGTAAAAGCACCCTTTGGGTGTTTTTGCTTTTGAATATCCTGTGAGCTTACGAGAAAAGTGCATAGATTGACAAAGTGAATATTGTGTGACAATATCTGAGATGGAACACCTTCACACAACCAACAAGAGGTCCTGTATGAACGTCCAAAAGATTGCCCGTTGGATCATTGTCACCGCATTGCTTTTTATGGGGTTGGCAGCTACTTTGCAATTTTTGATAAAACTTAGTGGAGAGACATTACCACTGAGTTTTACCGATCTGTGCCTATGGCTAATCATGTGTGGTGTCTGTCTCAAAGCCGCCCTGACACAACGAAAAGCCTGGGCAATAACCGGACTCCTGAGTATATTCCTTACTCTGGTCAAGAGTGTTGAACTTTCACTGTTCTACGTCGAAAACCACTCAATTTCATTGGTCATAACGCTTCTTGTGGCGCTACACTTGTCGACCATGGTAATTCCACAAAGTACTCGTGGTCAACGAGTGATTGCTCACTAGAAGCCCGAGGACATAATTCAAATAGCGACACTGCACCAAGGTGCAAAGAAATGCCCCGCTTTCTTGCGGGGCAACTTTTTTATTAAATTTTAGTTAAAAGCAAAACTTTTAATATTGAAATCGAATTGATTAAAAGGTTCCAATTCGTACTACATAGGGTCACGAGTACAAAAAAGAGCGCCTTTGGGCGCTTTTTTGTTTGTAATTTTAAAATAATTTAGTATTTAAATTAATTACGTTAGAGACACATACCAAGAAATCACAGTATAACCAAAGTAAGAACAAAGAACGATTCCAGCTATGGCTAATATATAGTGACCTTTAGCCATGTTTTGACCCTTACCTTTATACAATGCTATAACTCCCGACAAGAAACCAACTGGTGCAAGAAAAATAATGAAGCCAGGAGCTAAAAAACACGCAACTCCGCTGACAACAGATGTAATAGCATACTCTTTACTATTCTGCTTTTTTAATTTAAAACTATCCATAAAAATCTAGTTTACTCTTATAAAGTTTCTTTCTAAAGTATGGTTTAGTTTAGTAACTTAGTCAACGAACACAATCGTACTACATAGGCTCACAAAATTAAAAAGACTAAGATATAAAATCTTGGTCTTTTTAATTTTGTGAAAAAATACTAATCCTAAATCCCCGCCTCAATATAGTAATCTTCTGAACCATACAATGTGTATCCGTCTTCTGCTTCAGCTGCAAAGACATTTACTGGCTTTCCTATATGTGACTCCAGTCCGCCAATACCATCCTCGAATCTCACCTCACCAACAGTATCTCTAGACCAGCCTCGTAAGAGTATAATTGTCTTTCCTTCTACTGTAGCGCTACAAATACCGTCTGCAAAACAACTAGTATTGACGGCTTCTAGAGTCCCTCCGAAAGCTACTGTCCCTTCAGGTAACTTTGAATCATCTTTATCTACTGCTTCTTTACTAACTACTTCTACAAGACGATACTCATAGACACTGGCGTCTGCTGGTACTGATTCACGCTCTGTTCTCTCAACAATCAATTCATATGAATAGCCAGACTCAAATTCAAAACCATCAATAGAGTCGTAAAAGTATTCACCGTTTACTATTAGGCATTCCATCTCACCTTCTCCAGTACAAGGCTTTCGTTCTGGTTCAATATTAAAGGTAAGTAGATTTTCGTCATTCTCACCCACTGGCATAGCAGCTTCAAAAACCGCCTCGCCTCTTACTTCTAACATTGCTTCTCCTTGATGTTCCCAAAATACAATAGATTCATCATCGTTAGTATATTTTGCTCCAGATGCAGATATAGAGCGTTCTAGTTCATATTGAACGCCACTTAGACTAATCTGAGCGTAGTCAGCACCATCACTATATTGAACAGTAAATTGTCGATCATCCTCAATAAATGTTACTGGTTCAGTCACATAAACAACTTCCTTTTCGGTAGTACTATTGTTAGCAAATAATGCGTAGCTAACCAAGACAACAAAAACAAGCGCTAAAATCAAAAACAATTTTTTCATAGATATATTGCTACTTTTAATATACTAAGGTTATCAAATCTACTGGATAATGTAAAAAGGACCTGATTTTTTAAGATCGCCATCTCCCTCTTTATCTGCTAGGATGCCAATATGAAAATAACGTCAGCAAAGTTTGTTCGAGGAGTTAAGGGCGATAACGGTATTCTAGAAAATGGAATTCCTCAGATTGCTTTTATTGGCCGTTCTAATGTTGGAAAATCTAGTCTCCTCAATTCACTTACTAACTCAAAAAATCTAGCAATCACTAGTAAGACGCCAGGACGAACTAAAGAGATCAATGTCTTTTCAATCAATGACACCCATTACTTCATGGACCTACCTGGATACGGTTTTGCTAAGACCGAAATAAAAATCTGGGAGAAACTCGGAAAGCTTATCTATTGGTACCTCTTTGATTCAAAACACAATCCCAGAGTCGTACTATTGGTTGATGCTGAAGTAGGGCCAACACACTCTGACTTAGAGATGCTTGGAGAACTAGAGAGAGCCGGCAAAGATATTGTAGTTGTCTTAAATAAAGTTGATAAAATCAAAAAATCACAGTACTTAAACCGCTTAAAAGACCTTGGCAAACAACTTCGTGGACACAAACTCTTCCCCTACTCTTCCAAAACTAAGTTAGGAGTAGAAGAACTAACTAATGAACTTTTAAAGAAAAATTAGTTAATCTCTTCTTTACAAAATCCTCACCGCTCCATTGTCAGCATCGACCTCGACCCTATCACCGTTTTTCAAAACCTGGGTTGCTTTTTCTGTTCCAATTACACAAGGGATATTGAGTTCACGAGCAACAATAGCAGCATGACATGTCACTCCTCCTCTGTTGGTAATTATTGCACCAGCCTGGGACATTAGTGGTAAAAATGTCGGCGAGGTCATATCACAAACCAAAACATCACCCTTACTGAATTTATCTGAAGCTGGATCTGTAACAACAGAAACTGTACCACTGTACTTTCCTAAACAAGCTGTTTGTCCATTAAGATCACCTTTTACTTCAGATGCATTAATACTTGGTATTTGTTGTGTGATTAGACGATTATAGTCAATAAACCACAGCCCTTGATCTGTATCCACTGTTTCAAAATAGCCATTTAAGTAGTCAAAACTAAATGTTCCATTTAACTGTTTTGAAATCTCAGCTTTTTGCGTCTCGTTAACTTTCAAATAACTAACCACTTTTTTAAGATGCTCCTCTGCTTCTTTATTAGCAGGTACAAGTTTCCATTCGTTGAAATCATACTCGAAAGAAATCGGTGTGTTTTCTAAGTAAAATCCTTGGGTTAATTTTTCATGAGAGTCAGCAATAACTTCGCCGCGAATACCTGATTCACTGACTACAAATATGGTCGACCAATAACTGATGTCTGCATCAGGAACAAAATCCGCTCGATACTTTGAAGGATCGACTTCTTGTTCAACTAACCAAGTTTCGACCACTTCTCGCACAGTCTTACCTCTCATTCTTAGCTTCTTCAAATTATTATCCAAAGGGATCAAACGTAGGGCACATTTTTCACTACCATGGTTTTCTAAATATGATTTAAATTCATCTGATCTATCAACTACATCACTTAAACTAAACTGGGTTGGTCTATCGAATGGTATCCCAGTAATTTCATTCAAAACAGCTAGCCGTTCTCTCTTCTCATTATCCTCATCCCGATGTTTTGCAGCGTCTTCATGACTCATATTTCCAAGCCATTCCGTCAAGGAAATTTGCTTATCAAAAAATTCTTCTTTAGGTGCAGTCACATCAGTAGGCAATGAATCATTCTTCTCCAAAATCCTCACCACTCCCTTATCTGCATCGACCTCGACTAAGTCTCCGTCTTTTAATATTTCAGTCGCTACTTTGGTTCCTACTACACAAGGTTTTCTAAATTCTCGGGCAACAATTGCAGCGTGACAAATAACTCCACCTTCGTCAGTAACAAAAGCTGCGGCTTTTCTCATAGCGTCAATATATGCAGGAGTGGTCATTCCAGCAACCAAAATTTCACCCTCCTTAAGCAACTTACTATCTTCTTGAGTCTGGATGATTCTCACCTTACCTTGTACCACACCAGCAAAAGCAACCTTTCCTTCTAAGAGGTTACTCTTCTGAACTTCAGTTTTTTCCAACCCCTGAGCCATGGCAAATTCTTCAACCTGTTTTTTACCAAAGAAAAACTCATAACGGTCACCTTGTGAAAGTATGGCAAAGTGAGTTTTACGTTCTTCCAATTCTTCGACACTTGGCAAAGTATCTGCCTCAGCCCACTGATAAAATTCCTTTTCAGTGAGCCGTAACAATGAATCGTCTAAACCTAGGGCTTTCAAAGTCTCACGCAAGGCCCAATTTGCTCTAACTAAAGCTGTTTTTCCTTCGTCATGTAAATAAGAAAGCTTCTGTACAATACTGGCTAACCATTGTTCATATTCCGAGAATTGAGTTTGGGTAAAATCAGAACTTTCGTTAATTTCCAAAACATTGCCTTGCAAAATTCTCTTGTAATCAGCAGCATTCCAACTCTTAGAGACATATTCTGAATGTATGAAACCATACTCTTTCGCTAGATTTTCTGCTTGTTCATTCAACCACTCAGCTGATTTATTTGTAATTTCATTTTGAATTAAATAGATTGCTTGAGATTCTCTAGCAATCAAAGTTCGGCTATGGGGACGTAACAATTCTTCTTTTATGGGTAAAAAACGATCCCCCAAAGACTCTTTAAGAAACTCCAACGGCACCTTACTACAGCTTAGTCCGAATAACATATAACCCATGTTTCTTCGGAAAGTTTTATATAAAAACAAAGCGTCTGTTTTTGTTTCTCCGGGGACAATTTTAAGATCAGTTTTGATTTGAGTGATTACTTTTTCAATGTTTTCTTCCAATTCCTTTGATACATTTTTACAATACTCATGTAGGTTGGTACGTTCATTTATTGGAGCGTTCTTGCCGAAAAAAATTGGCAACACGACATCATTCTTGAGTATTAAATCATTTCTAGAGCCAAAGTAGACTGGACCAATATTTATTTTTTCTCTACGAGCACTGATGTTGGCATCCCAATGGAGTAAATCTTGAGTACGTGCTGCCATTTTTTGCCAAGCTACTTCAGTAGTTGAATTTGTTGCTATTTTGTCTGCCTCTTTATTAGTAGGTTTAGTTACTGAAAGTGTCGTAATCGGGCGACTTTGGACAATATAAAAAGCATTGTTTTCAAAAGCCCACTCTATATCACAAGGAAATCCATAATGATCTTCAATAGTGACAATAATATTCGCCAGTTCAGATATTTGTTCTTTATCTAAAACTTGTTGATCAGCTTGCTCTGGTGAAAGTTCGATCCATTCATTAAAACCGTGTTCTGCATCCAACTTAGTTGAGCGATATAAGGCCTTGTTTTGGCTACTAACGTTAATATCTAAAATATCTCTTGGTTCTTTGGTAACAACATAAGCATCTGGAGTAACAGAACCAGAAACGATTGCTTCGCCAAGACCAAATCCGGCTTCAATGATTATTTGATTATAATCTTCAGTTACCGGATGTACAGAAAAAGCGATTCCAGATTTTTCGGAATTGACCATTTTTTGAACCACAACCGCCACTGAAATATGTGTCGTGTTTAATCCCTTTTCAAAACGATAGAAAATAGCTCTTGGAGTAAAAAGACTTGCCCAACAACTTTTAACTTGCTGGAGTAGGGTATCTTTGGTGGTATTGAGATATGAAGACAGTTGCCCAGCCCAAGCATGATCAGCACCATCTTCTGCAGTGGCTGAAGAGCGTACAGCCACATATTCCATCTTGTAGTTACCATATTGTTCAAGGACTTCGTCAGCAATAGCTTGTGGCATTGTGGCACGCATGATCAAGGATTGAATCTTTTCTGAAGCACTATCTACTGTATGAATTACTTTATGATCGACAGTATTCAAAACCGCCTCAATCTCTTGAATGAGGTCTGTTTCCTTAATAAAATAATCAAAAGTATCCGCCGTCACCACAAAGCCGTCAGGTACTGGAATATTAGCCGCTAACATCTCCCCTAAGGAAGCTCCTTTCCCTCCAGCAATATGAGCATCTTTTTTGGTCAGATCACTAAATTTCTGAGTGTATTTCATGATTTTCATTATATATCAATGAGATCTGAAAAGAAATTAGTCGTACAATAGACCTGCTTAAACCTATGTTGTAGACTTAATAATATGTCCAGAACACGAATTATTTTCTACGGTGTCATTTCTATACTAATGGTCATTTCTGCGTTTCTGTTATTTATAATTATAAGTAATAACTCAGAAAAAAATATTGACCAACAAGAAATGACCGAAAATGCTACTGAGATAAATACAACCACTCTTGAATTGACAGAAGAAGTTACTATAGAGAAATCTATAACTAGCACGCCTTCGACAACCACTTTAAATACCACCCCTAAGGCTGAAGAAATCAAAGTTGACTTGCCAGTAGTAAAACCTGAAACAACTCAATTTACTTTTGATCCTTTAATAATACTCGCAGCACACAACACTATACGAGGAGATGTTGGTATTGCTCAACTTACCTATTCAAAAACACTGGCACGGGATGCCCAAAAGTGGAGTGACAAACTACAATATAATGATTGTGAAATAAAACATGACCCAAAAACAAACTACGGTGAAAACTTATACTGGGCTTCACAAACTGGTAACATTGAAGACGGACTGATCGCCACACCCAAAGGAGTAGTAAATTCGTGGGCAGCTGAAAAAGTTGATTATAATTACGCTGAAAATAGTTGTGTACCAGGAAAGCAGTGTGGTCACTATACACAAATAGTTTGGGAAGAAACTTCAGAAGTTGGTTGTGGAGTAAGCGTCTGTCGAAACGGAAACTCCCAGAAAGAAATATGGGTCTGTCGCTACAATCCCCCCGGAAACTACATTGGAGAAAAACCTTACTAATTTTTAAATCGTTAAAAGAAGAAGGGGACATTAACAATTCAACGCTTTGCGCCAACCCGCTTCTAGCGCTTCTTGTTCAGAGCAAAACCACCGCTCCCCAGCCTCCTCGTTAATTCTAGTCTGGTTATAAGATTGGCAACCAGGCACATGATAGATTTTAACTTCATCAGAATTGATATTTCCTTTGACTACACACTGTGAACCAGAGCTAGATTGAACCACCGGTACTACAGGAGACACGACTGGAGCTACTTCACTAACACTCTCATTCTCACAACCTTCTCCCCAAAGCCCTGTTCCTAATTTTCTAGCTTCTTGTTCTGCACTCAGAAAGACATCATTATAAGCAACATCTGGAGGATAAGTAGAGACATTAGCATAACCTTCTTTTACTAGAGTTAAATTTACGAAAATATCATCGACATACACATATCGAAGCAATCTCCCGTACTTATCTGTCTCGCTCACATCTTTTACTAATCTGACCTGTTTCCCTGCAACCAACTCTTTATTTTTGCTTGAAGCTTCTGCACCAAAACATTCCACTGGCTTACTTGGATGAACTGTTTCTGGTGTATTAACACCAATATAACGAACCCGTTTATTTTCTCCGTCAATTAAAACATCAATTGTATCGCCATCAACTACTCTCGTGACAAGGTAAGTTTCTGCTTCATTCTGAGAATCTGAGTCTGAAACTTTATTTATTGTCTCGATACCCTGCTCTGTACTTGAATATTCTTTAAGTAATTCTGAATCACTGACAATATTTTCTTCATCAAAAATTCCTACTTTGGTGTCTGTAATATTTACAACCTCTACTGCTGCAGTATTAGCTATTGGCACTTCTGGAGCAGTCATCCCAAAACCAACGACAGACACAAACCAAAGTAAGCCGTAAATTAGTAAATTTTGCTTCCTGGTTAGAGTGCGCTTATACAGACGTTGGAGGAAATTAGGAAAGATCAGACCTAGAACTAGAAGTGGCCCAGATAAGACAAAGAGAGAAAGAAAAATATACTCCACCAAAGTATATTACCGTATTCTTGTCATTGGATCACTTTTTTCCGAGTGTTATAATTGAGATATTACTATTGAATATTTAAATATATGACAACACAAGAAATTGCTGATCGTTTAGTAGCTTTAAATCGTGAAAATAATCACGAACTAGCTTACAAAGAACTTTACTCTGAAGATATTTTAAGTATTGAAAACTGGGACGGAGAAAGAACTGAACATAAAGGGATGGATGCTATTAAGAAAAAAGGTGAAGGCTGGTACGCTAGTGTAGCTGAAATACACGAGACAACCTGCAGTGAACCGCTAGTAGCCGACAACAGCTTTGCAGTTACTTTTTTCATGGATATTACCTACAAAGACGCTGGCCGACAAAGCATGACAGAACTCGCTGTCTATACTGTTAAAGACGGAAAGATTGTAGAGGAGGAATTTAAAGGCTAAGGATATAAAACGAAAAACCGCTTGGATTTTATCCAAGCGGTTTTTTGTTTAGTCCTTTTTAAAAGATTTCTTCAACTTCTTCACATCCGCCAAAAGCTGGAGAGCGTGGCTGGCTGGATCGACTTCAGGATAGGCCGCTGCAATCTTCCCTTCTGGATCAACTACATAAGTAATACGATTAGTACCACGGACCACTTTCCCATACATTTTCTTTTCAACAAACGCTCCGTATTTATCCATCATCTCCATAGTTGGATCGGAAAGTAAGGTAAACGGAAGATTATATTTTTCGGCAAATTTCTTATGTGATTTTGGTGTGTCTTTACTAACTCCAAAGACAGTTACTCCCTGTCGTTTAAAATCTTTATAGACATCAGCAATAGCACAAGCCTCTTTCGTACATCCTGGAGTATCGTCCTTTGGATAAAAATAAATGACTATCCAATTACCTAAAGAAGTTTTTAAAGACTGTGTTTTATTATCTTGATCAAGCAACTTAAATAAGGGTGCCTTCCTACCAATTTTAAACATACAGGGTTATAGACTGACTGTTGCCCAATAGTGACCTAAAGCAAATGTAAAAGCTAAAGAGATAAACCAAACCGCCAACTGATTCTTAGATAAATTTTTCATAGACAAAATATAAAATGATTAATAACTCTGTTAATTATACTCTTTAGATTGAGTAAGTTCTGGGCTATGAACACCTACTCCACTGTCACACTCTTGGCTAAGTTTCTCGGACGATCGACATTTAAGTCTTTAGCGACTCCCACATAGTAAGCGAATAATTGAAGCGGCAAAACAGAGACTATTGGTTGCAGCAAGGGATGAACTTTCGGTATGTAGATCACATCATTAGCAACTTCAGCAATATGTAAGTCCCCTTCTGTAGCCAAAGCGATTACTGGCGCTGAGCGAGCTTTTACTTCTTCAATATTAGAAACCATTTTTTCATAAACAGCATCTTGAGGTACTAAGGCAAAGATCGGAAAATCTTTATCAAGCATTGCAATAGGACCGTGTTTTAATTCTCCTCCAGCATAAGCTTCTGCATGAATATAGGTGACTTCTTTAAGTTTAAGTGAACCTTCATAAGCAATAGGCGCATGGAAAGTCCGTCCTATATACATAAAGTCTCTGTAACCAGAATATTTTTTAGCGATTTTTTGTATTTGTGCTGAATTTCTTAAAACTGCCCTCAGCACATCTGGTAATTCTTTTAATGCTTTAGAAATCTCCAAACCTTCAGCTTTAGTCATTCCCCTCTCTCGCGCCAAGAATAAAGTAAACAAAGCAAAGGCGGTTAGCTGAGAAATAAAGGCCTTGGTAGAAGCAACAGCTACTTCTGGACCAGCGTGGCTGTGAATACCAGCATCGACTTCTCTCGAGATTGCTGAACCAACCACATTAACCATGCCGAGAGTTAACATGCCCATTTTTTTGGCTTTCTCAAGTGAAGCTCTAGTATCTGCCGTTTCCCCAGACTGACTAACAAAAAAGGCGGCCGCTTTTTTATCTGGATAAGTTTTCTTATAGCGATACTCACTACCAAGCTCTACCTCAACCGGTAGTCTAGCGTACTCTTCGAGCATATAGCGCCCAACTAAGCCGGCATAGTACGCTGACCCACAACCAATTATATGTAACCTTTCAATATTTCTAATGCTAGTTAAAACATTCTCTAAACCACCAAGCTTAGCTGTCCCTTCCTCAGCTGAGATGCGTCCGCGAATAGTGTTCTCTACTACTTCAGGAGCTTCAAATATTTCCTTAAGCATAAAGTGTTCATAACCATTTTTTTGAACTGCTTCATGGCTCCATTCTATTTGTTCTGACTTTTTCTTTCGCTTAGCACCAGCGATGGTAGTTATTTCATAATCATCTTTAGTAACTACTGCCATATCACCATCGTCTAAGTAAACCACTTCTTTAGTATGTACTAGTAACGCGGAAGGGTCTGAAGAAATAAAATTTTCATTTTTACCGATACCAAGAACAATCGGACTACCTAAACGTGCTACCACCACCTTTTCTGGCTCACGTTCACTCATCACTGCAATACCGTAAGTACCACGAACCGCCTTAAGTGCAGAGCGAGTCGCTTGGAGTAGGTTGCCTCGGTAAAAAGAACCGATTAACTTTATTAAAACCTCAGTATCAGTATCAGACTCAAAACGAATACCTTGGACCGTTAGTCCTTCTTTTAATTCACGATAATTTTCAATGATTCCGTTGTGGACTAGCCAGAGAGACTGGCTCATATCATGATGCGGATGAGCATTTTTTTCAGTTGGAGCACCGTGAGTTGCCCAACGAGTGTGTGCAATACCAGCAGTACCTTTAAAACTGTCAGTGATTTTACTAGCAAGGTTTTTTATCGGACCAGCAGCTTTTATCGCTCCTTGTCCAGCGATGAAAATACCAGCAGAATCATAACCGCGATATTCAAGCGTCCTCAATCCTTCAAGTAGAATCGGTGCTGCTTGTTTTTTACCAACGTATCCAAATATTCCACACATAAAAAATTATTTTAACTTTCCTTAATATTACTCCGTTTTGTAAAGAAAGGTTACCAAGAAGTTAAATGAGTATTTATGAGTAGATTAAAATATGCTATGATCGTGCCACTGATATTAAGTATTGTCCGGTTAGCTCAGCTGGTAGAGCGCTACATTGACATTGTAGAGGTCACAGGTTCAAGTCCTGTATCGGACACATGAGTATACAAAACAACCCTGCCTTTAAAGGCAGGGTTGTTTTGTATAGGAAGCAAAGAGTTTTGCTTCCGCACTCAAGTGTCAGACGGAGACATGTTTTGGCTATCACTAATGCCAAAACAGTCGAGTCCGGGGAGGAAGTTCTTATGAACGTAGTGAATTAGAAACTTGACCCCACAAAAAAGTAAGATTTTTATGAGCGAAGCGAAATAAAGTAGCCAATTAGGATACTGAATCTGTAAGATTCAAGTCCTGTATCGACGACAAAGTTAGTTTAATTCTGCGGGATTAGGTTTGACATCGGCAGAGAAAAGACTATACTCCAAGACAGCTGCTCGTTTGGGACGCGCAGATGCTTCTTCACTCGACAATTTCGTCCTCCCCTTCGAAAGGTCGTCGACTGCTGAAACCAAAGCGCGTCCCAGCGAGCAGGCTGGTTCTTTAGAGCTCGCGTTAAGCGGGTTTTTATTTTGTTAAAATTGACAGCGATCAACATTTAAATATAATAAAATTCTGCTGCTGACCGCGACCGGCTATAAAGTCGTTGGGTGGCCATGGGTTCTAGTTTCCTTACTGAAGGAGCTAGGGGCGGTGGGCCTTTCTGACTCAGGGCGCGGAAGCAGCAACCCCTAAACCTCTCTAGCAATACAACGCGAAAGAGGTTTTCTTTTTATATTTGACTTCTTTGGCTTAGTTTGATACATTTCAATTTCGGCAGTGTCAGTGAGAGTAGGCTGTTAAATATTAGTCCCATCATATGGATTGGAGCCGCAAGCCTGCCACGAGCGGGAAGCATGAAGATCTGTACGAGGACCAGTGCTTGGTCTAAATCTGCTGGTACTGCCGAAAAACGCCAGGTTCCCCTTTAGCAATTCATCGCTATTGGGGGCCTTTTTATGCTATAAATGTCAATAATGATCTTGCTTTCTATCGAAACTAGCTGCGACGAGACCGCTATCAGTATCCTTAAGGTTGAAGGTGATTTTCCTAATGCTACATACGAAGTAATAGGCAACTCCCTTTTTTCACAAATTGATATTCATAAAGAGTACGGCGGAGTCTTTCCTGCCTTAGCCAAGCGTGAACACATCATTACAATCTTGCCTATGATGGAAAAAGCTTTAAAAGAAGCAGGTTTATCTTTAGAGCAGACGACACTGGACACAGAGAAAACAGAAAAGATTAAAGAACTTCTAAACCGCGAAGGTGATCTTGGAGAAGAGTTATTGGCATTTCATGAAAAATCTGGTCGGCCACAAATCGATGCCATCGCTGTCACTTGTGGACCAGGACTTGAACCAGCACTATGGGTTGGGGTAAATTTTGCCCGTGCGTTGTCTTTGCTTTGGGAAACTAAAGTCATTCCGGCTGATCATATGGAAGGACATATCTTAGCTTCTATTTTTGAAAATAATTCATTAAAGCAAGTTACTTTTCCGGCCTTAGCTCTTTTAGTATCTGGAGGGCATACTGAATTGGTTCTCATGGAAACCTGGAGTCAATATAAAAAGGTTGGTCAAACTCGCGACGACGCAGTTGGTGAAGCTTTTGATAAAGTCGCTCGTCTTCTTGGATTGCCATACCCTGGCGGACCACAAATCGGGAACCTGGCTGCCGAAGCTAGAACAGAAAACCTACCTCCTTTTGCCAAACTTCCCTTACCAATGCTTCATTCTGGAGATCTGGACTTTTCTTTCTCTGGACTGAAGACTGCAGTTCGTTATGCCATTGCTGACAAGAGCTTAACTGAAGATGAAAAGAAGGCTTTAGCCAGAGACTTTGAAGAAGCAGCGGTTGGAATACTAGTTAAAAAAAGTGCTGCGGCTATTAAAGAATTGAGCGTGAACAGCTTAATCTTAGGCGGCGGTGTCTCTGCTAATAGTTTCTTAAGAAAAGAAATAAAAAAGCTAGAAGATAATAGTCTCCAAGTGTATCTACCAGATGTCTCTCTTTCAACTGACAACAGTATTATGATCGCTCTAGCTGGTCACTCACACTTAAATGAGGCTATGTCTGCCACAGATTTTGCCACCAATGTTCGCGCCAACGGCAATCAGTCACTCTAGAGCTAGTCACTTCAAATAAGACCAAAGTAATGTTACTATTCGCTATATAAATAGTCTTTTTATGAACGAATACGAAAACAAATCCAAAATTCCAGAAATTTTCTTAAAGCCCTACGATCCAGCGGCTCACGAAAAAAATCTCTACACTCTTTGGGAAGAGTCGGGGTTTTTTAATCCAGACGTTTGTATCGAAAAAGGGATCACAAAAAGTGACGCAGAAGTTTTTTCTATGGTCTTACCTCCCCCAAACGTGACCGGAACTCTCCATATGGGTAGTGCTTTAATGGTAGCTATAGAAGATGTTTTTGTCAGACAAGCACGGATGCAAGGTAAAAAAACTTTGTGGATACCAGGAACTGACTCAGCCGCTATCGCTACCCAAGCCCGAGTAGAAAAAGATATTCAAAAAGCCGAAGGTAAAAGTCGCCATGACTTAGGCAGAGATGAACTACTAAAACGAATTGATGATTTTGTAGAAAACAGTAAGACAACCATTCTGTCACAAATGCGTTCTATTGGTGCCTCTCTGGACTGGAGCCGTTATGCATACACTATGGACGAAAAACGCTACCAGGCAGTAATGGAGGCTTTTGTACGGATGTATGAGGCCGGTCTAATCTATCGTGGTAATCGGATTGTTAATTGGGACCCAAAAGGTCAAACCACTATCTCTGACGACGAAATAGTCTACGAGGAACGCAAAGCCAAGCTATACACTTTTAAATATAGTAAGAACTTCCCCATTGCTATTTCTACCACCCGTTTAGAAACAAAGGTTGGTGATACTGCTGTAGCTGTCCATCCAGATGATGCTCGATACAAGGAATTTATTGGTCAAGAATTTGATGTGGTTTTTTGTGACGTTCCATTACACGTCAAAATTGTTGCTGACGAAGCTGTTGAACCTGAGTTTGGAACCGGTGCTCTTGGTGTTACTCCAGCTCATAGTCAGATCGACTGGGAAATAGCTGATCGACACAACCTAGAGAGACCCCAAGTCATCAACGAATACGCCAAGATGACAGTTGAAGGTCGTTTGAATAATAAAAAAGTAGTAGAAGCTAGAGAGATAGTACTTAGTTGGCTTAAAGATGAAAGCTTGCTAGAGAATGAAGAAGAAGTAAATCAAAACGTTTCAACTGCCGAAAGGACCGGTGGAATTATAGAACCTTTACCAAAACTACAATGGTGGGTTGATGTAGAAAAAGAATTTACTATCAAACACTCAGAACTGACTGATATTGCTAGCGGTAGTGATATTTCACTACGAGATCTAATGCTTAAAGTTGCTGAGACTGGTGATATTAAGTTTGTCTCAGAACGGTTTGATAAAATATATCGCCACTGGGCTAAAAACCTTCGACCATGGTGTATTAGTCGACAAATATGGTTTGGTCACCGTATACCAGTTTGGTACAAAGGTGATGAAATGAAAGTCCAAATCAAATCACCTGGAGACGATTGGACACAAGATCAAGATGTATTAGATACCTGGTTCTCTTCTGGTCTCTGGACCTTTACCACTCAAGGATGGCCTGAAGATACTTCAGACCTAAAGAACTACCATCCAACAACCTTAATTGAAACTGGTTACGATATCCTCCCTTTCTGGGTGGCTCGAATGATCTTGATGAGTGGTTTTTTCCTTGGACAAGTTCCGTTTAAAAATATTTACTTTCATGGACTAGTTAGAGATGGTCAAGGCCGAAAGATATCTAAATCGCTTGGCAATAACATTGATCCGGTAGATATGGCTGATAAATACGGAATGGACGCTGTTCGAGTCTCTTTGATAATGGGAACGGCACCGGGTACAGATAGTCGGATTTCAGAAGAAAAGATTCGTGGCTACAAACACTTTGCTAACAAACTCTGGAACATCTCTCGTTTTGTTCTAGAAAACACGCAAGATACTGATGATAATGCTTCGCTTGTAGCAGCAGATGAAAAACTCGATGAGCAATTCAAATCTTTAATTACTGAGGTTAGTAAGGATATTGCCAATTACCAACTTCACCTTGCTGGTGAAAAAATCTATCACTATATTTGGGATATATTTGCAGCTGAAATCTTAGAGGAGAGTAAAGGGATTTTCCGTTCTGAAGATATGGCCGCTATCGCTTCAAGAAAAAAACTACTTAGTAGTATCTTTATTGATTCATTGAAACTTCTTCATCCTTTTATGCCGTTTGTGACTGAAGCTGTCTGGCAAAACATCCCTCAAGAACTAAAAAAAGAAGAAAATAACTTACTGATGGTGGCAAAGTGGCCTAAAGCCTAATCCCCTAAGCTTTAAAAAATCCTCAAGTTAGCCAGGATAACCTGATACAATGCTAAGATATGAGTTCTAGTATTGGTTCTGTTGAATTTGCCATTGCTTTTTTGGCAGCCTTAGTCCCTATGATTTTTTGGCTTTGGTTTTGGTTACGTGAAGACCGAAAAAATCCTGAACCGATAATCCTGATTATTATTACTTTTATAGCTGGCATGGCTGTCGTGCCGGTTGTTCTTCCACTTCAGAGACTAGCGATGGACGTCTATAGCGGCTCTAATGTTGTTTTAGTATGGGTGATTATTGAAGAAGTACTTAAATATACAGCTGCTCTTATAGTTATTTTATGGCATAAGGCAGTTGATGAACCGATCGATTACATTATCTATATGATTGCGATTGCTTTAGGCTTTGCTGCTTTAGAAAACACTTTATTTATCCTTAATCCTCTCTCAGCTGGTGACTACCTCACTGCGACAGTGACAGGATCTTTCCGCTTTTTAGGAGCTACCTTACTTCACGTTCTAGCTTCAGCGACAGTAGGAGTAGCCTTAGCTTTTGCTTACTATAAGTCTGATACTATAAAATTAGTGTTTAGTAGTCTTGGGTTGTTCATGGCTATTTTATTGCATGCCTTGTTTAACTTTTTTATAATAGATGCAAGTGGCGGAGGAATCCTAATCATCTTCCTTTTTGTCTGGATGGGGATTATCATTTTGTTCCTACTGTTTGAAAAACTAAAATTATTAGAATCATCAAAATTATCGCTCTTACGTAAATAAATTATCTTATGAAAAAACCATCATTCCTAGAAAGACTAACTGGCTCAGTACCAGCAAAAGACTACGATCGAATTCTCGACGACGAGCATAGTTTTGGTGAAGATGAAAATGAGGATCAAGAAGTAATGGAAGATGAAAATGATTGGGATAAAGACGATCATGAAGAGTCAGCTCCACAAGAAGGAGAACTTCCAGTTGATATGTACCAGACAAATGAAGCGATTATTATCAAGGCACTAGTTGCTGGCGTTAGCCCTGCTGACCTCGATATTGCTATCACCCGAGACATGGTAACTATCCGTGGCATCCGTGAAGAATACCAAGAGACAAATGATGACAACTACTTTCATCGCGAGCTATTCTGGGGGAGTTTCACCCGTACACTAGTACTTCCAGAAGAAGTAGTGATTGATGAAGCAGAGGCTCAAGAGAAACACGGTCTACTTGAAATTCGTTTACCTAAACTAGATAAGCACCGAAGTACTCAATTGAAGGTGAGATCAAATGTAGTAGCGAAGTAATCTACTAAATCAAAAACCTCGACACAAATGTCGAGGTTTTTGTTTATTGGGGGCGGGCTGATCCTGATGGTAACCAAGTGATTGATTTGGGGGCGGGCTCGAACCAGAATAGCGGCTACTATAAGATACTTCGTATCATATAGTAGACTCGCTTTCTTGTTCGGCTCCTCCTTGTTTTGTTCGCTGGAAGCTCACAAAACATCGTCCGGAGCTTCGAGTCCACACGTAAAGCGCCTAAGCGCTTTATTCCCCAAGCACTGCATAATAAAAAAGCCCCGATAGGGACTTTTTTATTATGCAGTGCTTGGGGGCGGGCTCGAACCGCCGACCCCTTCCTCTTCAGGGAAATGCTCTACCAACTGAGCTACCCAAGCAAGTTCAGCTATTCTAGCTTGTTTAGTTACTTATTTCAACTTTTTAATATAAAAAAATAGTCGGGGTGCGCGTACGCACCTCGACCATCTACATCAGTCCAGATCGTTAGATCCTGGCTGATGCAATCTTCATCTCTGTTCCTGCTGGCTTTTCACTCCAGCGATAGAGCCGGACCTTGCCAGAAGGTTCTCGGACTGCAATCCAGCCATTGTCACAACACCAGGCGGTCTGGTCGACAATGGGCGGCAAGAGCGCCAGGCAATAGACCGCTTCCCGCACCCGCAAGAATCTTTCCCCAGGCGGAAGACGATTCTCAATGCATGGCACATCTTGGCAGTCGCCGATACCCATCAAGATCTTGGGGACCAAGACGTAGTATCCATTCTGCCCCTTCCGGTGGTAACAGGCAGACGGAAGCACTTCGTCAGCTGCCACGACTCTGCTACGAGACTCGAGGCAAGCCAAACTTTGCGTCGGGACGTACACCAGGAAGTGAGTGTCCTTGACTGCCGTCAACTCCTTGCGTGTAACCACCCTTCCGCTGCCATTGAGAAATACGAGATATGAACCTCGTCTGGCGGCCTTCTGGAAAGAATCACCTGCGAGCAGGATTCCTCTTTCCGGCTTGATGACACTGCCTTCTCCCAAGATGCTGACAGCCTCATCAATCGAAATCGTGTCTGGAGACTTCTCCCGAAAGCCACGACGTGGTCTTTGGGAAACTTCTGCCAATCTACTGCCGGTATTACTCATATTGCCCTTCCCTCATTTAGACATTTAGGCCTTTTTGTATAGACCTTTATGCTTTGGGTTACGACCCCAGGTTTACGATCTTGCCTTGGTTGAGACAAGCTTTTTAAGTCCATCACAAAAGACTCAAAAAGCTTGTCTCAACGCAGCTTTTTGTTTTTAAAGAACTGAATCTTTTATTGTGCTACAGTAAAAAATAAATGTCAAACGCTTTTAAATCTCTTTTGTCTATAAAAATTACTGAGTTAAATTTTTATACCACTCTCCTAGTTGAGAATTTTCCGAATTAAATTGTTCTAAAAAATTAGTTTTTTCTTGAAGAGCTTCAAAATTTGGTTGAATATAAGTAATATAAAAGTAGAACGGAGCTGCAAAAATAATCACAAACCAGATAATACGAAAGATTAGACCAATTTGTGCCGATCTTCTCATCTTATGAAGTAACTTATTATTATCTTCAAGGAGACGCTGATTTTCCAGCAATAACTTCTTTATCAAATCATGATCTGGAGTTTCTGGTGACATATTTAATAGTATATCAGCAATATAGCCTTGCTTTGATCAATTGTGCTAAAGTAGTCACATTGCTCTCGTAGCTCAATGGATAGAGCTATTCCGTCCTAAGGAATAGATGTGGGTTCGATTCCTGCCGGGGGCACCAATGAACGAAGTGAATGCAGTGACCCCGGAAAAAGCAAATAGTTTTGCTTTTGTCAGGAATCGAAAGGTTTCTGGATGTGCGCAAGCACAACAGACACCTCGGCTCGGAGAGGATTCCTGATAATTATTTATTGTTACCAAAAACTGTCACCCAATATTCAAAAACTTTTCCATCAAACAAAACTGGCATCAACATCCCAGAAACAGCATTATATGTAAACTCCTTTGGCAGTAACCATGAAACAAACTTTCCCAGTGTCGGGTGTTTAAAAAAGCGTTCGGCCAGCTTTTCAAATCTTTTCATTGTTGGCACAACAAATTCAGATACATTTTCTTCCTCTACTACATTAAAACCATTATTAAGTGCTAAATTTTTAAAGTATTCATATTTAAGAAACTCATCTACAGCCATCCCATGTTCAGTAATTTTTGCAGCTAGTTTTTCATCATCAGATAATTCTCTACCTCCAAGATAACCATCAAAAACTATAAATTGGCCTCCACTTTTTAGTACACGCTTAACTTCTTTTAGTGCTCTTTCCGTTGAGTTACTGTGACATAAAGCCTCTACAATAAAAACCACATCGAAAGTGTTGTCGTTAAATTGTTCTAAGTTATGAAAGTCTCCTGACTCTGTATTAAAATTAGGATGTTTTTTAGCAGCTTTCTGTACAAAAGAAATTTGCCCTTCAGATATATCAATTCCATGAAAATTTATGTCGGGATGTTTTTTAGCCAACCAGAGACTGTTAGCGCCACGGCCTGTTGCTAGTTCAAGAACATTTTTTGCACTATTACATACAACATATTTATCAACCAATGTTGCATGCTCAATTAAATCAAACTCCTTAAATACCCCGTCCCTGCTAATGCCCATATGGACAAAATTCTGTCTAGTATGAAAAATTGAATATGGAATCTTATTTTTAAGATAATAGCGTTGAATATACTCTTTATCGGCTTTTACCGTTTTTAACTTATCAATATCAAAAACTTTAGCAATTTTATTTAGTTTGTCTTTAAGCACAACGCTCATATAACTTATTCTAGCAGAATTAGCATTTTATACATGATTCTTGACAAACCTCTCCATACCCAACCCAATCAACCTATCAATCAGCTTAGGATAAGTAATCCCGCTTAAGCCCATAAGAGTTGGAAACATACTGATCTTGGTAAATCCTGGCATGGTATTGATCTCAATCACAACC